>NZ_JBDGKY010000001.1:0-427143 GCF_057656135.1 Lysobacter sp. Soil_N_23
TCTTCGGCGGCCCTCACCCCAACCCCTCTCCCGCAAGCGGGAGAGGGGCTAAAGAAGACCGTCATCCCCGCGAAGGCAGGGACCCAGCGTCGTTGCTCCATGCCCGTCATTCCCGCGAAGGCGGGAAGCCATGGACGTTGCTCCGCGGCAGTCAGGCTGCCGCCGCCGCCACCGTTGCACGCCGCGCCCGCAGCATCCCATCGATCGCGAAGACCGCCAGCGCCACCCAGATGAAAATGAAGCCGGTGGCGCGGTCGCGGTCGAATGCTTCGCCGAAGACCAGCACGCCAAGCAGGAACTGGATGGTCGGGGCGATGTACTGCATCAGGCCGACCACCGACAGCGGCACGCGCCGTACCGCGAAGGCGAAACCGATCAGCGGCAGTGCGGTCAGCACGCCGCAGAAGATCAGCAGCGCATCGACGCCCAGGCCCCAGCCGCTGGCGAAGTGGCCAGTGCCGTGCGTCTCGCTCCACAGCAGCAGCGCCAGCGCCGGCAGGAACAGGTACACGCTCTCCACGCCAAGGCCGCTGACGGCATCGACTGCGACCAGCTTGCGGATCAGCCCGTACAGGGCGAACGACAGCGCAAGGCCAATGGCGATCCACGGCGGCTGGCCGTACTGCCAGGTCAGCCACGCCACGCCGGTCGCTGCCAGAGCCACCGACAGCCACTGCACGCGGTTGAGCCGCTCGTGCAGGAACGCCACGCCGAACAGCACGCTCACCAGCGGATTGATGAAATAGCCCAGGCTGCTCTCGACGACGTGGCCGGCATTCACCGCCCAGACGTACAGGCCCCAGTTGAACGCGATCAACGTGCCGCTGAGGGCCAGCATCCACGCTGCGCGCGGTCGCGCCAGGGTCGCGCGCAACCAGCCGCGGCCCTGCTTCCAGACCAGCCACGCCGCCACCAGCAGCGCACTCCAGACGATGCGATGCATGACGATCTGCAGCGACGGCACCACCTTGAGCAGATGCCAGTACAGCGGCATCAGCCCCCACAGCACGAATGAGGCAGCCGCGACCCAGAGGCCGCCGCGCACGGAAGCGTGATCGCTCATGCCGCCGGCTCTGAAGGTGCAGCAGCCGCCGGCACCTGCTTGCCCGAGCGCGCCTTGGCCAGGGTGATGATGACCACGCCGACCAGGATCACCGCCATCGCGCCCAGGTCATGCGCGGTGAAGTGCTCGCCGCCGATCAACGCGCCGAACAGCACCGCGATCGGCGGATTGACGTAGGCATAGCTGGTCGCCAGCGCCGGCCGCACGTGGTGCAGCAGCCAGATGTAGGCGGTGAAGCCGAAGATCGAGCCGGCCACGACCAGGTACAGCAGTGCGGTGGTGGCGCTGGCGCTGGGCATCGCGGTCATGCGCTCGCCGTGCAGCACGGCGGCGATCAGCATCCACACGCTGCCGGTGAGCATCTGCCCGGCGGCCGACATGAACGGTTGCGGCAGGTCCTGGTCGCGGCTCCAGATCGAACCCCAGGCCCACGCTATCGGCGCGATCACCAGGCACACCAGGCCGAGCATCGACGACGACAGCTCGCCGCCGGCATTGAGCCAGAGCACGCCGAGGAAGCCGATGATCAGGCCGACCCATTCGATCTTCGAAGGATGGCGGCCGCGCAGCATCGCGAACACGCCGGCGAACAGCGGCATCGAGGCTACCGCGATCGCAGCCAGGCCGGAGCCGACTTCGGTCTCGGCCAGGTTCACCAGGCCGTTGGACAGCAGCACCATCCAGATCGACAGGACCCACAGCGTGCGCCACTGCTTGCCGGTGGGCCTGGGCACGCCGCGCCAGCGCAGCACGGCGTACATGATCGCGCCGGCGAGGAACATGCGCCCGGCGCCGAGCAGGAACGGCGGATAGCTTTCCAGCGCGAAACGGATCGCCAGGTAGGTCGAGCCCCAGAGGATGTAGACCGAGGCCAGGGCAAAGGCGACGGCCAGCCCGCCGGGAGCGGCGCGGGCGACGGTGGGTGCAGCGGTGCTCATGCGGATTCCACGTGGGGGTTGGAGTTGCAGGCGGCTGGATTTTCTGGCGGCCGACGCGGCCGACGCCACCGGCACCGCGCAGCCGGCGCTCCTGGATCGTCATCGACGACCCGGACGCCGCACCGCCGGTGCAGGAAACGTTCGGATGACTGAATCGTAACGGCAGCGGCCGCGACGGGATTGATAAATCGTGCGCATTAACGCAAAAATTTTGCATGGCCAAGACTCCCGTTGTGCTGGACGAGTTCGACCATCGCCTGCTGGATCTGCTCCAGCGCGATGCGTCGGCGACGCTGACCGCCCTGGGCGAGGCGGTCGGGCTGTCGGCCAGCGCCGTGCAACGGCGCCTGACCCGCTACCGCAAGAGCGGCCTGCTGCGGCAGGTCGCCGTGCTCGACGCCACTCTTCTCGGCACCACCACGCTGGCGACCGTGCTGGTCGCGATGGAGCGCGAGTCGGCCAAGCTGCACGCCGCGTTCCATGCGCGCATGCGCGCCGCGCCGGAAGTGCAGCAGTGCTACACACTGGCAGGCGAATGGGACTACCTGGTGATCCTGTCGACCACGGGCGTGGCGCATTGCCGCGAGGTGGCGGACCGGTTGTTCATGGACGAGGGCAACATCAAGCGATACGAGACGCGAATGGTGTTCGACGTGGTGAAGGCGGGGTTGCATGTGCCGACGCGGGCGCCGGTGCGGCGAAGGAAGTAGGTCAAGAGCTGCCCTCATCCGCCCCCGTATCAAGTACGGGGCAGGCTCTCCGGGCACCTTCTCCCGCAAGCGGGAGAAGGGACTGCTGACGGCCCTGTCTCTCACGCGGGAGAAGGGAATGCTTAAGCCCCTCTCCCGCTTGCGGGAGAGGGGTTGGGGTGAGGGCCGCCCTACGCCGCGCGCTCCCGCGCCAACACCTTCTGCTTCATCGGCAACCCCCACCGATACCCGCCCAGCGATCCATCGCCACGAATCACGCGATGGCACGGCACCACGATCGCCAGATGATTCCCGGCGCAGGCACTGGCCACCGCACGCGTCGCACGCGGCTGACCGATCGCGCGCGCGACTTCGGCATAGCTGCGCGTTTCACCGCGCGGGATCTTCATCAGCGCGTCCCACACCTTCTTCTGGAACGCGGTGCCGATCAGGTCCAGCGGCACCTTCGCCTGCTTGCCGGCCAGCGCGTCGGCGACCGCGTGCAGTCGCGGCGCGAGGAACTCGTCGCGTCCGGCATCGACGCGCTCCAACTGCGCCTGCGGAAACTCCTCGTGCAGTCGCGCTTCCAGCGCATCGGCGTCCTCGCCCAGTTCGATCATGCACACGCCGCGCTCGGTGGTCGCCACCAGGGCCTGCCCCAGCGCGGTCGCGGCGATGCTCCAGCGGATCTGCTCGCCGGCGCCGCCGGCACGGTAGCGCGCGGGGGTCATGCCCAGTTTCGCGGCGCCGCCTTCGTACACGCGCGAGGGTGATCCGTAGCCGGCGTCGTACAGCGCGGCACTGACATCGTTGCCTTCGCGCAATGCGACCTTGAGCGTGCCCAGCTTGCGCTGCGCCAGGTACTCGGCCGGACTGAGGCCGAAGCGCGCGCCGAACTGGCGCTGCAGGTGCGAGGCGCTCAGGCCGACCGTGACAGCGAGGTCGGTCAGCGTCGGCTCGCCGGCGTCGAGCAGTTGCCGGGCGTGGTCGAGTTTGGCGCGGAGCTGGCGGGCAGTGTTCATGGCTCAAAGCGTAACGGGCGCCCTGAGGCGCCCGCTATCCGATTCTTGCAGGCGGCTTCGCCGCGGGCTCAGTCCGCCCAGTGCCCCGCCGTCGTCGCCGTCGGCAGCACCAGCGCCGACAGCTGGCGGTCGTTGTTGAGCAGGTGCACCGCGTCGGCCAGGATCGCCGCCGATTCGCGCAGCAGCGGGTCCGGACGGTTCTCGGCCAGCTTCTCGCGCTCGGCATCCTTGGCGATGTCGCGCTCGTTCGCAGACAGGCCGTCGTCGTTGTAATCGTCGGCCAGCGGATCCAGGTCCAGGCCCAGCGTCTTGCGCTCTTCCTGGCGCTGCTTGCGCTTGTTGTCATCGCGGTCACGCTCGGAACGGCGCTCGGCCTCGTTCAGGCTGACCCACTTCTTGGCGCGCTCCTCGCGGAACTCGTTGACGTCGTCCGACCACCACTGGAACTCCTTGTCCTTGGCGATGCGCGAGCCGTGCAACGTCTCCAGCTTCGGCAGGAGCGGTGCGAAGTTGCCGTAGGCGGTGTGCGGCACCGGCGAGATGCGGGTCCACGGCAGTGCGTTGTCGTAGGTGCTTTCGCCGTACTCGCTGGCATCGACCGACACCGGGAACGAGATGTCCGGCACCACGCCCTTGTTCTGCGTCGAACCGCCGCTTACGCGGAAGAACTGGGCGATGGTCAGCTTGACCTGGCCGAAGCGTGCTTCTTCATTGGCCGGCCAGCGGTCGAGGTCGACCAGGTTCTGCACCGTGCCCTTGCCGAAGCTGGTTTCGCCGATGACCAGGCCACGACCGTAGTCCTGGATCGCGCCGGCGAAGATCTCCGACGCCGAGGCCGAGCCACGGTTGATCAGCACCGCCAGCGGGCCTTCCCAGGCGATGCCGGTGTCGCTGTCGCCTTCGACGCTGACGCGGCCACCGGATTCGCGCACCTGCACGACCGGGCCACGGTCGATGAACAGACCGGTCAACTCGATCGCCTCGTTGAGCGAACCGCCGCCGTTGTTGCGCAGGTCGAGCACGACGCCTTCGACCTTTTCCTCGCTCAGCTTGGTCAGCAGCTTGGCGACGTCGCGCGTGGCCGAGGCGTAGTCGGCGCTGTTCTTGCGACGGCCTTCGAAGTCCTGGTAGAAGCCAGGCAGCTCGATCACGCCGATGCGCCGCTGCGGCGCACCGTTGGCGGCGGGGATGGTGATGACCTTCGACTTGGCGGCCTGGTCTTCCAGGCGCACCTTGTCGCGCACCAGCACGATGCGCTGCGGCTGGCTGTCGAGGGTGGATTCGGCCGGGATCACGTCCAGGCGCACCTTGGTGCCCTTGGCGCCGCGGATCTTGGCGACAACATCGTCGATGCGCCAGCCGATCACGTCTTCCATCGCGCCGCTTTCGCCCTGGCCGACACCGACGACGCGATCGCCGGGCTTGAGCTTGTTGGACTTGCCGGCCGGACCGCCGGGCACGATCTCGCGGATCGCGACCACGTCGTCCTGCTTCTGCAGCACCGCGCCGATGCCTTCGAGCGAGAGCGACATCGACACGTTGAAGTTGTCGGCCGTCTTCGGCGTGAAGTAGTCGGTGTGCGGATCGACCGAATTGGCGTAGCTGTTGAGGAAGGTCTGGAAGACGTCCTCGCCCTTGAGCTCGGCGATCGACTTGCCCATGTTGGCGTAGCGCTTGTCGAGCGTCTTGCGGATGTCCTCGGGCTTCTTGCCGGCCAGCTTCAGGCGCAGCCAGTCGTTGCGCACCGACTGCTGCCACAGCGTATCGAGCGCGGCGGCATCGGTGGCCCACGGTGCGTCCTCGCGGTCGTACTCGTAGCGGTCGCTGCCGGTGAAATCGAACATGTCCTGCTTGAGCAGGTCGCGCGCGTAGGCCACGCGCTGGTCGACGCGCTGCTTGTAGGTGGCGAAGATCGCGTAGGCCGGGTCGAGGTCGCCACTCTTGATGGCGTCGTCGAACTTCAGCTTGTAGGTGTCGAACCTGGCGACGTCCTGCGCGGTCAGGAACTGCTTGCCGCCATCGAGCGACTCCAGGTAGCGCTTGTAGATGTCGGCCGACAGGGTGTCGTCGAGCGCCACCGGGCGATAGGCGTAGCGGCTGTCGGAGAGCAGCCCGTACACCAGCTTGGCGGCGGTGGTCTGGTCGGCGGTCGGCGCACGCGGCAGCGGCGACGGTTCCACCGACTTGATCAGGCTCGGCTTCTCGTGCTGCGGCAATTCGACCTGCGAGGTCTTCTTGTCGACGCTGTCGGAGGACTGCGCGAGCAATGCCAGCGGTGTGGTCAGCAGAAAAGCGAATAACGTGGTCTTGGCATTCATCGCGGGGCTCGCGGCCGCTGGCGGCCTGATCTTTGGTGCGGGGGGTGTCGGACGCAGGAACCAGACAGAACCGACAGCATGGACCGGTGTTCGACAGCCCCACAGTGCCGAAAGTTGCAGCGGCTGTCACCCCACCACGGGTGGGAAAAACCGTGCCATGGCATGCACAAACGCCCGTTCATCCAAAAACGTTCAGCTGGGCGACGGGTGGCGTTACACGGGCGTTGGGCAAGCCGGCACCCACCCAAGCTGCAGGTTTGCCGGTCAAAGACAGGTGACGCCGCGATGGCGGCGCGCGGGCTCAGTTGGCCGCGACGACGCCGGCTTCGATCGCCGAACGGTCGGCGTGATAGGACGAGCGCACCAGCGGACCGGAGGCGACGTGGGTGAAACCCAGCGCCATGCCGTAGACCTCGAGTTCCTTGAACTCTTCCGGCGTCCAGTAGCGCAGCACCGGATGGTGATGGGCACTGGGCTGCAGGTACTGGCCGATGGTGATCATGTCGACGTCGTGCGCGCGCAGGTCGCGCAGGGTCGCCTGCACCTGCTCCATGGTCTCGCCCAGGCCGAGCATGATGCCGCTCTTGGTGGCCACCTCGGGGTGCTGCGCCTTGAACTTCTGCAGGAGCGTCAGCGACCACTGGTAGTCGGCGCCGGGGCGGACGTTGCGGTACAGGTCCGGCACGGTCTCGACGTTGTGGTTGAACACGTCCGGCGGGTTGCCGGCGAGGATTTCCAGCGCGCGTTCCATGCGGCCCTTGCCGCGGAAGTCGGGCGTGAGCACCTCGATGCGGGTCTTCGGGCTGTGCTCGCGGATCGCCGCGATGCAGTCGACGAAGTGCTGGGCACCGCCGTCGCGCAGGTCGTCGCGGTCGACGCTGGTGACCACCACGTACTTCAGGCCCATGTCGGCAACGGTGGTGGCCAGGCTCAGCGGCTCGCCGGCATCGGGCGGCTTGGGCCGGCCGTGGGCGACATCGCAGAAGCTGCAGCGGCGGGTGCAGACCTCGCCGAGGATCATGAAGGTGGCGGTGCCGTGGCTGAAGCACTCGTGGATGTTGGGGCAGCTGGCTTCCTCGCACACCGTGACCAGGCGGTTCTCGCGCAGCTTGGCCTTGAGCTGCTGCACCGAGTTGCCCGACGGAATGCGCACGCGGATCCATGACGGCTTGCGCAGCACCGGCGCGTCGGCGAACTGCACCGGCGAGCGCGCGATCTTGTCGCCGGCCACCTGCTTCACTCCCGGCTGCAGAGCCTCAGGCACGGCGTTGCCGCTGACCATGGCGAGCGGGATGGACTTGGCTGTGGATTCGGTCATGGCGGGAACTGGGTCTCTTGCGGTTTTTGCCCCCTCTCCCGCTTTGCGGGAGAGGGCTGGGGTGAGGGTAAAAGCGCCCTCATCCGCCCTTCGGGCCCCTTCTCCCGCTCGCGGGAGAAGGGAGATTTCAAAGCGGCGGCGATGCCTGTTCGACCTGCAAGCCGAACTGGCGGGCGATGTGCCCGATCAGCACCGGCTTGACTGCGTCCAGCCCCGAAGGGCCGCCCAAGTCTAGCATCGAGGTCACTTTCAGCCCCTGGTAGCCGCACGGATTGATCCGCGCGAACGGCGCCAGGTCCATGGCGATGTTGAAAGCCAGGCCATGGAAGGTGCAGCCGCGGCGGACACGGATGCCGAGCGCGCCGATCTTGGCCCCGTTCACGTACACGCCCGGCGCGCCTTCGCGGCGCTCTGCGTGGATGTTCCAGTCGGCCAGGGTGTCGATCATGGCCTGCTCGATCCGGTGGACGTATTCCTTGACACCGACCTTGAGCCGCTTCAGGTCGAGCAGTGGGTACAGGACGATCTGGCCGGGGCCGTGGTAGGTCACCTGGCCGCCACGATCGACGTGCAGCACCGGGATGTCGCCGGGGAACAGCACGTGTTCGTCCTTGCCGGCCTGGCCGAGGGTGAACACCGGGTCGTGCTCGACCAGCCACAGCTCGTCGGGCGTGTCGGCGGTGCGCTCGTCGGTGAAGGCCTGCATGGCGCGCCAGACCGGCTCGTAGGCACGCCGCCCCAGATCCCTCACCCGAGCCGAAAGCATAACTCCCTCCCCTTCGAGGGGAGGGCTGGGGAGGGGATGGGTTCCAGCCGCCGGAACGTCCACGTCGCTCAGAGCGTCCACTTCACTTCCGGATGCTCCCGCAGCACCGCGTGCGCCAGGTCGTACTGCTCGCGGCTCTCGGCACGGAAGCTGATGCGCACCGAGACGAAGCGGCCGTTGCTGGAATGCTTCCAGCTCACGGACTCGCTGACCACTTCGATGCCCGCGTCCAGCAACAACGTCGGCAGCACCGTCTCCAGGTCCTTCTCGGCCGCGCCCATGGCGCTGAGCTCGAAGGTGCCGGGAAACTGGAAGCCGTGGTCGGGGTTGTCGGATTTGATTTCCATGGGTATCGATTATGGGTCCGGGGGTGGGCGAACCCAAGTTTTGCGGGGCCGATTTCGCCAGGACAGCAGGAGCGAATGGGTCCTGGCGAAGTGTCCTCAGTCCGAAGGGAGCGCCAGGAATTGGAGGCACGTGTGGGTAAGGAACTCATGGAGCTACAGGTCAAAGGAATCGGACCTGAGCGTTGAACAAGCGGTCACTAGGGGCTTTCTTGCATTATGTGCATAAAACGTGCATTATAGGTGCACTAAAGCAAGAGGAGTACGCCATGAGTGCCGTCATGGACAGGGCCGTAACGAGCCTCGCTGAGAGCCTTCGCGAGCCTGATCGTCCTTACCTATCGCCACATCTTGTTGGTGAGGCTTTGGGCCTGCAGATTCAAAGCGTCGCCGAGCGCGCCAGGGTAAGTCGTAACACGCCCGCTGCCAGGCCACAGAGCGAGAACCTTCAGCACTATCTGCGTGACGTAGTGCGCGTACTGAGCGCAGCCGTCGATGCCGCCGGTGGTGATCGGAACCGTGCCATCTTCTGGTTCATGAACGAGCCGCTTCCGGAGTTTGACTACCGAACGCCGGATACCTTGGTGAAGGAAGGCAAGGCCCAGGTAGTCGTTGACTACATTGAGTCGATAGCTGGCGGCCCAACCGGATGATCTCGCGGCAACTGGGCGAAGCCGAGGCGCATTACCGAGTAATCGTGCCGCAGTGGTCATTTGCGCCAACTTCTGGTGCTGGCGCCGCTCGCAAGGGCGGGCGGTTCAATCGGCCAGGTCAGGAAGCCCTATACCTTTCGGCTTCTCTCGAGACCGCCCTGGCTGAGTACCAGCAACATGCGCAACTACTTGCTCCGGGCACCATCGCAACGTTCCTTGTAAGTCAAATCACGGTTATCGATTTCTCGCGAGGGTTCGTTGCTGGGACGTGGAATCCGTTGTGGTCGGAGTACTCGTGCAACTGGCGCAAGATGGCGTTTGAAGAGGAAGTAGAACCGCCATCATGGCTGTTGGGAGAGATCGCGATGGAAGCAGACGCCGCAGGCATCCTGTTTCCTTCGACGGTGCATGCGGGCGGCACGAACCTGGTCCTCTTCAATTCCAGCTCACTTCCGGCCGAATCGTTGAGCGTCTACGACCCGCAGCGGGCCTTGCCCCGTAACGCTGATTCGTGGCAAGCCTAAGTTCGAGGAAATTCATTGCCGACTTGTAGTCGAAATCGCCAAACATGAAATTGGCCAGGCGGGATTCATGACGAACCAGGGGAAGATCGAACGCGAGTGTGGAGAGTGCTCCGCGTGCTGCATTACGCTGAAGATCAATGATCCGGAACTTACCAAGCGTGCCGATGACCCGTGCCCTCATCTGCGCGAGTGTGGCGGTTGTGGGATCTACCCTCAGCGTCCCCAGGTATGTCGATCCTGGTTGTGCGGTTGGAAGAGGATCAATGGGCTCGATGATGGATTGCGACCCGACCGTTGCGGCGTGCTCATTCGTGACGGCGCTGGCGGGGGCTCATCCTCCAGCCATTGAGAGATCCCGAGCAGACCCTACTCTCAGCCGCAGTATTGACGTTGATTGCTGGCGCAATTTCCACTGGCATTCCATTGTTCATATCGGTGCCGACTCGCCCCGGCTACTGCTATGCACTCGTCGCTCTCAATCAGCCACTGGCACAAGCGATCCAGTCGCACGACATCGTTCTTGCGCGATCGGTGCTGCTGCAATTGATTCGAGCTGGACAGCGCACAAAGACCGATCCGGTCAATGCAGCCTGACCGAGAACTTGGAAAAGACTCGCGCAATTTGCAAGGATTCTTACGAAGGGGACGTGGATGGAACGCTTTTCCGATCGCCTTGGGCTTTCGATGGAGCCGGCAGAGATCACTGTGCGACACGACGCTCCGGAAGAGATGCGCGGCGTCATCGCAGATATCGCGGAGAACCTTGGCTTACGACCCACGCAAATGCGCACGCTTCTGTGCCGCCTCTTCTACAAGCGGCCAGACCCCAGCAATTGGTCGGAATATCCAAACATCCGCGATGAAGTCCGCATGCTATTGGACAAGTGCGCGTGGTTCGAAGTCTACGACGCCATTGAGGCAATGTATTTTGATCTCCAAAGATCGGGCAAAGCGATGGCGTTTGAGACCGAGATCAATCGTTACTTCAGCCGCGCCGGCATCGGTTGGAAATTGGTTTTCGGTCACTTGGAGATGCGTGGAGGTGAGGCCTTTGAGGAGGCGATCCTCGGCGCTCAGAAGCTCCTGCGAGATGAGGGGAAGACCACTACAGCCTCCGAACTGCATGAGGCGATTCTTGACCTTTCCCGCCGGCCAGATCCCGAGGTTACGGGTGCGATTCAGCACGCGATGGCGGCACTCGAATGCGTTGCCCGTGACGTGACTGGTTCGACCGACACGCTCGGGGCGCTGGTTCGTCGAAATCCTGGCCTCTTTCCCCGGCCGCTTGATTCTGTTGTGGAACAAGCTTGGGGATGGTCTTCAAATTTTGGTCGTCATCTTCAAGAGGGGCAGGCCCCGAACTTTGAAGAGGCGGAAATGCTCGTGGGTCTCGCCGGCGTCCTGTGCCGGTACCTAGGCCGCAAGTGCCCGGTCTCCGCATCGCAGGGATTCTGAAGCGCTGGGCTTTAACCGCTTTACTAAGTGGCGGTAAAGAGGTAAGCGCACATCCGAGGAGGACGCTGACGAGACCGTTCGCCGGGATGACGTGACGGGCTGGATGAGGTGAGGGTCTGGTTCCCGGCGTTCGCCGGGACGACGCGGGACGAAATCGAAGAAGCCGGCTTTCGCCGGCTTCTCGTTGCTCCACTCAGGTGCCGATCACTCCGACTCCCACCACATCCACAGCTCGTCCCACAGGCGCTTGAAGAAGCCGCCCTGCTCGACCGCGTTGATCGCCACCAGCGGACGCTGCGAGATCACCTTGCCGTCCAGCACCACCTTCACCGTGCCGATCTTCTGGCCCTTTGCGATCGGCGCGACCAGGGTCTTGGGCACGTCCATCATCGGCTTGAGCTGGTTGTACTTGCCGCGCGGCACGGTCACCAGCAGCGGCTCGGCAACGCCGAGCTGGACTTCGTCGGCGGCGCCCTTCCACACCTTCTGCTTGGCGATCTGCTTGCCAACGTCGTAAAGCTTGTGCGTCTCGAAGAAGCGGAAGCCCCAGTTCAGCAGTGCCTGCGAATCGACGGCACGCTGGTTCTCGCTGCTCGAACCCATCACCACCGAGATCAGGCGCTGGTCGCCGCGCATGGCCGAGGCCATCAGGCAGTAGCCGGCGCCGGAGTGGTGTCCGGTCTTGATGCCATCGACCGAGGGATCACGCCACAAAAGCAGGTTTCGGTTGGGCTGGGTGATCGGGCCGACCGTGAATTCCTTGATCTTGTTGTACGAGTACGCGACCGGGTAATCGTGGATCAGGGCGCGGCCAAGCAGGGCCAGGTCGTGCGCGGTCGAGTAATGGCCTTCCGCCGACAGGCCGTGCGGATTGACGAAGTGCGAGCCCTTCATGCCGATGCGCGCGGCGTACTGGTTCATCAGCGCGGCGAAGGCATCGGTGGAGCCGGCGACGTGCTCGGCCAGCGCGATCGCGGCATCGTTGCCGGACTGCACCACCATGCCCTTTTCCATCTGCACCAGCGGCGCGGTCTTGTTGACCTCGAAACCGGAGTAGCTGCCGTCGGTGCCGGCGCCGCCGGTGCGCCAGGCGTTTTCGGTCATCATCACCTGGTCGGTGTCCTTGACCTTGCCGGCGGCCATCTCCGCGGCAATGACATAACTGGTCATGACCTTGGTGATGCTGGCCGGCTCGACGCGCTGGTCGTAGTTCTCTCCGGCGAGGATGTTGCCGCTGGCGGCGTCCATCAGCACCCACGCGGCGGCGGTGATCTGCGGCGGCGGCGGAACCGGCAGCGAATCGCTGGCGGCCGGCAGCGCGGGCGCGGCGGGCTGCGGCGTCGGCGCCTGGGCGATGGCGAGGCCGGTCACCAGCGTGGTGACCGCGGCCAGGGCGGCGGCCCTGGCAAGAGCGGGTACTTTCATTGTCTCTACTGCTCCGGAGGCCGGCGACGTGCCGGCCAGTGTCTGAGGGGTGGAATTCTAGTCGCGCACGCTCTAGTCGCGGACGCGTTGCGGCTGGCCGAAACCAAGACCGGCGATACGGGCCGCAAGTTCCGGTGCCTGCGCGGCCTGGAGCGGGCCCACGCGCAGGCGCCAGATGGTCTGGCCGTTGGCACTGGCGTCGCTGATCTGTGCGGTGTCGATGCCGGCCTGGCGCAGCGTCGTCAGCGCGCGGTCGGCATTGGCACGGGCGGTGAAGCTGGCGACCTGAAGGACCACGCCGCCGCCGCTGGCGGCGGGCGTCGGCGCGGCCGGCGGCGGCGCGGTGGTCGCGCTTGCCACTGCCGCGGCGGCGCTGCCCAGCACGGTCGGCTTGCCGGTGGCGATGCGTACGCCCGGCGGCAACTCGCCGGCGTTGGCACTGGCGACGGGCATGGCGGCGATCAGGCGGTCGATCGGTGTCGGTTTCGCGTCCGCCGGCCGCGACGGCGCGGGGGCGGGTGTGGAGGCGAGCACCGGCCTGTCGTCGTCACCCGGCTGCAGCGCGCGAACTTCGACACGGCCGGTGCCGCGCGCGGTGATGCCGAGCTTGACCGCGGCGGCGTAGCTCAGGTCGATGACGCGTCCTTCATGGAACGGGCCGCGGTCGTTGACCCGCACCACCACCGACTTGCCGTTGTCGAGGTTGGTGACGCGGGCGAAGCTCGGCAGCGGCAGCGTCTTGTGTGCGGCGGTGAAGGCGTACATGTCGTACACCTCCATGTTCGAGGTGCGGCGGCCGTGGAATTTCTGGCCGTAGTAGGAGGCGGTGCCCTTCTCGACGTAACCCTTGGTGTTGTCGAGCACCTTGTACTTCTTGCCCAGCACCGAGTACGTCGCGCGGTTGCCGATCGGCGAGCGCGGCTCGTTGGTCACTTCCGGCTCGGGGATCGCATCGACATCGGGCACGTGGTCAGGCGTGCTGTCGGACACGCCCGGCTTGTACAGGCCGCCAGCGGTGTAGTTGCCACGCGTGCGCGGATCTTCCTGCGCCGGCGCGTACGGCGACTTCTTCTTTCCCTTGCCGTCGGGCAACTGGCTGTGCTGGATGCCGCCCTTGTCGGGGATGCCCGCTGGCTGGGAAACGGATTTCTTCGGCGCACTGGCACAGGCGACCAGGCCCAGCGCCAGCATGGCGCCGAGCGTTGAGCGGACAAGGCTGCGATGCATGGCCGTGGACCTCATGGCGAGGGCGGGACGACGACAGCGGCAGTGGCGGCGACGGGTTCGTTGGCGCGGCCGGCGATGGCCTCGCCGAGCTGGTACACCGCCATCGCGTAGTGCTTGGAGATGTTGTAACGGGTGATCGCGTAGTAATTGCGGAAACCGAACCAGTACTCCGGCCCCTCGACACCGTCGAGCTTGACCACCGTGGCCGTCTGGCCCGGCGGCACCGGGGTCAGAGGGCGAAAACCGCGCGCGGCCAGGTCGTCCATCGAGTAGACCGGATCGAGGTTCTCCGGCTCGATGGGTTTGGCGTCGACGGCAGCATTGGCGCGCACCGTGACCGGCCCGCCGCGCACCCAGCCGCCCTTCTTGGCGAAGTAGTTGGCGATCGAGGCGAAGACGTCGTCGAGGTCGTTGAACAGGTCGCGCTTGCCGTCACCGTTGCCGTCGACTGCGAACTCGCGATAGCTCGACGGCATGAACTGCCCCCAGCCCATCGCGCCGGCATAGCTGCCATTGAGCGCGGTGATGTCCAGGCCGGTTTCCTTGCCCAGCGCGAACAGCTGGCCGAGTTCGCCGCGGAAGAACGCCTCGCGGCGATTCTCGCGGTCGGCCTTGGCCGGGTCGCCGGTGCGCGGATAGGCGAAGGCCAGGGTGTAGAGCGCGTCGAGCACCGGATAGCTGCCGGTGTTCTTGCCGAAGTTGGTTTCCACGCCAATGATCGAGACGATCACTTCCGCCGGCACGCCGTACTGCGCCTGGGCGCGATCGAGCTCGGCCCGGTGCTCGGCGAGGAAGGCGCGGCCACCGTCGATGCGCGCCTGGGTGATGAAGATCGGCCGATAGTCGCGCCACGGCTTGGCCTCGGCCGGCTTGGACATCGCGGCGATGATGCTGTCGCGGATCTCGGCGCGGTCCAGCACTGACTCGATGTAAGCCGGGTCGATGCCGTACTGGGCAGCGGTATCGCGCACGAAGGCGGCCCGCGCCTCCGGCAGCGCCTTGCGCTCGTGCGGCTCGGGCAGCGCCGGCGTGCCCGGGTCCGTGGTGGCCGGGGCAGCGGGTTTGGCGGGAGTCTGTTGGGGAGCTGGCGCCGAAGCTTGGGTGGCGCAGCCGGCCAACGCGAACAGGAGCGCGCTGATCACGGCGCTACGGAGAGTGTGGCGTCGGGTCATCGCCGCGAGGGTAGCACGCACTCAAGAAGGCCAAAACCGGGTGTTCGGGGGTGGCTGAACCGGGGAGTCAGGTTGGGCGTGGCTGAACGGGTGCGTGCCAAGAGCTGCCCTCATCCGCCCTTCGGGCACCTTCTCCCGCAGAGCGGGAGAAGGATCCTTCGATCAGCCCCTGCCGCTTGCCGTGCTTGAGCCCCTCTCCCGCTTGCGGGAGAGGGGTTGGGGTGAGGGCACGCCGCCCCTCAGCGCGCGTACACCGGCCGATGCGCCCGCACCGCCATCACCACGCCCAGCCCCGCCAGCAGCGACACCGCCGACGTACCGCCATAGCTCAGCAACGGCATCGGCACGCCCACCACCGGCAACAGACCGGAAATCATGCCGCCGTTGACGATCACGTAGACGCAGAACGCCAGGCCCAGCGCCCCGGCGATCAGTCGCGAATAGCCATCGCGGGCTTCCGCGGCGATCCACAGGCAGCGGCCGATCACGAACAGGTACAAGGCCAGCACCGTGGCCACGCCGACCCAGCCGAACTCCTCGCTGAGCACGGCGAAGATGAAGTCGGTGGTGTGCTCGGGCAGGTAGTTCAGGTGCGACTGCGAGCCCTGCCCCCAGCCCTTGCCGGTGAGGCCGCCGGCACCGATGGCGATCTTCGACTGGATGATGTTCCAGCCGGTGCCGAGCGGGTCGGACTCGGGATTGAGGAAGGTCAGGATGCGGTCCTGCTGGTACGGCCGCAGCAGCCAGAACCAGGCCACCGGCGCGATCGCGGCAACCGCGCCGAAGGCCATGCCGAACCACCACCAAGGCAGCCCCGCCAGGTACAACGCGAATGCGCCGCTGACGGCGACCAGCATCGCCGTGCCGAAGTCCGGCTGCAGCAGGATCAGGCCGGTCGGCACCGCGATCAGCAGGCCGGCGATCAGCACCGTGCGGAACCGCGGCGGCAGCGACTGCCGGTCGAGGTACCAGGCGATCATCATCGGCAGGCTCAGCTTGAGCAGCTCGGCCGGTTGCACATAGACCACGCCCAGGTTGATCCAGTGGCGTCCGTGCTTGCCGGTGCCGATCAGCAGCACCAGCACCAGCGGGATCAGCGACAGTCCGAAAACAATCGGCGTCCAGTTGCGCAGCTGGTTCGGCGGGATCCGCGACAACACCCACATCATGCCCAGGCCGGCAACGAAGAACGCGCCCTGGCGGACGACCAGGCCGATGGCGTGGTCGGCGGCGCTGTAGAGCACGGCCAGGCCGATCACCATCAGCGCGAGGATGGCGCCGAGCAGCGGCAGGTCGAGCGTGCGCATGAAGCGCACGACCAGGTCGAACAGCCAGCGCAGGATCTGTCTCACGGAATCGGTCCTGCAGCTTCGTCCCTTCTCCCGCTCGCGGGAGAAGGTGCCCGGAGGGCGGATGAGGGGGGAGCGGAGCCGGCAGCTTCGTCCCTTCTCCCGCCCACGGGAGAAGGTGCCCGGAGGGCAGATGAGGGCGGAGCGGAGCCGGCAGCTTCGTCCCTTCTCCCGCCCGCGGGAGAAGGTGCCCGGAGGGCGGATGAGGGCGGAGCGGAGCGGGTGGCCGGCAGCGTGGCTTGCGTCTGCTCTGCCCTCACCCCAACCCCTCTCCCGCTCGCGGGAGAGGGGCTTTGCGCTGCGGCATCGACCGGCAGTTCGGCCACCGGTTGCGGCGGGCGCAAGTGTTTGGGATCGGTCGGCACCGGCTCGGGCATCTTGCCCAGCAGCCAAGCGTCGAAGATCTTGCGCGCGATCGGCGCGGCGGTGCTGCCGCCGAAACCGCCATGCTCGACCGAGATCGCCACCGCGATCGTCGGGTTGTCCGCCGGCGCGTAGCCGACGAACAGCGCCTGATGGCGCAGGTGGTACGGCAACGAGTGCGGATCGAAGCTGATGTTGCCCTTGCGGCTGATCTTCTGCGCGGTGCCGGTCTTGCCGGCCATCGTGTACGGCGCACCAATGGCCATCGCGCGGCCGGTGCCGCCGGGGCCGTGGATGGTGCCGATCATGCCTTCCTGCACGGCGCGCAGGTTGGCGGCGTTGTCGGTGATGCGCGACGGCGTCGGCTGCTGCAGCGGCGCCCACGGCGCCAGGTACCCGTCGCGACGGTCGGCGACGATGTGCGGGCGGACCAGGTTGCCGCCATTGGCAATGGCCGCAGTGCCGCGCGCGAGCTGCAGCACCGTGGCGACCCAGTAGCCCTGGCCGATGCCGGCGTTGACGGTCTCGCCGGCGTACCACGGCTCCTTGCTGCGCTTGCGCTTCCACTCCGGCGACGGCACCACGCCGGACTTCTCGCCGAGCAGGTCGATGCCGGTCGGTTCGCCGAAGCCGTACTTGCGCATGTACTGGTCGAAGCGCTCGATGCCCATGTCGTAGGCGAGCTTGTAGTAGTAGAAGTTCACCGACGCGGAGATCGACTTGCGCAGGTCGGTCCAGCCGGCGCCGCCGTGGGCGTCGCGCCAGCCACGACGCTGGCCGGGGATGTAGAACGTGCCGGTCGAGAACACCTTGTCCTCGGGCCGGCGCAGGCCGCTGTCGAGGCCGGCCAGGCCGATCAGCGGTTTCACCGTCGAACCCGGCGGGCCGCCGCCGAGCACGTTGCGGTTGAACATCGGGCGCGAGGGGTTGTCCATCAGCGCGCGGTAGTCGACGTTGGAGATGCCGTTGACGAACAGGTTGGGGTCGTAGCCCGGCAGGCTGACCATGCCCAGCACCGCGCCGGTACGCGGATCGAGCGCAACGGCGGATCCGTCCATGTCGCCGAAGGCGGTGACCATCGCCTGCTGCAGGTCCAGGTCGATGCTCAGGCGCAGGTCGGCGCCCGGCGTGGCGGGCACGTGGCCGACCTGGCGCATCGGCCGGCCATCGACGTTGGTCTCGATCTGCTCGTAGCCGACCTTGCCGCGCAGCGCTTCCTCGTAATAGCGCTCCAGCCCGGTCTTGCCGATGTGGGTCAGCGCCGCCCCGCCCTCGCCGAGGGCCTTGAGGTCGTCGGCGTCGATGCGGGCGACGTAGCCGATCACGTGCGAGAACAGGTCGCCGTACATGTAACGGCGATTGAGGTAGGACACCAGGTCGATGCCGGGATACCGCCAGCGGTCGACGGCGAAGCGCGCGGCTTCTTCCTCGCTGACGCGCAGCTTCAGCGTGATCGGCTTGAAGCCGCGGGTGGCGCGGCGCTCGTCCTCGAAGCGGGCGATGTCCTCGGGCGTCAGCGCGATGACCTTGGCCAGCTCCGGCAGCCAGGTCTCGGTCTTGCCGGCTTCGAACGGCGTCACTTCGATGCGGTACGCCGGCACGTTGTCGGCCAGCACCCGCCCCTTGCGGTCGAGGATCAGGCCGCGCCCGGGTACCACCGGCCGCAGCTTGATGCGGTTGGCCTCCGAGCGCGTCGCATAGTCGTCGTGCTGCCACACCTGCAGGCGGAAGTACCACAGCCCGAGCCCGGCCAGCGCCAGCAGCACGCAAGTGAAGGCGATGGCGGAGCGCAGACGGAACTGGTGGGCTTCGGCTGCGGCGTTCTTGAGGACGCGACGACGCGGACCCATCGTCAACGCCCCCGCCAGCGGCCCAGTCGCAGTGAGTCCAGGCCCACGAACAACAGCGGCCACAGCAGCATGCCGGCCAGCGGCGCCAGCCAGGACGACGCCGGCATCGTCGGCTCGCCCACCGCGACATGGATCGCGGCGGTGACGATGCGGTCGTTGAGCAGCAGGCCGCCAATGGCCAGCGCCTGCTGCGACATCGGGAAGAAGCGCAGCCGCGCGCGGAAGCGCTGCAGGATGTAGGCCATCACCACCAGCCGCAGCGCCTGCTCGCCGAACAGGCTGCCGTAGACCAGGTCACCGGCCAGGCCGACGAGGAAGGCCACGCCCAGGCCGATATGGTCGGGATCCTCGATCACCCAGTAGGCCAGCACCAGCGCCAGCCAGTAGGGGCGTAGCGGCTGCAATGTCGGCGGCAGCGGCAGCAGACCCAGGATCAGCGCCACGACCAGGCTCACTGGCAACACCCATTGCGGACGGACGCGGGTCATCGGCGCGGCTCCGTCGGTGCCGGCGGTTGCGCAGGTGGCGTGGTTGCTGCCGGCGGTTGCGTGTTGGGCTTGGCCGGAGTCGATCCGGGTGTCGCTCGCGTGGTGGCGGCTGCGGCCGGCAACGCGGCGGTGCCCTGCCCGACCGCGATGGCTGCACCCGACGGCGCGCTCATCGCCGGTGAGGTCGTGGCATTGAACGCGGTCGCGCCGGGCAGCGGGCTCGGCTGGTTCAGCAGCACCAGCACTTCGCGGCCGCGATCGAGCTGCGCCGCCGGGGTGACTTCGCCGATCAGGAAGGCGCGACTGTCGTCGGGACGCAGCGAGGCGATGGTGCCGACCGGGAAGCCCGGGGCGAAACGCCCGCCCAGGCCGGAAGTGACCAGCACGTCGCCGACCTTGATATCGCTCGACAGCGGCACGCTCGGCACGCGCAACACATCGCTGCGGCCCTCGCCGTAGACCACCAGGCGCACGCCGTTGCGCGCCACCGCCACCGGGACGGCATGCGAAGGGTCAGTCAATAGCAGCACATTGGCGTACATCGGCGTTACCGCAATGATCTGCCCAAGCAGGCCGCCTGCGTCGATCACGCTTTGTCCGACCTGGACGCCGTCGCGGCTGCCGGCATCGAGCACCAGGCGCTGGCGGGTCGGGTCGAGGTCGATATCGAGCACGGGCGACAGCACCACGTCGAGCTTGCCGCGCTCGGCGGCGTCGAGCAGGCCGCGCAGGCGGGCATTGTCGGCCGCCAGGGTCTGCAGTCGCGCCATCCGCGCCTGGTTCAGCATCAGGTCGTTGCGCAGGCGGCGGTTCTCGGCGGTCAGCCGGGTCAGCGTGCCGGCGTCGTCACTGATGCGTTCGACCACTTGTCCGGGCCAGCCGGCGACCATCCACAGCGGCTGCACCAGCAACGTCGCCTGGCGACGCACCTGATTGAGCCAGCCACCGCGGTGGTCGAGCATGATCAGGATCACCGCCAGGGCCAGATAGGCCAGCAACTTCAACGTACCGGCGACATCACCCGTGCGGGCAGCGGTGGGAGGACCGGCGTAGGAAGGCACGAGGGCGTCGGGATTGTCGAGGGCGGGAGTGGAAAGCGGGAGTGGGGAGTATGAAGCGGGAACGACACGCGGACACAGGTAACTGGTGAAAGGACCGGGTTCGACACGGGTCCGACGTCACGGGTTCGACATCCGCACGGCCCGTAGCTTCGCAGCCGCCGGGCACCCTTCGTTCCCTGTTCCCCGTTCCCCGTTCCCGCTTCTCGGCCTTACTCCGGCGCGAAGAACTCGTTGCCGTGCATGTCCACCAGCTCCAGCGCGCGGCCACCGCCACGGGCGACGCAGGTCAGCGGGTCGTCGGCGACCTGCACGTGCAGACCGGTCTCCTCGCTGATCAGGCGGTCCAGGTCGCGCAGCAGGGCGCCACCGCCGGTCAGCACGATGCCGCGCTCGGCGACGTCGGCGCACAGTTCCGGCGGGGTCTGCTCCAGCGCCAGCTTGATCGCCGAGACGATGCCGGCCAGCGGCTCGCGCAGGGCCTCGAGGACCTCGTTGGAGTTGATCGTGATCATCTTCGGCACGCCCTCGGCGAGGTTGCGGCCGGAGACCTCGATCGAGGCCGCCTTGGTCTGCGGGTAGGCGCAACCGATCTCGATCTTGATGCGCTCGGAGGTCGCCTCGCCGATCAGCGTGCCGTAGGTGCGACGCACGTAGCTGATGATCGACTCGTCGAAACGGTCGCCGCCGATGCGGACCGAGGCCGAGTAGACGATGCCGTTCAGGGCGATGACTGCGACTTCGGTGGTGCCGCCGCCGATGTCGACGACCATCGAGCCGCGTGCCTCGGTGACCGGCATGCCGGCGCCGATCGCGGCCGCCATCGGCTCTTCGATGAGATAAACCTCACGGGCACCGGCCTCCTCGGCCGATTCCTTGATGGCGCGGCGCTCGACCTGGGTCGAGCCGCAGGGCACGCACACCAGCACGCGCGGGCTCGGGCGCAGGAAGCGCGACTTGTGCACCTTGCGGATGAAATGCTTGAGCATTTCCTCGGTGTAGGTGAAGTCGGCGATGACGCCGTCCTTCATCGGGCGGATCGTGGTGATGTGGCCCGGGGTGCGCCCGAGCATCATCTTGGCCTCGCTGCCGACCGCCGCGACGGTGCGGTTGCCGCCGATCAGGCGGTCCTGGCGGACAGCGACCACCGATGGTTCGTTCAGGACGATTCCCTGGCCGCGGACGTAGATGAGAGTGTTGGCCGTGCCCAGGTCGATGGACAGGTCGTTGGAAAACATGCCGCGAAACTTCTTGAACATCGAGGGATAGGCCGTCAAATGGGGGCGCGAGGGGTTCGCTAGACTAGCAACCGCCCCCCCTGCGAGCAAGGAAAAAACCTGCATTTCCCGGCACTTCGTGCCGCCGGTGGTCACCCCGGGGGTCGCGGCCGGAGACGCGGCTGCAATTGGGGCCCGGGACGCGGCCAAGGGCGTCGTCCGGAAGGGGTAGACCGGCGTGCTGGCCGTCCGGGTCCCCAGCGGCTACCCTAGCGCCCGCGCGGCGCTCCGGCCGCTTTTTTCTTTGGGGTATCGACCGATGTCTGCGCTGATCTGCGGCTCTCTGGCCTACGACACGATCATGGTGTTTCCGGACCAGTTCAAGAACCACATCCTGCCGGACAAGGTTCACATCCTGAACGTGTCGTTCCTGGTGCCGCGCATGCGCCGCGAATTCGGCGGCTGCGCCGGCAACATCGCCTACAACCTCAAGCTGCTCGGCGGCGATCCGATCCCGATGGCCACCGTCGGCCAGGACTTCGCGCCTTACCGCGAGCACTTCGAGCAGCAGGGCATCAACCTGTCGCAGGTGAAGGAGATCGAGGAGCTGTTCACGCCGCAGGCCTTCATCACCACCGACCACGACAACAACCAGATCACCGCGTTCCATCCGGGCGCGATGATGCGCAGCTACGAGAATCACGTGCGCGACGTCAAGGGCGTGACGTTCGGCATCGTCAGTCCCGACGGCCGCGAAGGCATGCTGCAGAACGCCACCGAGTTCGCCGAGCTGGGCATTCCCTTCATCTTCGATCCCGGCCAGGCGATGCCGCTGTTCAACGGCGAAGAGCTGCGCCACTTCATCGAGCAGGCCGATTACGTCACCGTCAACGACTACGAGTCCAACCTGCTGCAGGAACGCACCGGCTGGAGCGAGAACGACATCGTCAAGCGGGTGAAGGCCTACATCACCACGCGCGGCCCGCACGGTTCGCAGATCCACACGCCCGAGAAGACCTTCGACATCCCGCCGGCGCACGAGCGCCGCGTCACCGACCCAACCGGCTGCGGCGATGCATTCCGCGCCGGCCTGATCTTCGGCATCGAGAAGGGCTACGACTGGCTGACGATCGGCCGCATGGGCAACCTGATGGGCGCGCTCAAGGTCGAACACCCGGGCACGCAGAACCAGCGCTTCGATTACGACGAGTTCAACGAACAGTTCAAGCAGCAGTTCGGGTATTCGCTGTAGGTTTTGCTCCTCCCCCTGCGCGCAGGGGGAGGCTGGGAGGGGGTCGAGGCCGAAGGCCGAGTTCACTGAGCAGACGCATCACATCATGTGCGCCAGCCACAGCAGCTCCGGCGCTGCCAGGCGTTCAAACTCCTTGTACGGCATCCGCACCACTTCGGTGTGGTTGCCCGCGTTGAACGCGATCTCTTCCTGGTGCGCCAAGCGCGAATCGACATACACCGGCAGGCCGTAGAGATGGCCGAACGGCGGCATCGCGCCGGGTTCGCAGTCCGGGAACGCACCACGGAATTCGGATTCCTCGGCGAGCTCGACGACTGCGCCGCCCAGCGCGAGCCCCAGCCGATAGAGGTCGGCCCGGTAGGTCGATGGCATCACCACCATCGCCAGCCTGCCATCGGCCTTGATCATCACCGTCTTGGCGAAATGCACCGGCTCGATATGGGCGATCGACGCGGTGTCGTGCGCGGTGATCGTGCGCGGGTGGTTGAGCGTGGTATAGGGCGCGTGCCCCTGGTCGAGCAGGTTGTGCAGGCGTGGTGAGAGCATGGCGGCCTCCGCCTGGCTCGGCTGCGCTCCAGTCACGGCCGTGCCGCTGGGGATGGACCGGCGCGCGCATCCGGTAGCGCGCCGCTGGACAGGGTGTAGATGTCGATCCTGTCAGCTGGAGCTTACTCCTGGCGTGCAAAGACCATGTCTTCGCGGGATTAACGCGGCGCGGCGTGGAGGGAGGGGTAGGAGCGAGCTTGCTCGCGATCGGAGTTCCGGGTCGCGAGCAAGCTCGCTCCTACGTCAGGTCAGTTCCACTTTGGAAGCTTCACCGGGTCCAGGCCGCCGACCTCGAACACCGCCGTGCGCGTTCCGCCGGCCTTGACCGGGAACTCAATGGCGATGCGCCTGGCCGCCTTCACCGTCTTCCACAGCGCGCGCTCGTCCTCGATGAACATCGCGATCGCCTGGTCGGTCTTCGGACGGCTCGCGGCCACCGGCTTGGGCGCGGCGCCGTCGATCGTCAGCTTGACCTTGCAGCCGCCGTAGCAATCGAAGTCGCCGGCTTCCAGCACGAGGTAGCTGCTGCGCCCCCAGTCGGGATGGTCGCGGAAGATCAGCTGCACGGGACGCGCGCCGCTGCCATCGGTGTCGACGTAGTCCTTGGCGTAGATCGATGCCGACAACTGCTCGCCGCCCTTCACCGGCTGCGTCTGGTAGGTCCACAAAGCGGCCACGCGGCGCTGTTCGCGCGATTTTTCCGCCTTGTCCTTCACCTCCTGGTGGCGCTCCTCGATGCGCGCCGCGGCGGCACTGGTCGGGTACTTGGCCATCAGCACGTCGCCATGCGCACGGGCCAGCTCCCAGTTCTGCTTGCCGTACTCGGCCTCGAACGCAGCGGCCATGGCATCGGCATCCTGTTCGCGCGCAGCCGCCTGTTGCGCCTCGGCGATCTTCGGGTCCTTGGCCGGCTCGCACGCGGCCAGCGCCAGTGTCGCGGCGAGAACGACGGCTGCGGTAAGTGAGCTGCGTTCGATCATTGCGTTTGTCCTCGTTCGATCAACATCTCGATCGCCTGCGCGACCATCCCGGGTTGTTCGACCACCGACATGTGCCCGCAGCCATCGAGCAACACGCGACTTGCCTGCGGGATGCGCTCGGCGTACAGCGCCATCGCGCTGTAATCGATCACCGCATCCTGCCGGCACCACAGCAGCAGTGTCGGCTGGCGAATGCCGGCGGCGGCCTGGCCTGGCAGGAAGCTCTCGTCGCTGCGGCCAATGCGCGCGAGCACCTGCTGCTCGAACTGCGCATCGCCGCGCCGGTGATCGATATAGATGCGACTGGCCGGCCACGGTGCCCACGGTCGCGCCCTGGCGTCGTGGAAAACGGTGTCGAGATAGCGCTTGAGCGATGCCTCGTCCTCGACCGCGAATGGATTCTTGCCGGCCAGCACCTGCTCGCCGAAGCGGTTGTCGGCGAAGCGTACGCCGGCGGCGTCGATCAGGCCGACGCGCGAGACCTGCTGCGGATAGCGCGCGGCTACGATCGCGGCGATGCCGCCGCCCATGGAGTGCCCGAGCAGGACGACACCGCGCGGGTCGGCGGCGACCTGCTCGATGAAATGGTCGACGCGCTCGCTCTGGGCGAGGAAGCCGTAGTCGGCGCCGTCGATGCGCTGGCTTTCGCCCCAGCCCGGCAGGTCCGGGATCAGCAGGCGGTAGCGCCCGCGCAGAAGCTTCGCGACCGGGTACCAGTTTTCCTTGCTGCCGGTGAAGCCGTGCAGCATCACCACGGTGGGTGCGTCCTTCGGAGCATCGTCGCTGTAGGCGTAGACCCAGCGGTGGTCGTCGATCACAGCACTATCGCGCGACAGGCCCGCGGCGATGCGCTGGCGGGCGAAGTCGGCACGGACGAGGCTGTAGGGATCACGCCACAGGACGATGGCGACGATCAACACGAGCAGCAGCGGAATGACGATCGCCAGGAGCCTGCGGCTGCGGTGCGTCACGGGTGGATTCCTTGGTGTGCCCTTGAGGAAGCGTTCTACCCCTCCCTACCCTCCCCTTCGCAGCGCGAAAGGGAGGGCGCGGAGCGACTACTGCTTGGCGGTCGCCTGCTGCGCCTTGGCGATCGCAGCTTCCACCGACTCGGTGGTGATCGGGTGGTAGCCCGGACGCGCCTTGGCGAAGGTGTCCTGCGCCAGCTTCAAGCCTGCGGGCGTTTTCACCAGCTCGTTATAGGTCGGCATGATCAGCTTGCGGCGGCCGATCCGCTCCAGGAACGCGGCGATCGCGTCGTTGGCCTCCGGGTAACCGCTGCGCACGGCGAGCGGATACCAGCGCTGTGCGATCTCGCCGTTCGGGGTGCCGGTGAAGTGGTAGGCGGCGTCGAGCGCGGCCAGCTGCCCGGGCTTGAGCGTTTCGGGCATGCCGTCGATGAAGTGCACCCACTCCTGCGTGCTCCACTTCGCGGTCGCGTCCTTGGCAGGCAGCGTGCCGGCATCGAGCCAGGCCTTGCGCGCGGCATCGACCGCATCGAAGCGCGGCGACACCGTCCTGGGCGCATTGGCCGGAACGCCCGGCTGATAGATCCACTGGTCCAACTCGGCTTCGCTGACCTTGCCCGGGTGCTTGTCGAGCAGGTTGGCCTTGGCGTATTCGAGGAACGTGGTGGTCGGGATGCTCTGGAAGGCGAAGTGGTCGAAGTAGCCCTTCAGGAACGGATCGAACACTTCGCGGCCGTAACGCTCCTCGAGGAACTGCAGGAACCAGGCACCCTTGGTGTACACGGTCGAACTGCTGGAGTCGTCAGGATTGCTCACCGTGCCCGGACGCTGCGCCAGCACCTGCAGCTTCGGATCGATTTCCTTGTACTCGGCGGCTAGCTCGTTGCGCGAGATCACCTTCTCCATGTCGGCCGCTTCCTTGCCGTACAGGTCCTCGACGATGCGGTTCTCGACGTAGCTGGTGAAGCCTTCGTTGAGCCAGCTGTCCTTGGGCGTGGAGAACGTCACCAGGTTGCCCGACCAGCTGTGCGCCAACTCGTGCGCGACCAGCGACACCAGCGACTTGTCGCCGACGATCACGGTCGGCGTGGCAAAGGTCATGCGCGGGTTTTCCATGCCGCCGTAGGGGAACGACGGCGGCAGCACGAGGATGTCGTAACGCTCCCAGCGGTACGGGCCGTACAGGCGCTCGGCCGTCTGCATCATCTTCTCGGTGTCGTCGAACTCCTTGGCCGCCTTCTTCACCATCGCCGGTTCCGCCCAGACGCCGGCGCGGCCGCTGATCGGCTGGAACACGAGGTCGCCGGCGGCGATCGCCAGCAGGTACGACGGGATCTTCTGCGGCATGGCGAAGGTGTAGTCGCCATCACGTGCTGCCTTGGGATCGTTGTCGGCGCTCATCAGCACCATCGTGTCCTTCGGCGAGGTCACGTGCGCGGTGTACGTGAAGCGTACCTGCGGCGTGTCCTGCAGCGGCACCCACGAACGCGCATGGATCTGCTGCGACTGGCTGAACATGAAGGGCGTCTTCTTGCCTTCGGTCATCGCCGGCGTCAGCCACTGCAGGCCCGAGGCGTCCGGCGAGGTGCGGTAGGTGACGCGGATGCGCTTGTTGCGCGACGGCGCGTCGATGACGAACTTGCTGCCGAGGGTCTTGTCCTTGTCGCCGATCTTCCAGGTGAGGTCTTCCCACTTGCCGTCGGCGCGCTCGCCTACGACTTTCTCGACGGTGATGTCGCGCGAGTCCAGGACCAGCTGCGTCGCCTTGGGATCGATCCAGTCCAGCGTGTAGGTCGCGCTGCCGCCAAGCTCCTTCTTGTCGAAGTCGACGTTGAGCATGAGGGCGAGGTCGTTGATGCGGACCTTGGACGGCTGCGCGTAGGAGAACTCGTCGACGACGGCGGTGGACTTCTGGTCGGCAGCGGCCACAGTGGCGGCCTCCTTGGAAGCGGTGCCGGCTGGCGGCGCGGCTTCGCGCGAGCAACCGGCGGCAAGGGCGGCGGCGAGGCAGAGGGACAGGATCGAATAACGCATGTGGGCCCACAACGGACAGGGTGAGCGGCCGAGTTTAGCGCCTCGCCGGACCGCGGGCATGGGTCCGGACGCCACCCTGCCCGGGACCTCGCGAGCGGGCGCAACAGTGCTTCCCGCGGGACCGGGCTGTCGCGGCGTGCGGACCTGACTACGCTGGCGACCTCCCCATGAAGTGTGACCGACGCCATGAATCGTCACGACACCATCGCCTGGGCGCTGCTGCTGGGCGCCGGACTGCTCGAAGTTGTCTGGGCAATCGCGCTGAAGCAGAGTGCCGGCTTTAGCCGGATGGTGCCGAGCGTGGTCGGCATCGTCGCGGCAGTGGTCAGCTTCGCCATGCTGGCCATGGCGCTGAAGTGGCTGCCGGTCGGCACCGCGTACGCGGTGTGGGTCGGGATCGGCACGGTCGGCGTGGCGCTGGCGGGGATCGTCGCTTTTGGCGATGGCGTCACGGTGGCGAGGCTTGGGTGCCTGGTGTTGATCGTGGCCGGAGTGGTGGGGCTGAAGCTGGTGGAGTGAGCCGCATTTGAGCCCCTCTCCCGCTCATTTGAGCCCCTCTCCCGCTTGCGGGAGAGGGGTTGGGGTGAGGGCAAAACGCCGCTTATTGCGTGAACAACGGCAAAGTCAAAATGGATCCCGGCGTTCGCCGGGATGACGTGACGATGCTGATGGGATGGGGGCCTGGGTCCCGGCGTTCGCCGGGACGACGGTGAGGGGGGATGCGGTGCGGGCCTGGGCCCGGCGTTCGCCGGGACGACGGTGGCAGGTCTAGACCTTGTACCCGGTGTGGATCGCGACGATTCCGCCCGACAGGTTGCGGTAGTCGCAGCGCGCGAATCCAGCGGTCTGCATCATTGCCTTCAGCTCATCCTGCGGCGGATGCTTGCGGATGCTTTCGGCCAGGTACTGGTAGCTGTCGGAATCGTTGGCGAACAGCTTGCCCAGCTGCGGCAGCACCTTGAAGGAATGGAAGTCGTAGATCGGCTTGAACCAGTCGGCCTTCACTTCCGAGAACTCCAGCACCCGCGCCTGGCCGCCAACCTTGAGCACGCGATGCATCTCGCGCAGTGCCGCGTCCTTGTCGGTGACGTTGCGCAGGCCGAAGGCGATCGTCACCAGGTCGAAGCTGCCGTCCGGGAACGGCAGCTTCTCGGCATTCATCTGCACGTATTCGAAGCCGGCGACTTTGCCCATGTCGGTCATGCGGTCGCGGCCGACGCGCAGCATCTCGCCGTTGATGTCGCCCAGCACGATGCTGCCAGCGTCGCCGACGCGGTCGCGCAGCAGCAGGGCGATGTCGCCGGTGCCGCCGGCCAGGTCGAGGACGCGATCGCCGCGCTTGACCTGGGCGGTGCCGACGAAATAGCGCTTCCACACGCGGTGCACGCCCAGCGACATAAGGTCGTTCATCAGGTCGTACTTGCCGGCGACCGAGGAGAAGACCTGGCCGACCAGCTTCTGCTTCTCGCCGGTGGGAACGTCGCGGAAGCCGAAGTGCGTGGTGCCGGTCTTGTCGCCGGGCTTGTCGGAGCTGGACTGGTTCATCCGGCGATTATCGCATCAACGTGCAATCCCGGGCCCGGCTCAAGGCACGAGCCGGGCCCGACCCCGAGGAGCCACGCCGCAATGAGCCAGGTTGCTCCCCGTGAATGGTTGCCGCACGAGCGGCCACTGTTTCCGGGCTCGCCCTCGACGCCGCACCACCCGACCTGGCTGCGCTGGGCGTTCGGCCTGACCGGCACGCTGGTGGCGATCACCGGCAGCCTCGGCAATGCCATGGTCACCACCAACCTGCTCCAGTTGCAGGGCTCGCTCGGCGTGACCGCCACCGAGATCGCCTGGCTGCCGGCGGCCTACGTGATGACCAACGTCTCGGCCAACCTCATCCTGATCAAGTTCCGCCAGCAGTTCGGCCTGCGCCTGTTCACCGAGATCAGCCTGGTGCTGTATGCGCTGGTCACGTTCGGTCACCTGTTCGTGCACGGGCCGGGCTCGGCCATCGCAGTGCGCGCCGCGCACGGCATCGTCGGCGCGGCGCTGACCACGCTGGGCGTGTTCTACATGATCCAGGCCCTGCCGGCACAGCACCGCCTGCGCGCGCTGGCCATCGGCATCGGCGTGAGCCAGATCGGCGCGCCCCTCGCGCGGGTGATCTCCCCGGACCTGCTCGAGTTCGGCGAGTGGCGCGGCCTGTACCTGTTCGAGCTGGGCCTGGCCCTGCTGTCGCTGGGCGCGGTGCTGCTGCTGCGACTGCCGCCGGGCGATCGCTACAAGGTCTTCGAACGGCTCGACGCGCTGTCCATCAGCCTGCTGTCGATCGGCATGGCCCTGCTCTGCGCCGTGCTGTCGCTGGGACGGATCGTCTGGTGGCGGGAAGCGCCGTGGATCGGCTGGTGCCTGGCCGGCTCGATCGTGCTGGTGGTCGCGGGCGTGGCGGTGGAGCACTTCCGCACCAATCCGCTGATCAACACGCGCTGGCTCAGCAGCGGCCTGATGCTGCGCCTGGGCATCGCGATCATCCTGCTCCGCATGGCGCTGTCGGAGCAGAGCGTCGGTGCGGTGGGGTTCCTGCAGACGATGGGCCTGACCAACGAGCAGATGCGCGGCCTGTTCGCGGTGGTGCTGCTGGGCTGCGTGATCGGCATCGCCACCAGCGCGATGACGGTCAGGCCGGTGCTGACGCGGGTGCCTGCACTCATTGCGTTGACCTGCATCCTCGTCGGCGCGCTGATGGATGCGTATTCCAACAACCTCACGCGACCGCCGCAGTTGCTGGTCAGCCAGTTCCTGATCGGCTTCGGCAGCACGTTCTTCCTTGCCCCGGCGCTGATCGCCGGCGTCGGCAGCGTGATCGCGCAGCCGCGCAACCTGATCAGCTTCTTCGTGATGTTCTCCATCACCCAGAACGTCGGCGC
The DNA here is from genome assembly GCF_057656135.1 of Lysobacter sp. Soil_N_23. Taxonomy (NCBI): domain Bacteria; kingdom Pseudomonadati; phylum Pseudomonadota; class Gammaproteobacteria; order Lysobacterales; family Lysobacteraceae; genus Lysobacter; species Lysobacter sp. Soil_N_23. The sequence continues at coordinate 29,935 of NZ_JBDGKY010000001.1, forward strand.
ACTGTTCGGCTCGGCGTTCCTGGGCACCTTCCAGGTGATGCGCGAGAAGTACCACTCCAGCCAGCTGGTCGAGCACCTGACCCTGCTCGACCCGCTGGTGGCCGCGCGCGTCCAGTCCGGCGGCGGGGTCTATGGGCAGGTGGTCACCGACCCGGCCCTGCGCAACGCGCAGGGGCTGCGGCAACTGGCCGCCACGGCTTCACGCGAAGCCAATGTGCTTGCCTATAACGATGTCTACTTCGCCATCGCCGCCATCGCCCTGATGACCATGATCTGGCTCACGATCGTCGCCACCCGGGCGCGCCTGCGCGCCCGCCGCGAACGTCGGATCGCCGCCCGCGCAACCGCGGCATCGACGCCATGAGCACGCCCACTCCCACCCCGCCCGCAGCACCGCCGCAGCCGGCACCCGCAGCCCCGCCGTTGCCGCCGCCGCGCCCGCGCTGGCAGATGGCGGCCTTCGCCGCGGTGGCGATCGGCGGGGCGCTGGTGGTGCTGTATGCCTGGCACCTGCCGCCCTTCCGCACGCCCATCCAGAGCACCGAGAACGCCTACGTGCGCGGCCAGGTCACGGTGATCAGCCCGCAGGTCAGCGGCTATGTCACCCAGGTGCCGGTGCGCGATTTCCAGCACGTGCGCAAGGGTCAACTGCTGGTGCAGATCGACGACCGCCTGTACCGGCAGCAGGTCGACCAGGCCAGCGCGCAGCTGCAGGCGGCGCGCGCCAATCTCGCCAACTGGACCCAGCAGTTGCGCAGCGCGCAGGCGAGCCTGGCGCAGACCCGCGCCACGGTCGCCAGCAACGACGCCCTGCACGTGCGTACGGCGGCGACGCTGAAACGTACCGACCGCCTGGCCGGACAGCAATTGCTGTCGGCGCAGGACCTCGACAACGCCTTTGCCGCCAACGCCCAGGCCGTGGCCGGACTCAACCAGTCACGCGCTGCAGTAGAGGCGGCCGAACAGAGCGTGCGCAGCGTCAGTGTCAATCGCGACGCGCTCGAGGCGGCGGTGGCCGGTGCCGAGGCCGCGGTCAAGCTGGCGCAGATCAATCTCGACCACACCCGCATCGAGGCACCACGCGACGGCCAGCTCGGCCAGGTCACGGTGCGCGAAGGCGCCTACGTCACCAACGGCACGCAGTTGATGGCGCTGGTGCCGGGCACGTTGTGGGTGGTGGCGAACTACAAGGAAACGCAGATGGAGGACATGCGCATCGGCCAGCCGGCGCACTTCACCGTCGATGCCCTGGGCGGCAAGCGCCTGACCGGCCGGGTGCAGGAGATCTCGCCCGCCGCCGGTTCCGAGTTCAGCGTGCTGCCGGCCGACAACGCCACCGGCAACTTCGTCAAGATCGCCCAGCGCATCCCTGTCAAGGTCTCGATCGACGATGGGCAGGAGGCCGCGGCGCGGCTTCGCCCCGGCATGTCGGTGGTGGTCGAGATCGACACGTCGGCCAAAGGCGATGAGCGTCGCTGAGATCGTTGGCCGTCGCTGGCATCATGGCGGCATGAGCGAGACCCCATCGATCCGCTGGCAGGCGCGGCTTTTCCGCGAGCTCGACATCGATACGCTGTACGCGCTGCTGAAGCTGCGCTCGGAAGTGTTCGTGGTCGAACAGAATTGCGTCTACCTCGACCCGGACGGCAAGGACAAGCATCCGCAGACCATCCATCTGATCGGCCATGCCGACAATGGCGACCTGGCCGCTTACCTGCGCATCCTGCCGGCCGGACTGAGCTACCCGCAGGTCAGCTTCGGGCGCGTGCTGACCGCACCGGCCTACCGTGGCCGCGGCCTCGGCGACCCGATGCTGCACGCGGCGCTGGAACAGATCCAGGCGCGCTGGCCCGGCGCCGACATCCAGATCGGCGCGCAGGAACACTTGCAGCACTATTACGGCCGGCACGGCTTCGTGCCGTCATCGGAACCTTATCTCGACGACGGCGTGCCGCACATCGACATGCTCCGCCGCGCACGCGGCCAGACTCCGCGCAACAGCACAGGTGCCCTCATGATCGCCACGCCCGACTACCGCGCACTGCTCGCCACCGCCGTCGCCGAGGCCCGCCAGGGCCTTACCGAAGGCGGCATTCCGATCGGCGCGGCGCTGTACCACCGTGACGGCAACCTGCTTGGCTGCGGCCACAACCGCCGCATCCAGGAAGGCGATCCGTCGGTGCACGGCGAGACCGATGCCTTCCGCAAGGCCGGCCGCCAGCGCCGCTACCGCGACACGATCATGGTCACCACGCTGGCCCCGTGCTGGTACTGCAGCGGGCTGGTGCGGCAGTTCAACATCGGCACGGTGGTGGTCGGCGAATCGGTCAACTTCCGCGGCGGCATCGACTGGCTGCGCGAGAACGGCGTCGAGGTGATCGACCTCAACGACAGTGAGTGCATCGACATGCTGGGCGACTACATCGCCGCGCATCCGGACGTGTGGAACGAGGATATCGGCGAGGACTGAAGGGGCGCTTCAACGGTTGCCGCGATCGCCGCATCCAACCCCGGTGCGCGGATGAACGTGCCCCTCGTGACTTCCGCCTGATGCCACCACCGCCGCCATCGCGCAGGATGCCCCCATGCCCGCCCACGAGTACGAGACCCGCCACGACGCTGGCGACACGCTGCGCACGCATCGCCACGACGGCGCCTATGCGGCGCTGGTGCTGGACGGGAGTTACGTGGAAGCCAGCGCCGACGGCCCGGTCGAATGCACCCCGGGCACGCTGGTGCTGCATCCGCGCTGGCACGCCCACGGCAACCGCTTCGGCCGCAACGGCGCCAAGGTGATCAACCTGGCGCTGGGCGACGCCTTTCCGGTCGGCGCCGGCGGCCTGGCGTTGCGTGTGCTGCGGGTGGCCGACCTGGGCGATGCCAGCGCGTTGTTCGCACGCGCGCATCATCATCTCGATGACCTGCTCCGGGCCTGCGTGCCAGACGATGCCCCTGCCCTGCACGACTGGCAACCGGCATTCCTGCACGAACTGCAGCACGGCGACCTGCCGGTTTCGGTGCTGGCGCGCCGCGCCGGGGTTTCCCTCGCCCATGCCTCGCGCAGCTTCCTGCGCTCTCACGGCATGCCGCCGCAGCTGCTGCGGCGCGAACTGCGCTGCCGCCGGGCCCTGGCGATGCTCGGCGGCGACACGGCCCTGGCCGAGGTCGCCGCGGCCAGCGGTTTCAGCGACCAGAGCCACCTCAACCGGACGCTGCGGCTGGCCACCGGCGCGACGCCGACGCAACTGAGACACCAGATCAAATGCGTTCAAGACCGGTCGGCCGCCCTTCGACTGCAATAGGGGCGAAGGCGGCACCCCGACCGCCACCCCCGAATGGAATCCAGATGAAGTCCAAGGCCACCGTGATCCTGTCGTCTGCCCTGCTGTGCGCGGCCTTCGCCGCGATCGCCGCCGACGAGCCGACCAGCAGCAAGACCGCCATCGCCGCGATCGCCGAGTCCACCAGCGCCATCCTGCAGGGCGACAGCACCCGCGCCCTGGTTGCACTGGAGGCGACGCCATCGGCCGAGTTCCTGGGCAAGGACGCCGACTACCGCGCCTGCATGCTCGAGCGCTACCACGCCAGCAAGCCGGTGCTGACCACGTCCGCGATCGAAGACAAGTTCCTGCGCGGCGTGCTCGACGACTACCAGGACTACTGGTGGCGCTCTATGGCGGCACCGGCGCAGCGCGACACGCAGGAAGCGGCGTTGCTGGCGAAACTGCACAAGCGCCTGGGCGCGAGCGCGGCCAAGGCGACAAACATGGACGAGATCGAGCCATTCCTGCAGACGCAGCTGGAACAGCACGGCTATCACGCCCAGCTCGGCCGCACCCCGCCCCTTCGAGAGCTGATGGTGTGGCGCAAGCAGGACACGCGCATGTACGACGTGCAGCTGCCGGAGGGCCCGTACACGGTCCGCGTCGAGCTGCTCGACGATTTCGTCAGCCGGGGCTGGATGGCCTACGGTCGCTGCGAGCGCGGCTCTGCCGGTGGCTGGGCAACGGACAAGGCCTTGTACGCAGTCGTGGGCAGATACAGCCAGGGCCTCGACAGCGAGGAGTTCCGAGTCGTGTTCCTCGGCCACGAAACGCAGCACTTCGCCGACCAGAACGCGTTCCCGGGCATGACGTCGTGGGAACTGGAGTACCGCGCCAAACTGGTCGAGCTGGCGCAGGGCCGCGAAGTCAGCGCCAAGCGGCTGGACTACATGTTGACCGCCCAGAGCGACGACAAGAACTCGCCGCACACCTATGCCAACAAGCGCGTCGTCGCCGATCTGACCACGCGCCTGGGCAAGGCCCCGGATGCGGTCAGCATCGATGAGCTGCAGGTTGCCGCGCGCGAGCAGTTGCTGGAAGACACGCGCGAGCGCAAGGCCAAGGCGGCGGGCAGCGCGATCGCGAAGTAACCGGGGCTATGGCATCGTGGCGGCTCCCCCAACGCAGGAGCCGCCCATGTCCGAGCATCGTGCTTCGATCCACTGGCTGCGCAATGAAGGCCCGTTCGATTACGAGGGCTATTCACGCGACCACGAATGGGCGTTCGACGGCGGCCAGCGCATCACCGGCTCGGCCGCGCCGGAATACCTGGGCAACGTCGCAGGCGTGGATCCGGAGGAAGCCCTGGTCGCCGCGCTGTCGTCGTGCCACATGCTGACGCTGCTGGCGATCGCGGCCAAGAAGGGCTGGGTGGTCGACGACTACCAGGACGAGGCGGTCGGCACGCTGGAGAAGAACAGCGAAGGGCGGCTGGCGGTGACGCGGGTGGTGTTGCGGCCGCGCATCGTGTTCGCGGCGGGCAAGGGGCCGGATGCGGAGGCGCTGGTGAAGCTGCATGAGTCGGCGCATCGGAATTGCTTTATTGCCAATTCGGTGCGGACCGAGGTGACGGTGCAGGCGCGCTGACGCTCCCTGCCCTCACCCCAACCCCTCTCCCGCAAGCGGGAGAGGGGCTCAAGCATGGCCCCTTCTCCCGCTTGCGGGAGAAGGTGGCCCGGAGGGCCGGATGAGGGCGCTTTTGCCATGGCGCTTCGCTGCCCTCACCCCAACCCCTCTCCCGCAAGCGGGAGAGGGGCTCAAGGCACTACAGGATGTACCGGCTCAAATCCGGATCCTTCACCAGCTCGCCCAGGTGCGACTCCACGTACGCACGGTCGATCGTGATCGCCTGCCCGCCACGATCCGGCGCTTCATAGCTCAACGTATCGAGCAGGCGCTCGAGCACCGTATGCAGTCGCCGCGCCCCGATGTTCTCCTGGCGTTCGTTCACCTGCGCCGCGATCTCGGCCAGTCGCTCCACCGCGTCGGCACCAAACTGCACCGCGACGCCTTCGGTCTTGAGCAGCTCGATGTACTGCGTGACCAGTGCCGCCTTCGGCTCGGTCAGGATGCGGACGAAATCGTCCTTGCTCAGCGCGGTCAGTTCGACGCGGATCGGGAAGCGACCCTGCAGCTCCGGGATCAGGTCGCTGGGCTTGGCCAGGTGGAACGCGCCCGAGGCGATGAACAGGATGTGGTCGGTCTTGACCGGACCGTACTTGGTGCTCACGGTCGAACCCTCGACCAGCGGCAGCAGGTCGCGCTGCACGCCTTCGCGGCTGACATCACCGCCGCCCACGTTCTCTCCACGCTTGGCGACCTTGTCGATCTCGTCGATGAAGACGATGCCATGCTGTTCGCACGCCTCGATCGCCGCCTCGCGCACGTCGTCCTCATTGACCAGCTTGCCGGCCTCATCTTCGGTCAACTGCGAGCGGGCGGCGCGGACCGCCATCGACTTCTTGTGGGTCTTGGCACCGGCGACCTGCGAGAACATCTGCCGCAGCTGCTGGCCCATCTCCTCCATGCCGGGCGGGGCCATGATGTCGACGCCGACGTTGACCGCGGTTTCGATCTCGATCTCGCGGTCGTCGAGCGCGCCGCTGCGCAGCTGCTTGCGCAGCTTGGCGCGGGTCTCGTTGTCCTGCGACGAGGGTTCGTCCCTGGCGGCTTCGGCCGCGTTGAATCCGAACACGGTGCTGGTGGCACCGGCGCGGCGCGGCAGCAGCGCGTCGAGGATGCGCTCCTCGGCGCGTTCCTCGGCCTGGGTGCGCACCTTCTGCTTGGCCTGCTCGCGGTAGAGCTTGACCGCGGTGTCGGCCAGGTCGCGGACGATCTGCTCGACGTCCTTGCCGACGTAGCCGACCTCGGTGAAGCGCGTGGCTTCTACCTTCACGAACGGGGCATTGGCGAGTGTCGCCAGCCGGCGCGCGATCTCGGTCTTGCCGACGCCGGTGGGGCCGATCATCAGGATGTTCTTCGGCATGACTTCATTGCGCAGCTCGTCGTCGAGCTGCATGCGGCGCCAGCGGTTGCGCAGCGCAATGGCGACGGCGCGCTTGGCCGCGTGTTGGCCGACGATGTGGCGGTCGAGCTCCTGCACGATCTCGCGCGGAGTCATGGTGGCGTGGCTGGTATCGGGTTTGATGGGCATGTGGGGGCAGTCCGGTGTCTGATTCGATCCCTTCTCCCGCATGCGGGAGAAGGTGCCCGAAGGGCGGATGAGGGCGCTCTTGCGTCACGCCCTCACCCCAGCCCTCTCCCGCACGCGGGAGAGGGGGCGAAAGCGTCAGAGTTCTTCGACGACGACGTTGCGGTTCGTGTAGATGCACACGTCGCCGGCGATGTTGATGGCCTCGGTGGCGATGGTGCGGGCGTCGAGCTGGGTGTGCGCGATCAGCGCGCGCGCGGCCGACAGCGCGTACATGCCGCCCGAACCAATCGCGATGATGCCGTCCTCCGGCTCGATCACGTCGCCGGTGCCGCTGATGATCAGCGAGGTGTCGCGGTCGGCGACCGCGAGCAGCGCTTCGAGCTTGCCCAGGCGGCGCTCGGTGCGCCAATCCTTGGCCAGTTCGACCGCGGCGCGGGCGAGCTGCCCATGCTTCTCGAGCTTGGCTTCGAACAGTTCGAACAGGGTGAAGGCGTCGGCGGCAGCGCCGGCGAAGCCGGCGAGCACCTGGCCGTCGCGACCGAGGCGGCGGACCTTGCGCGCGTTGGCTTTCATCACGGTGTGGCCAAGGGTGACCTGGCCGTCGCCGGCGACGGCGACGCGGCCGTCACGGCGCACCGAAACGATGGTGGTGGCGTGGAAGACGTTGGGGTTCTGGCTCGGGTCCATGGGGACCTCCGGGGGGGACCGGAACGAGATGGGGTCGGGCGGGGCGGCTTTTCAAGGCGGCCAGGGAGAGGAGGACGCGCTTACGGCTTCCGCTTCGCCCGCGGATGCGCCGAGTCATACACCTTCGCCAAGTGCTGGTAATCCAGGTGCGTATAGATCTGCGTCGTGGCGATGTCGGCATGACCGAGCAGTTCCTGCACACCGCGCAGGTCGCCGGATGATTCCAGGATATGGCTGGCGAACGAATGCCGCAGCAGATGCGGATGCACGCGCTTGAACAGCCCCTGACGCTGTGCGAGCTGACGCAAGCGCAGCTGCACCGCGCGCGGCGTGATCGTTCCACCCCCGCGTCCCGGAAACACCGGTGCATCGTTCGCGGCGCCCGTCGAGGCGCGCCATTCCTGCAGCGCGGCACGCGCATGCCGGCCCACCGGCACACTGCGCTGCTTGCTGCCCTTGCCGAGCACGTTCACCAGCGCGTCGGCCAAGTCGATGTCGCGCCAGCGCAACCCGCACAGTTCCGACAGACGCAGGCCGGACGAGTAGAACAGCTCCAGCAGCGCACGATCGCGCAGCCCAAGCGGTGCATCGGTCGGCACTTCGACCAGTGCCTTCGCCTCGTCTGGATCAAGCACCTGCGGCAACTTCCGCGACGCCTTCGGCGAGCGGATCGCCGCGGCCGGACTGGCACTCAACCGGCCCCGGCGGACCAGCCACGCGTAGAAACTGCGGCAGGCCGAGAGCCGGCGCTGCAGGCTCTTGGGCGACAGGCCACGGCGGTGCTCGGATGCGACGAAGGCGCGCACCTGTTCGGCGTGCAGCGCGGTGACGTCGGCGGACTGCGTCCGCGCCCACTGCGCCAGCGCCAGCAGATCGCGGCGATACGCGTCGAGCGTATGCGCGGACATGCGGCGCTCGACCTGCAGGTGGGAGAGGTATTGCTCGACGGTCGGATCGGATGGCTCAGGACCAGCGGCGCCCGCTCCGTCTTCCCCGCGAAGGCCGGGATGATCCCCCACCCCGTCATCCCCGCGAAGGCGGGGACCCAGGGACTTTGCCTTCGCCTTCATCGCCTCAGCCGTCGAACCGCTTCAGCGCCGTCACCAGCGACTCGCCCATCATGCGCAGGAACAGCGTGCCCATGCCGGGGAAGAAACGGTTCGGATCGCGACTGCCGACCGCGACCATGCCCACGCCAGGCAGCGGCAGCAGCGCGGTCGATTGCACTTCCTCGGCGCGCATTCCATACAGCACTGCGTGCTTCTCCGGTTGCAGGCGCCCGCACAACGGTTCGCCATCGCCGAGGCAGTCGCGGAACGGCTGCAGGCGCGCATCGTCCTGCGCCACCACCTGCATCCAGTCGACGTCGCCGAGGCCTTCGACCGGCTTGAACATCACCAGCCGCACCAGGTCGCCGTTGAAATCCTCGGCCAGGCTTGCCGCCATCGCCCGCAGCGTGTCGGCCGCGCTGTCCTGGCGCATCAACGCCAGGGTGAGCTGGTGCGTGCGCACCGACAGGCGCTCGTTCTCCTGGGCGTTGCCGAACAGCTCCTGCAAGCGCCGGGCGAGTTCGCGGTTCTTGTCGCGCAGCACTTCCAACTGGTAGCTGGCCAGCGACGCCGCCGAACCTTCCTCGCGCGGCACCACCAGGGTGACGGCGAGGTCGGGGAACTGCTGCAGGAACCGCGGGTGCCGGCGCAGCCAGGCCGCGATTTCGTGCGCGCCAAGCTTTTCCTGGGTCTCGTTCATTGGTTCCACTCCCCTTCGAACACGAATGCGGTCGGCCCGGACATCGTCAATGGCACGTCGTCGGCCGGCCAGGAAATCTGCAGGTCGCCACCGGGCAAGGCCACGGTGACGTCGCGGTCGACGCGGCCGCGCCGCATCAGCACCGCTGCGGCGGCGCAGGCACCGCTGCCGCAGGCCAGGGTCTCGCCGACGCCGCGCTCGTACACGCGCAGGCGGATGCGCTGGCGCGACTGCACCTGGGCGAAACCGACGTTCACCGACTCCGGGAATGCGGCGTGCGACTGCAGCACCGGCGCGACGGTCTCCACCGGCGCGGCATCGACGTCCTCGACTTCGACCACCGCGTGCGGGTTGCCCATCGACACCGCGCCGAAGGTGAACACCGAATCGTTCTGCTCGACGACGTACTCATCCTGCGCGCCGGCGAAACCGTGCAGCGGGATGCTGGCCGGGGCGAAACGCGGCGTGCCCATGACGATGCGGTAGCGGCCTTCGCCCAGCTGCGTCACCGCGTGCGTGCCGACCGGGCTGTCGAGCAGGAAGTCCCTGGCCAGCGCGCGGCCGTTGGCCTGCGCGTCACGCACCAGCCAGGCGGCGATGCAGCGCGCACCGTTGCCGCACTGCTGCGATGACGAGCCGTCGGCATTCCAGATGCGGTAGCGGGCGACGGCGTCGCTGCCGTTGGCATCCTCGACGGTCAGGATCTGGTCGCAGCCGACGCCGAAGTGGCGGTCGGCCAGCGCCCGGCACAGGTCCGGCGCGGGTGCGGCGACATCACCACGAAGATCCAGCACGACGAAGTCGTTGCCGGCGCCGTGCATCTTGCTGAACCGTACGGGCTTGCGCGCGTGCACGGACTCAGCCATCGGTTTCGTCGGCCTGCTTGGGAACCGGAGTCGGCTCGGCGGTGCCCTTCTTCCTGCCGTTGATGTCTTCGGCATCGGTAGCGGGCACCGACGTGGCCGGTTCTTCGCTCGTCGGCTCGTCACTGGTGGGCGCCGGCTCAGCCGGCGGCGTCATCGGCGGCAGCGTCGACGGGTCGACCGGGATCGACTTCGGCGCCAGGATCAGCGGGCCCTTGTTGCCACAGCCGGCCAGGACCAGCGGCAGCGCGACCAGGGACAACGCGATGAGGATCTGTCGTGGGGCGGGAGTTGCGTTCATGGCCGCAGTGTAGCCCGCTGCGATGAACGATTCGACGTGGCCCTGCGACGCGGTCAGCGCGGTGGCCGCGGCGGCTCCGGTCGCGCCCACAGCCAGACCGCGACCACGGTCATGATCGCAGTCCCGGTCGCCGCCATCCACCAGCGTGGCGCGGTCAGGAACATGATCACCGCACAGGCGGACATCATCGACACCGCCAGCCACTTGGCACGGCGGCTGACCGCGCCGTGCGCCTGCCAGTCGCGGATCATCGGGCCGAATTGCCGGTGCGCCAGCAGCCAGTCGTGCAGCCGCTGCGAGCCACGCGCGGCGGCGAAGGCCGACAGCAGCACGAACGGTACGGTCGGCAGGCCGGGGATCACGACTCCGATCACGCCCAGGCCAAGGCTGGCGTAGGCCAGCAGCCACCAGGCCCAGCGCCAGCGGGAGGGCCCGACAGGACGCTCGGGCGGAGGGACGGGCGTGTTCACGGGCAGGATTGGATGTAGGAGCGAGCTTGCTCGCGATCAGGCGGTTCCGGGGCGGATGCGCAAATCGCGAGCAAGCTCGCTCCTACGTGTTTGTGGCTACTGGCGGGCGGACTGGGCCAGGCCGAGCTGGTCGAGCATGAACGCGTACATCTCCGACAACTCGCGGTAGCGGCGGAAACGTCCCGACTTGCCACCGTGGCCGGCGTCCATGTTGGTGCGCAACACGATCGGCTGCGTGCCGGCGTCGAGGTCGCGCAGGCGCGCGATGTACTTGGCCGGCTCCCAGTACTGCACCTGCGAGTCCCACAAGCCGGTGCCGACGAACATCGCCGGGTAGGCCTGCTTCGACAGGTTGTCGTAGGGCGAGTACGACAGCATGTAGTCGTAGTACTCCTTCTTTTCCGGGTTGCCCCACTCGTCGTACTCGTTGGTGGTCAGCGGGATGCTCGGATCGAGCATGGTCGTGACCACGTCGACGAACGGCACCTGCGACAGGATCACCCGGTAATCGCCGGGCGCCATGTTGCCGATCGCGCCCATCAGCAGGCCGCCGGCGCTGCCGCCGTACGCGGCGACGCGGTCCTTGGCCGCATAACCCTGCTTGACCAGGTCTTCGGTGACGTCGATGAAGTCGGTGAAGGTGTTCTTCTTGTGGAACAGCTTGCCGTCGTCGTACCACTTGCGGCCCATCTCCTGGCCGCCGCGGATGTGCGCGATCGCGTAGACCATGCCGCGGTCGAGCAGGCTCACCACCGGGCCGTTGAAGCGCGGATCGGTCGAGCTGCCGTAGCTGCCGTAGGCGTACTGCAGCATCGCCGCCTTGCCGTTCTTCTCGAAGCCCTTCCTGTAGACCAGCGACACCGGCACCTTGACGCCGTCGCGGGCGGTCGCCCAGACGCGTTCGGTGACGTACTGCTCCGGGTCATAGCCAAGCACCGGATCACGCTTGAGCAGCTTGCGCTCGCCGGTGTCGACGTTGACTTCGTAAGTGGTGCCCGGCGTGGTCAGCGAGGTGTAGCTGTAGCGCAGCCACGGCGTGTCGTGCTCGGAGTTGACCGACAGGCCCATCGCGTAGGCCGGCTCGTCGGCCTTGACGAACTCTTCCTTGCCGTCCTTCTTGAGCAGGCGCAGGCGTTCGAGGCCATCGGAACGCTCGGCCACGGCAGTGAAGCCGTCGAACAGTTCGAAGCCTTCGACGAAGACGTCGTCGCGGTGCGCAACCCAGTCCGTCCACTGCTTGCGCGAGGTCGCATCGCTGGGCGCGGTGACGAGCTTGAAGTTGGCCGCACCGTCGGCATTCGTCCGGATCACCCAGCGGCCGTCGAGGTGGTCGGCCTGGTACTCGACGTCGCGCTCACGCGGTGCCAGCACCACGAACTTGTCCGGGTTGGCGGCCGGCGCGCAGCGCATCTCGCTCGACACGGTGCTCTCCACGCCGATGCAGATGTACTGGTCGTCGCGCGAGCGGTCGATGCCCATGTAGAAGCTGTCGTCCTTCTCCTCATACACCAGCACGTCCTTCGATGCCGGCGTGCCGAGCACGTGCTTCTTCACGCGGACGGTCAACAGGGTTTCCGGATCGTTCTCGACGTAGAACAGGGTGCGGTTGTCGTCGGCCCAGACGATGTTGGGCGACACGCCGGGGATCTCGTCGGCATAGACCTCGCCGGTGGCGAGGTTCTTGAAGCGGATGGTGTACTGGCGGCGGCCGACGGCGTCATCGGCCCAGGCCAGGATCTGGTTGTCCTGGCTGACTTCCCAGTCGCCGACGCTGAAGTAGTCCTTGCCCTTGGCCATCGCGTTGACGTCGAGCAGGACCTGCTCGGGCGCGTCCATGTTGCCGCTGCGGCGGGCATGGATGGGATAGTCCTGGCCGGTCTCGAAGCGGCTGTAGTAGTAATAGCCGCGCTCGCGGTACGGCACCGAACTGTCGTCCTGCTTGATGCGGCTGACGATCTCCTCGTACAGCTTGTTCTCCAGCGGCTTGAGCGGCGCCATCAGCGCATCGGCGTAGGCGTTCTCGGCGTTGAGGTACGCCAGCATCTCCGGGTTCTTGCGCTTGTCGTCGCGCAGCCAGTAGTACTCGTCGTTGCGCTGCGCACCAAACGGTGCCTTGACCACGTACGGCTTCTTGGTGGCGTCGGGCGGAATGGCCGCGGTCGCGGCGACGGTGGGGGTGGCGAGGGTCATGAGGACGGCCGAAAGCAGGATGGAGGTCGGGTTCATAGATTGGGTCCGTTTACGCTCGGGACAACGGGGGAGGAGCAATTCACTGGCTCAACTCATTCCACAGGAACGTAAACGCCAGCGCGCTCATATGCGCCGCCTGGGCATTGTTGGCCGAACCGCCATGGCCACCTTCGATGTTCTCGTAGTAGCGCACGTCCTTGTTCGCCTCCAGCATCTTCGCCGCCATCTTGCGGGCGTGACCCGGATGGACGCGGTCGTCGCGGGTGGAGGTCATGAAGATCACCGGCGGGTACTCGCGCTTGGCATCGAACAGGTGGTACGGCGAGAAGGTGCGGATGAAGTCCCAGTCGGCGGTGTCCGGATCGCCATACTCGGCCATCCACGACGCACCGGCCAGCAGGTGGCTGTAGCGCTTCATGTCGAGCAGCGGCACCTGCACCACGACCGCGCCGAACAGCTCCGGGTACTGGGTCAGCATGTTGCCGGTGAGCAGGCCGCCGTTGCTGCCGCCCTGGATGCCCAAGTGTTCGCGCGAGGTGATCTTGCGCGCGACCAGGTCCTGCGCGACCGCGGCGAAGTCCTCGTAGGCCTTGTGGCGGTTGGCCTTGAGTGCGGCCTGGTGCCAGCGCGGGCCGTACTCGCCGCCGCCGCGGATGTTGGCGACGGCATACACGCCGCCCTTCTCGAGCCAGCCCTTGCCGACGCCGCCGGAGTAGGCCGGGGTCAGCGAGATCTCGAAGCCGCCGTAGCCGTAAAGCAGGGTCGGCGCCTTGCCGTCGAGCTTGAGGTTCTTCGGCCGCACCAGGAAGTACGGCACGCGGGTGCCGTCCTTCGACGTGGCGAAGTGCTGCTCGATCAGGTTGTTGGCACCGTCGAAGAACACCGGCATGGTCTTGAGCCCTTCTGGCCGCTCACCCACCTGCGCCAGCGACAGCGTGGTCGGGGTGAGGTAGTCGGTGGCGGTCAGCCACACCGCATCGCTCTCGTCCTCGTCGACCGCCGACACGGCGAGCGTGCCGAAGCCCGGTGCGCCGGTGAACTCGCTGTGCTTCCAGGCCTGGTCGCCGGGCGTGAGCACGCTGAGGCGGTTCTTGACGTCGTCGAGGACGTTGAGCACGAGGTGGTGACGGGTCCAGCTGAATCCGGCCAGCGAGGTGCTTTCGCTCGGCGCGAACAGCACGGTGAAGTCGCGCTTGCCGGCCATGAAATCGTCGAAGCGCGTGGCGATCAGGCTGCCCGCGGCGTAGGTCTGGCCGCCGGCGCTGTAAGGATCACGCAGCTCCAGCAGCAACCACTCGCGATGGACCGACTTGTTGGCCGAGTTCGGCGCGTCGACCTTGCGCAGTTTGCCGTCGGCATCGCGCAGGTAGAGCTCGTCGTTGTAGAAGGCCAGCGTGCGGCTGACGAAGTCGCGGGCGAAACCCGGCGTGTGGTCGTGGCTGGCGGCGATGTACATGTCGTTCGCCTGGCCCTCGTAGACCACGCGCGCCTGGTCCAGCGGCGTGCCGCGCTTCCATTCCTTGACGATGCGCGGGTAGCCGGAGCTGGTCATCGAACCGGCGCCAAAGTCGGTGAAGACATACACCGTGTCGCGATCGATCCACTGCAGGCCGCCCTTGGCCTCGGGACGGAAGAAGCCGCCTTCGACCCAGGTCTTCGTCGCCAGGTCGAACTCGCGGGTGACGTCGGCATCGGCGCCGCCGCGCGAGAGCGCGATCAGGCAGCGCTCATTGTCAGGTTTAAGGCAGTCGGCGCCGTGCCAGACCCAGTTCTCGCCTTCTGCCTTGTTGAGCGCATCGAGGTCGATGATGGTCTCCCACGCAGGCTTGTCCTTGCGGTACTCGGCCAGCGTGGTGCGGCGCCACAGGCCGCGCTCGTGCTGCTTGTCCTTCCAGAAGTTGTAGTAGTGGTCGCCGATCTTCTCCACGCCCGGGATCTTGGCGTCGGAGTCGAGGATGGCGCGGATGTCGGACTCGAGCTGCTTGAACTGCGGCGTGATCGTCAGCTCGGCCTCGGACTGGGCGTTGTGCTGCTTGACCCAGGTCAGCGCGCGCTCGCCCTGGACATCCTCGAGCCAGGCATAAGGGTCTTCGGACACGTTGGGGGATTCCTTGGGGGTGGCGCCCACGGCCGACGAAGCGGCTAGTCCTGCGGTGATCAACAAGGTATGGCAGGCCTGCGTCAGTGTCGGCATGGGCGGTCCGTGGTTGCGTTGGCGTGGCGTCGGCGCCGGGGGCACTGCGACGAATCAGGCCAAACGCTAGCACAGCGCCCGCGGCGGGCATCGTGCCGAAAGCCAACGGCGGCGGTGCCGCAGGGACCGCCTTGCCCTGGCCTTTTGCCCCCTCAGGCGGCTTGCGAGTGCTTTCGACGCGGGCTGACCGAGCGCCGGCGGCGGGCCTGCTCGCCGCTGCGGCGGCGCAGGCGCGGCTGGGCGTCGGCCCCCGGCTCGTTGGACGGCAGGCGGAAACGGTGCAGCGCCCACCAGGCGCACAGCGGCATCGCCAGCAGCCACAGCGGCATCCAGCCGAAGGTGTTGCTGAAACCGCGCGCGGCCGGGAGCAGCAGGACCAGGACGGCGCCGATGGCGACGGCGTGGCGTAGGAGGTCTTCCAGGCCGGGGCCGATCATGTCGGCGTCCTCGCGGGTCGCGTCGGTGTGGGTCGCGTTATGGATCCGGTCTTGGCGGGGCAGGTTCATGGCGCTGGCTCCTGGGTGGATGGAGCGAGCGTGCCCAGCGGGGGTCTCAGGGGATGCGACTGTGCGGGAAGGCACTCCGGGCCCCATAACCGTCATTCCCGCGAAGGCGGGAACCCAGTGACGTTGCTCGTCGTTCCCGCGCAGGCGGGAATCCATGGACGTTGCTTTGTGTGTGCCGAAAAGCAACGACGCTGGGTTCCCGCCTTCGCGGGAATGACGGGTGGTGGGGTGCGCACGCTGCTCAGAGCAACGTCCATGGATTCCCGCCTGCGCGGGAATGACGAGGCGCTGGGTTCCCGCCTGCGCGGGAATGACGAGGCGCGCCTTCGGTGCTTCAGCGATCGTAGTTCGACAGCGCCAGCTGCAACAGCGCCCGCGCCTGCTCGCGCAGCACTGGCGGTTCGACGATCTCGGCGTCGCTGCCGTAGTGCATCACGTCCATCAGCAGCTCGCGCCCGGCGCTGTAAGGCACCTTGAGCTCGTAGCGGCCATCGGGCAGGTAGCGCCCCTGCTGCTGCGAGTGCCAGTGCTCGTCCGCCACCCAGCGCGCGGCTTTCGGGCTGAAGAGGATCGTCGCCCAGCCCTTGGGCGTGCCGGAGAAGATGCCGTAGCTGGAGGCCAGGTGGCTGTCGAGCTGCTCGTCGGCAACGTCCTGCGCGGCCTGCTCGCCGAGCTTGGCCGCGCTGATCCGGTCGACGGCAAAACTGCGCAGCGCTTCGCGGTTGTGGTCCCAGGCGTCCAGGTACCAGTTCTCGCGGTAATGGGTCAGGCGCTGCGGCGACACCAGGCGCCGGGTCTGTTCGTCGGTGGAGCGCGCGCGATATTCGAAGCTCAGCTGCTTGCGGTCGAGCACGGCGGTGGCGACGATCCGGAACGATGTCTCATCGAGCTTGCGGGTGCGGTGCGGGATCACCCGCACGCGTTCGACCGGTACGCGACGGCCACCGGCGTGTTCGTCGAGCAGCTTCTCGATGCGGTGCTGCAACGGCGCCAGCGCATTCGACAGCACGCCGCCGCCGCTGCGCACCAGCAGCTGCTGCGCGGCCAGAAGCGAATGCAGCTCCTCCGAACTGAGCCACAGGCCGGGCAGTTCGAAGCGCTCACCTTCGCTGTGGTCGTAGCGGAAGCCGGCTTCGCCGTTGCCGACCACCGGTGCCATCAGGTAATCGCGCAGGTAGGCCAGGTCGCGGTAGACCGTGGCACGCGAACACTCCAGGTCCTCCTGCAGACGCTGCACCGTGACCGGGTAGCGCGATGCGCTGAGGATTCGGTGCAGGGAGTGGATGCGTTCGATGCGTTCCATGGGGGTGGCGGCAGGGAAACAGGTGCAAGGATCGCACTGCCGGCGCATCCGCCGCCAGCACGGACAGCGACATTCGGGTCTGCCGTCAAGGTCGGGGCCGGCTCAACGGTGGCCGCGGGCGGAGCGCGGGTGCCAATTTACGTCGATAACTGCTGCTTAACCGCCTTTCGGCCGACCGGCCGGGGACTGGGCTCCGGCGACAGTGCGGCATTGCAACAACAACTCGATTTCGAGAAGCGCCTGTGCCGACCTTGAGCCGGTGGCGTACGGCCGCCTGCATGCCCGGTCGCTTGCCTGCGGCGTCGCAGGCACAATGCCCGGATGCGCGCGCCCGTTGAGCCAGCCATCGATCTGTCACCCCGGACCGCCGACGAGGTCAGGACCACCACGTGCTACATGTGCGCGTGCCGTTGCGGCATCAAGGTGTGGCTGCGCGACGGGCAGATCCGCTACATCCAGGGCAACCCGGAGCATCCGGTCAACCGCGGCGTGCTGTGCGCGAAGGGTTCTGCCGGGATCATGCAGCACTACTCGCCGGCACGGCTGGACAAGCCGCTGCTGCGCGTGGGCGAGCGCGGCAGCGGCGAGTTCCGCGAGATCGAGTGGGATGAGGCGCTGGACATCGCCAGCTCGTGGCTGGCGCCGATCCGCGCGCGCAATCCCGACGAGCTGGCGTTCTTCACCGGTCGCGACCAGTCGCAGGCGTTGACCGGCTGGTGGGCGCAGCAGTTCGGCACGGTCAATTACGCCGCGCACGGTGGATTCTGCTCTGTGAACATGGCCGCCGGCGGCCTGTACACGCTCGGTGGCAGCTTCTGGGAGTTCGGCGAACCGGACTGGGAGCACACACGCTATCTGATGATGTGGGGCGTGGCCGAAGACCACGACTCCAATCCGATCAAGCTCGGCCTGGGCCAGCTCAAGGGACGCGGCGCCAAGATCGTCGCGGTCAATCCGGTGCGCTCGGGCTACGGCGCGATTGCCGACGAATGGATCGGCATCCGTCCCGGCACCGATGGCCTGTTCGCGTTCGCCCTCGCCCACGAACTGCTCAAGGCCGATCGCATCGACCTCGACTACCTGGTGCGCTACACCAACGCGCACTGGCTGGTGGTGCGCAATCCGGGCGGCGCCGATGACGGCCTGTTCGCGCGCAATGGCGACGGCGATGCGCTGTGCTGGGATCGCCACGCAGGCGCCGAGGCGAATGCCAACGATATCGGCGTGTCGCCGGCCGTGGTCGGTGAATTCGTCCTCGCTGACGGCCGCCGCGCCGTTCCGGTCTTCAATCTGGTCGCCGAGCGCTACCTCGACCCGCAGTACTCGCCCGACGCGGTCAGCGAACGTTGCGGCATTCCCGCCGACACCATCCGCCGCATCGCCCGCGAACTGGCCGAAGCGGCGTTCGACCGCGCCATCGAATTGCCGATCGCCTGGACCGATGCCTGGGGCCGCGAGCACGCGACCATGCGCGGAAGGCCCGTGGCGATGCACGCAATGCGTGGCATCAGCGCGCACAGCAACGGGTTTCATACTTGCCGCGCGCTGCACCTGCTGCAGCTGCTGCTGGGCGCGGTCGATACGCCGGGCTCGTTCCGCTACCAGCCGCCGTTCCCCAAGCCTATTCCGCCGCCGAACCGCCCCGGCAAGCGTCGCCAGGACAATGGCGTGCTCGATGCAGCGCCGCTCGGCTTCGTCCACTCGCCCGAGGACCTCGTCGTCGACGGTGACGGGCAACCGCGCCGCATCGACCACGCGTTCTCCTGGGCCTACCCGCTGTCGGCGCACGGCATGATGCACACCGTCATCCGCAACGCCTGGGCCGGCGATCCCTACCGGATCGACACGCTGATGATGTTCATGGCCAACATGAGCTGGAACTCGGCGATGAACACCGCGCAGACGATGCAGTGGCTCACCGACAAGGACGAAGCCGGCGAGTACCGCATCCCGCGCATCATCTACGCCGATGCCTACGCTTCGGAAATGGTCGCCTACGCCGACCTGGTGCTGCCCGACACCACCTACCTGGAGCGCTTCGACGCGATCAGCCTGCTCGACCGGCCGATCTCCGATGCCGACGGCGCCGCCGACGCGATCCGCCACCCGGTCCTCGATGCCGCCGAGCAGAGTCCCGGGCGCGACGTGCGCGGGTTCCAGTCGGTGCTGATCGAGCTGGGCGCGCGCATTGGCCTGCCCGGGCTGGTGAACGAGGACGGATCGGCGAAGTACCGCGATTACGCCGACTACATCACTCGCCACGAGCGCGCACCGGGCGTGGGTCTGCTCGCCGGCTGGCGTGGCGCCGATGGCGAACTGGAAGCCAAGGGTCCGCCCAATCCGGACCAGCTGCAGCGCTACATCGACAATGGCGGGTTCTGGCGCAGCGAAGTGCCCGAGGACGCGCGCTACTTCAAGATGGCCAATCGCGGCTATCTGGACTGGGCGCAGCGGATGGGTTTCCTCGGCCATGCCGAACCGATCGTGTTGCAGCTGTATTCGGAGACGCTGCAGAAATTCCGGCTGGCGGCGCAGGGGCATGGGGCTTCGCAGCCACCGCAGGAGCATCGCGAGCGCGTGGCTGCCTACTTTGACCCGTTGCCTATATGGTTTGAGCCGTTTGAGGGGGCGCAGACTTCTTCGGATGCATTTCCGTTGAGTGCGGTTACCCAGCGCCCGATGTTCATGTACCACGCCTGGGGCTCACAGAATGCCTGGCTGCGCCAGATCGCCGCGCGCAACTGGATGTACATGCATCCCGATACCGGCGCGCGCTACGGCATCGGTGACGAGGACTGGATCGACGTGACCTCGCACAACGGCACGATCACCGTGCAGGCCAAGTTCGCCGCCAACGTCCAGCCCGACACGGTCTGGACCTGGAACGCCATCGGCAAGCGCCGCGGTGCCTGGCGCCTGGGCAAGGATGCGCCGGAAGGCCGGCAGGGCTTCCTGCTCAACCACCTGATTTCCGACATCACTCCGCGCGGCGACTACGCCAACGCCGACCCGGTGACCGGGCAGGCAGCCTGGTTCGATCTGCGCGTGCGGATCGCCAAGGCTGCCGACACCGGCGTGACCACGAGCGAACCGCAGTTCGCACCGCTCGAACTCGGCCAGGCCGACGACAAACCATTGCGCTACGGCGCCCAGTTCCGCAGGAACAGATCCGAATGAAAGCAGGGGCCCCGATGAAAGCATTGCGTCTGATTGCGGGCTGGGCCTGCATCCTGCTCAGTTTCGTGCTGGTCGTCCTGCTCGGCTTTGGCGCGTTCGAACTGCCGTTCATTGCCCCGACCGGATCCACCTCCATGCTGCCCACGCTGATTGGCCTGCTGCCCAGCACGACCTTCTCGATCGCGCTGTTCGCAGTCGGCGTGTGGCTGCTGCTGAAGGACAACACGCGATGACCGGCCTGCCGCCGCCATCGAAGAAGAAGATGGGCCTGGTGATCGACCTCGACACCTGCGTCGGCTGCCATGCCTGCGCGGTGAGCTGCAAGGAATGGAACGCCGGCGGCTTCGCTGCGCCGTTGACCGACGAGCAGCCGTACGGCAAGGATCCGACCGGCGTCTGGTTCAATCGTGTGCACAGCTACGAAGTGGCGGCCGGTTCCCTTCTCCCGCTCGCGGGAGAAGGTGCCCCTCACCCCAACCCCTCTCCCGCAAGCGGGAGTGGGGCTTGTGAAGCGCCGCTGCCGGCCATGACCCTGCACTTCCCGCGCTCGTGCCTGCATTGCGAGCAGCCGGCCTGCGTCACCGTCTGCCCCACCGGCGCCAGCTTCAAGCGCTCCGAGGACGGCATCGTCCTGGTCGACGAGGACAAGTGCATCGGCTGCAAGCTGTGCTCGTGGGCCTGCCCGTACGGCGCGCGCGAGTACAGCCCGGTCGAAGGCGTGATGAAGAAATGCACGCTGTGCATCGATCGCATCTACAACGAGAACCTGGCCGAGGCAGAACGCCAGCCGGCATGCGTGCAGGCCTGCCCGACCCGCGCCCGCCACTTCGGCGACCTCGGCGATCCGGAGTCGAAGGTATCCAAACTGGTGGCCGAGCGCGGCGGTCTGGATCTGCTGCCGCAGTTGGGCTATCAGCCGGTCAACAAGTATCTGCCGCCGCGTCCGCGTCGTGCCGGCGAACCACAGCCGGCGGCGGCGCAGGCCCCGGTCGAATCGCTCGACACGGCTGCGTTGTCGCCGCTGCTGCGATGGGTCGACCGGGTGCTGTCGCGATGAATGCCGGCCGCCTGAAGTGAACTGAGAATGCATCCTGCCCTGTCCGTCATCTTCTTCACCACGCTGTCCGGCGCCGGCTACGGCGTGCTCGCACTGATCGGGGTGATGCTCGTCAGTCCGGGCGCTCAGCTGCGCAACAACGAACCGATGGCGTCGATGCTGCTGCCGCTCGTGTCCGCGCTGCTGCTGGCACTGGCCCTGGTCACGATCGGCCTGCTCAGCTCCACCTTCCACTTGGGCAAGCCGATGCGCGCCTGGCGCGCGTTCTCGCAATGGCGCACTTCGTGGCTGTCGCGCGAGGGCGTGCTGGCCCTGGCCACGTATGTGCCGGCGGTGGCGCTGGTCATCCTGGCGCTGGTGGCCTGGGCCGGCAGCGATTTTGAAGGCAGCACGTTCGCGATGTCGGCGGCCACGCTGGGAATCGTCACGGCTGTGCTGTCGCTGGTCACCGTGGTCTGTACGGCGATGATCTATGCCTCGCTCAAACCGATTCCCGCATGGCAGCACGCGCTGGTCGTTCCGGCGTACCTGGGGTTTGCGGTGCAGGGCGGGCTGGCCATCGTGGGATCGTTGATGGTCCTGCTGCACGGCGCAGGACAGGAGTTGCAGGGGCTCACGCCGATGGCGATGGTGCTCGCAGCCGTCAGCGTCGTCCTGGTGGCGATCAAGATCCGCTACTGGCGTGACATCGACGGCCAGGCGCTGCCAGCCACGCGCGGCGATGCCGTCGGATTGCCGGGGCGCGAGGTCAACGTGTTCGAGCGGCCGCACAGCGAGCAGAACTACCTGACGCGCGAGATGGGCTTCGTCGTGGCACGAAAGCACGCGCACAAGCTGCGCACCATCGCGCTGATCCTGTTCGGACTGGTGCCGGTCATTGCGGCGGTGCTGGTGTGGGCGTTTCCCGCCACCGGTGCGGTGGCGATGCCGCTGGCAGCGCTGTCCGTGCTGCTCGGCGCATTCGTCGAACGCTGGCTGTTCTTTGCCCAGGCGCGGCATCTTGTCACGCTCTATTACTGAACGAATTCAGCACTTTGCGAGCTGCCGGGTGGACCTGTAACCGGTTTCACTGCATCATTCGGTCCCTCCACCACTGCCGCGACCGACCATGCTTGGTGTGCTCGGACTCGCCCTGCTGGGCGGCTCCATCCTCACCCTGCCCTCGCCAGCCTTGAATGGCGACCCGACGCTGATCGCCATCGCGAGCGATCCGGCGCAGATGCGGCTGTACTGTTTTTCCACGCGCTGTGGCGACGAGGAGTGGCAGTTGGCGACTTCGTCGTCGACGCCGACCGTCCCCGCCACGGGTACTCGCGCGAAGTCGGTCCGCCTTCCCGGCAGCCAGCGCTACGCGCAGCTCAGCGCGCCGGCAACGCCACGCGAAAGCCGCGGCAACTACTCCAATGATTTCCGCATCGGCACCCGCTATGGAGTGCAGGCACTGCGCGACGGTCCGACGCAACTGGGCCTGACCCTCGGTGCCGGCTACCGGCTGGCGCCGCTGTACGACGACGGCATCAACCAGGCCGGGCCGGTGCTGCGTGGCGAGCTGAATTTCGGGCAGCGGATCGGTGAGCGGGCGATGTGGACGCAGCGCGTGCAGTTCGAGAGCGGACGCGGCGAGGCCTTCGTCAAGCAGTCGCTGAGCCTGGACGTGGCGCTCTGGCCGAACTGGTCGCTGCAAAGCGACTTCGCGATCCGCCACGACACCCAGAACGGCGGCGGCAGCGAAACCGCCGAGAGCAAGCTGGAATTGCGACGCCGGTTCTGAGCGCCCGTTCGTCCTGAGCAAAGCGAAGTCGGAGGATTCAGCTCGCCGCGATGAACTCGCCGGCACCCTGCTCCAGCAACATCTGCGCGACTTCCAGTCCAAGGCATTCCGGCGCATCGCCGCGACCCTGTGCCTGCGCGCGCACGACGCGGCCGTCGGCTGCCGAGCCGACCAGGCCCGCCAGGTAAAGGTGCTCGCCATCGAGCTGCGCATAGGCCGCCACCGGTACATGGCAGCTGCCATGCAGGGCGCGGTTCATCGCCCGCTCGGCTTCGGCGCACACGCGCGTGCCGCTGTCGTCGAGCAGTGCGCACAACTCGCGGGTGGCGACGTCATCGTCGCGGCATTCGATCGCCACTGCGCCCTGCGCCGGCGCCGGCAACCACTGCGGTGCCTGCAGGCGCGAACGGATGCGATCGTCGAAGCCCAATCGTTGCAGGCCTGCGCAGGCCAGCACGATCGCGTCGTATTCGCCGCCGTCGAGCTTGCCCAGGCGCGTGTTGACGTTGCCGCGCAGGTCGAGCAACTGCAGGTCGGGCCGCAGCGCGCGCAGTTGCGCCTGCCGCCGCAGAGAGGAAGTGCCCACGCGCGCACCCTGCGGCAGCGCGTCGATGTCGGCAAAGTGGTTGCTGACGAAGGCGTCGGCGTAATCGGCACGCTCCAGGATCGCCGGCAGGGCGAAGCCGGGCTCGAGCTCCATCGGCACGTCCTTTAGCGAGTGCACGGCGCAGTCGGCCTCGCCACGCAGCATCGCCAGTTCCAGTTCCTTCAGGAACAGGCCCTTGCCGCCGATCGCCGCCAGCGAACGGTCCAGCACCTCGTCGCCGCGCGTGCTCATCGGCACCAGGGTCACGGTCAGGCCGGGGTGGGCGGCGCGAAGGCGATCGGCTACGTGCTCGCTCTGCCACAGGGCAAGCGGACTTTTGCGGGTGGCGATTCGGAGCGGGGTCATGGCGGCATTATCGCCGGGAATGGGAGCCGATGACGCGGCATCCGGCTGGGCGCGTGCCGGGCCCTCCAAGCCGCCCTGGCGTTCCCATCCATCCCGCTGGATATGGGACTTGTCTTATGTACTTCCTTCATGAGCCGGGCCAGTTTACGAGCTGTGTCGAAAACCGGTCGAAACCATGGAACGCAAGAACTGGGCGGATCGTGAACAACTGCTGCAACTGGGCGGCGCCAGACGCGAGTGGGCGAGGTTCTTTGGCGCAGCGCGCATGGGCAGCATCGAACTTCAGTGCCAGGAGATGTCGATCTGGCTGCAGATGCGCGGCGCGTCCTGGCTGGAATCGAAGGAAGGCAGATTCCGCCTTCTCGCCGGCGACTGGATGATCCTGGCGAAGGACTCGATGCCTGTGTTGCAAGCGGGTCAACAGGGCATCTGCATCGGCCTGACCGTGAGCGAAGAGGCCATCAAGGCGATGGCGCACTTCTCCGATTTCGGCCTGCATGTCGGCCGCGGGCGACTGTCGACCGATGAGGTGGGGTCGTTCGCCCGATCGTGGCGCCGGGCGGTCCGCCGTGCTGACCAAAGTGACGGCCCCCATCGAGTCGACCCGCCGTTGCGATCGATGCTTCTACGCCTTGAGTCGCTTCAGCGCGAACAGAAGGCGGCGCTGCTCTTGTGCCCGGGCAGCGCACTCGCGCGAAAGCGCCAGGTGTTCGATCGCATGCAACGCGCCCACCTGTATCTGGAAGGAAACTGCCATCGCATCGTCCGCATCACCGAACTGGCCGAGCGCACGCAGTTCTCTCCCTGGTACTTCTCCAAGGTCTTCGTCAAGCTGTACCGCAGGACGCCGCAGGAGGCGGCATCCTCATTCCGCCTGGAACATGCAGCGGCATTGCTGACCTCCACGCCGATGACGATCAGTGAGGTCGGCATCGCGAGCGGCTTCGACAACAACTGCAGCTTCGCCCGAAGCTTCCGTGCCCGCTTCGGCATGACGGCAACCGAATTCCGCAACAGCCCGGCTGCGTTCGAACACACTACGCAAACATTCGGAACATCACGTGCACGCCACGTAGCCGTTGGCAGCACGCTGCACCAACACAACGCAGCATGATGGTTTGACTCTCTCCGTCATAACGTTTACCGGCGTTTAACGCCTCAGTAACACTTATCTGGAGAGAGATAAATGAACCATCGCAATCTGCGCACCGCGATGCGCGTCGGCATGCTGCCGGCCGGCATCGCGATCGCATTGACGCCGGCCTTTGCCAGCGCCCAGGAAAACAGCGGCAAGGACGCCACGACACTCGACAAGATCGAAGTCACCGGTTCGCGCATCCGCCAAGTCGACAGCGAAACGGCCGCCCCGGTCCTGACGTTGTCGCGCCAGGACATCGAACAGCAGGGCTTCAGTTCCGTTGCCGACATTCTGCAGAACATCGCTGCAGTGGGATCCCCAGCGATCAGCCGCTCTGACGCGCTGTTGTCGGGCGAATCCGTTGGCGGCCAGTACATCGATATCCGCAACATGGGGGCGGCACGGACTCTGGTCCTTGTCGATGGCAAGCGACTTGGCAGCACGACCAGCGGCCTGCAGGACGTATCGCAGATTCCGACCTCAATGGTCGAACGCATCGAAGTCCTGAAGGATGGCGCATCGACCATCTATGGGTCGGATGCCATTGCCGGTGTGATCAACATCATCACCCGGAAGAACTATGAAGGGGCGCAAGCCAGCGCCTACGTTGGTCAGTATGGCCAAGGCGACGGCGAGCGCCAGATCTACGATTTCGTTATGAGTTTCACCGGCGACCGCGGCTCGTTGACGGCTGGTGTCGAGTACTCCAAGGAGGACCCGGTCTGGGCGCGGGATCGTTGGTTCAGCGAAGTGACGTTCCCGACTGGGGACAAGAGCGAACCGCGGGTCGGCGGCCTGTCTGGCACCAATCAGTTCGGAACGATGATCGATGCAGGTGGCCGCAGCTGGAACCTGATTCGTGACGGACAGGATCGCGATGCCACCAACTTTGCCAATTACCGCAGGCGCAACGCCACGGACGTCAGCAACCCGAATGAACAGATGACGGTTTCTTCGGGAATTGAACGTCGCTCGCTTTTCGTGAACGGCAGCTACAACATCACGGACGACGTCACTTTCGATTCGAGCGTGCTCTACAGCGACCGCGATTCTTTCCAGCAGATTGCGGGATACCCGTATCAGTCCACGCCGGCAGGTGGCGGGTGGCACACTCCGATGTCGGCAGACAGCTACTACAACCCGCTCGGCACCGCGCACAATCCATCGGCACCCCAGGATGTGGAGTTCATCCGCCGTGGCTGGGATGAGCCCCGCGAAACGCACAGCAGCTTGACCACGTTCCGCTACATGGGCGCTCTGAACGGTTCGTTTGAGGTTGGCGAACACTTGTGGGATTGGGATGCTGGTTATCTGTACAACCAGAACGAAGGCACGAAGCTCAGCACTGGCAATCTGAATACGGTCAATGTCGCCAAGGCGGTCGGACCGTCGTTCCTGAACGCACAGGGCGTCGTCCAATGCGGTACACCCGGCAGCTCGATTCCGGTCGGCGCCGGCCCGGGTAATTGCACTCCGTGGAATCCCCTGGTCCCAGCCGGCGTGACTGGTCAGGGCGGACTGGCCGACCCCAATGTGAGGGCGTACCTGTACCAGCCAGGGCAGGCGTTGTCGGAAACGACTTCCAAGACCTATTTCGCCAATCTAAGTGGCTCGCTGTTTGCGCTGCCGGCGGGTGACGTGGGTGTGGCGATCGGCATGGAGCACCGGGCCGAAAGCGGTTCCTTCTCTCCGGATGCCCTGTCGCAGACCGGAATCTCCACCGACCTCGCCGCGGGCCCCACGGGTGGCGCCTACTCACTGGATGAAGTCTATGCAGAGTTGCTGGTGCCGATTCTTGCCGACCTTCCAGGCGCCAAGGAGCTGAGCATTACTCTCGCCAGTCGCTACTCCGACTACAGCACGTTCGGAGACACCACCAACAGCAAGTTCGGCTTTACGTGGAAGCCGATCGACCAGTTGCTGGTTCGTGGCACCTGGTCACAGGGATTCCGCGCCCCCACGATCGCCGACTTGTATGGTGGGACAAGCGACAGTTTCGAAAACTATACGGATCCTTGCGATACCAAGTTCGGACCGGGGGCAGGCAGTGCGGCATGTCGGGCCGATGTGCCCGTTGGCTTCCGTCAGCTCGCAAACACTGCAGACGGCCTCGCTCCGAATCCTGGCTACGCATCCAATCTTCCGTTCAAGTCTGGTTCCAATCCGGGCTTGCTTCCGGAAACGTCGGTATCCAAGACCTTCGGACTGGTTTGGAGCCCGGGCTTCGCCACCGGCCTGAACATGTCGCTGGACTGGTGGAACATCCGGATCGACGACCGCATCACGGATGATACGCCGACCACGATGCTGGAAGACTGCTACCTGCGCGGTATCGCCTCGCGTTGCGAAGGACCGAACACCTTTGCGCGCGACCCGGTTACCGGTGCCATCACGAGGTTGGCGTACGGCGGCCGCAATGCTGGCTATCAGGAGACGGAAGGCTATGATTTCGACCTCCGCTACTCCCTGCAAACCAATGCCTACGGCAAGTTCGGGCTTGACCTGCAGAACACGTACGTCAGCAAGAACGAGCTGAAGACCGATAACACCGACAATGCGCCGAACCAGCAGAACGGCTTTGAAGGCAACTTCCGACTGCGTTCCAACATGCAGTTGTCGTGGGACAAGGGCGATTGGGGTGCCAGCTGGTCGATGCGTTACTACTCCGGCACAAAGGAGAAGTGCTCTTTCGACGACCGCTGCACCGTGCCGGAATACTCGGCTCCCGAGTACAACGGCGAGATCGTTCCGATGAACGAGATGGGCGCCAATACGTTCCATGATGTGCAAGCGCGCTGGACGGCGCCGTGGAATGCAACGGTGTCGATCGGCGTGAACAATGTCTTCGACCATTACGCCGCTCCGGCTTACAGTCAGCCGAACTCGAGCTTCTCGTACTACGGCGGTTTCGATATCGGTCGCTTCACGTACCTCAAGTATCAGCAGCGTTTCTGATCGTCCACAAAGGCGATTCACGCAGTGCGACCACGGCCCCGCGAGGGGCCGTGGTCTTTTACGGGTCAGCTGGCGGAACCTTACGCCAGGCACTACAGATGCTTGAGCGTTTCCTTCAGCCCCGCCACGCAGCGGCGGCTGACTTCCAGCGGCTGCTTGCCATGGCGCAGCACCGCCTGCACGTGGCCGTCGGCGGCCCGGCGCAGTTCGACGATCTCGTGGCGGGCAACCAGGCAGTTGCGGTGGATGCGGACGAAACGTTCGCCGAACTCGTCTTCGAGCGACTTCAGCGATTCCTCGATCAGGTCCTCGCCGCGGGCGTGGTGGACCACCACGTACTTCTCCTCGGCCTGTAGGTAGTGCACGTCCTCGATCGGGATCAGGCGCAGGCTGCCGCGCAGTCGCGCGCACAGGTGGCTGCGGCGCTGCCCGGCGCCGGGACCGGCGGAGGTGGTGGCGCGCTCGCGCCCGGCGGCAAAGGTGCGCACGCGTTCGAGTGCGGCAGCCAGGCGCTCGGCGCGCACCGGCTTGACCAGGTAGTCGATCGCCTCGGCCTCGAAGGCGGACAGTGCATGCGCGTCGTAGGCGGTGCAGAACACCACGGCCGGGCGCGGTTCGAACGCGGCCAGGTGGCGGGCGGCTTCGAGTCCGTCGATGCCCGGCATCGCGATATCCAGCAGTACCAGGTCGGGATGGTGTTCGGCGCAGGCGTGCAGCGCGTGCTGGCCGTCGGCCGCCTCGGCGACGACCTCGACGCCACGCTGCTCGGCCAATAGTCCCCGCAGGCGCTCGCGCGCCAGCGGTTCGTCGTCGGCGATCACTATCCTCATTGGCGCCTCTACCCGGTGGGCATTGCCTCTGGACTGATGGTAGCCCCCGCGAGCGCCCGCTACCAATCGGTCAGCGGCATTTGATCAACAAGGTTGGGACTCAGCCCGCAAATCGCTCAGCCAGCCAGTCACCGAGGGCCTGGATCTCCTCGGCACACACCTGGTGGGCCATCGGGTAGTCGTGCCATTCCAGGGCGAAACCCAGGTCCTTCATGGTCGCCGCGCCCATCTGGCCGACCACCGCCGGCACCACCGGATCGAACTGGCCGTGGGCCATGAACACTGGCTGCGACAAGGCTGCAGGCTTGAGTTTCGTTGCCGCCTGGTGCGGCCCGAGCGGCAGATAGGTCGACAGTCCGGCAATGCCGGCCAGGGGCTGCTCGCGCCCCAGGGCGGAGGCCAGGGCGATCGCGCCGCCCTGGGAAAAGCCGATCAGGACGATGCGCTCGGGCGCGATTCCGCGCGCGACTTCGCGCGCGATCAGGGCCTCGACCTGCGCCACCGACTCGGCCACGCCGGCTTCATCGGCGCGCTTGCCGGCGGCCAGTGCGTCGAAGTCGAAGCTGACGATGTCGTACCAGGCGCGCATGCGCATGCCGTTGTTGATCGTGACCGCCCGCACCGGCGCGTGCGGGAACACGAAGCGCAGCGCCGGCCAGTCGCGGCGCACCAGCTCGGGCACGATCGGGGCGAAGTCATGGCCGTCGGCACCCAGCCCGTGCAGCCACAGCACGGTCCAGGTCGGCGAAGGGGCGGTTTCGTGCTCGACCGTCTCGAGCAGGGGGGCGTTGGAATCCATGCCGGCATTGTCGCCGCTGCGGCGCTGCCCTGCCATGCCCGCCTCCCGGGCCGCCACGCCAGCGAAATTGTGTATCGCCGGGGTCGGCGCGTACCCTTGCCGGCATGTCCGCGTCATCCGCCATCCATGCTGCCGTGCGCCTGCTGATGCTTGGCCTGCTGCTGGCCAGTTTCACGCTGAAGCCGGCGTTGGCATTCGCCGAGGAAGTGCATGAGCTGGTCGCGCATGCGGCGGCCGGCAGCCACGGGCATGGACACGCGTTCGGCGAGCATGCCATCGACGGCCCCGCTGTCGATGACCGCGCGGCCACGCCCGACGACGGCAAGCCCGACCACGACGACGACCACTGGCACCTGACCCATTGCTGCGGCCAGCAGGCAGCCATGCTGCCGCGCATGCAGTTCGACCTTCCGACCGCCGTGTCCGCCTCACCGGTGGCGAGGCTGTCGGTCGCCTTCGCGCCTACGCGCCTGACGGCTCCGTTCCGTCCTCCGATCGCGGTGTGACCTGCCCGGCCCTGGTGCCGGCTGTCCGTCCCCTCTTCTTTCGGAGCTTCTCCCATGTATTCGCGACTCGCGGCCCGCGCCGCGTTGGTCGTCGTGCTTGCTGCGGCCCTGCCCGCACAGGCCGGCGATCGCCTGACCCTGGACGATGCGTTCGCACGCGTCGTCGGCACTGCATCACTGCCTCCACATCCCGAGCTTCGCCTGGGTACCGCGCGTGGCGACGTCCTCGCCGCCGAACTCGAGGTCGCCGCGCAACGGCCGGCCCTGGTGGCCGGTGCCGAACTCGAGAACGTACTGGGCAGCAACAACTACGGCGGCGTCGATCGCGCCGAGCTGACGCTGACGCTGGCCTCGGTGCTGGAACGCGGCGGCAAGCGCGACGCGCGACGCGCCCTGGCGCAAAGCCGCATCGATGCGCTCGGCATCGAGCGCGAGGCCAGTCGCCTGGACCTGCTGGCGGAAACCGCTCGGCGCTACCTCGCCGTCGTCGCCGCCGGCCCGCAGCTGGCAATCGCCGACGATGACATCGCACAGCGGCGCAGGACGGTCAGTGCCGCGCAACGGCGACTGGCTGCCGGCGCCTCGCCGGAGTCGGTCGTGCTGACCGCGCAGGCCGCACTCGCGCGCGCCGAACTCGAACGGCGCCGCACGGCGCAGCAACAAACGGCCGCGCGCCAGCACCTGGCGGCCCTGTGGGGCGAGCGCGAGCCCGACTTCGAGCCTGCCGATGCCAACGTGCTGGCCCTGCCCGACATCGCCGACTTCGACGCGCTCGCACTGTTGCTGCAACGCACGCCGGAACTGGCCCGCTTCGCCGACCAGCGTCGCATCGGCGAAGCGCGCCTGCAGCTGGCACGCGCGCAGGCCACGCCCGACCTCGAATGGCAACTGGGCGTGCGCGGCTTCAAGGAAGACAACGACGTCGCACTGATCGGCGGCCTGTCGCTGCCGCTGGCCAGCGGACGCCGTGCGCAGCCGCAGATCCGCGCCGCGCAGGCCGAACTGGCCGTCACCGAAGTCGAACACGAGGCGCAGGGACTGGCCCTGTACTCGACCCTGGTCGAAGCGCACGGCCGCTACCGCGTCGCCCAGCTGGAAGTGCTGCGCCTGCGCGACGACGTGCTGCCCAAGCTGGCGCGTGCCCAGGCCGCGGCCGAGCGAGCATTCGGCGCCGGTGCGATCAGCTATCTGGAAATCGCGCAGCTGCAATCGGAAACCACCAGCGCACGGCGCGAGCAACTCGATGCCGCGCTGTCGGCACAGCGCGCGCTGATCGAAATCCAGCGACTCACCGGCGAACCCCTCGTCGTTGCCGCCACCGCACAAGGCCAGACCCCATGAACAAGTTCACCAACACCACCGCACTCGCGCTGACGCTGTTGCTGGCCGCCTGTGGCGGCGAGCGTTCCTCCGAGGCCGGGCATGCGCACGACGCCGGCGACGAACACGGCGAGGCCGAAGAAGCACGCAAGGGTGCCCATGGCGGCCGTGTGCTGGAGCAATCGGGCTACCGCGTAGAACTGGCAATCGCCGAAGCCGGCATGCCACCGCGCTACCAGGCCTGGCTATACCGCGGCGACTCGCCGCTACCGGCTACCACCGGTACTGTCGAAGTCCGGCTGCGACGCCTGGACGGTGCCAGCGAGCGCCATGCCCTCACGCCACGGCCGGACGGCAGCCTGGTCGCCACAAGCGTCGTCGAAGAGCCGCATTCGTTCGACGTCGAAGTGCTCGCGACCATCGAAGGCAAGGCGCTGCGCTGGAGTTACCCGAGCTACGAGGGGCGCACCCGCATCGCCGAAGCGACCGCGCGGACGTCGGGCATCCGGGTCGCACCCGCCGCGGCCGGCATGATCACCGACGAGCACGAGGTACAGGGCCTGCTGACTCCGGTCGAAGGGCGCCAGGCCAAGGTAGCAGCGCGTTTCCCCGGCCCGGTGCGCGCACTGCGCGCCAACCTCGGCGATCGCGTCCGCGCCGGCCAGGCGCTGGCGACGATCGAAAGCAACCTCAGCCTGACCACTTACGCCGTCACCTCGCCTATCGACGGCGTCGTACTCGCGCGCAATGCCGCGGTCGGCGACGTGGCCGCGGAAGGTGCGCCGCTGTTCGAGATCGCCGACCTGTCGAAGCTGTGGGTGGACCTGCACATCTTCGGCGCCGACGCCCAGCACATTCGGCCGGGCGTTCCGGTGCGGGTCACCCGCCTGAGCGATGGCGTGAGCGTGGACACGCAGCTCGAACGCGTGCTGCCCAATACCGCCACCGCCAGCCAGAGCACGGTCGCCCGCGCCACCCTCGACAACGCCGACGGCCTGTGGCGTCCGGGTTCGGCGGTGCAGGCGCGCATCACCGTCGCCCAGCAGCCGGCCGCGCTGGTCGTGCCGCTGACGGCGCTGCAGACCTTCCGCGACTGGGACGTGGTGTTCATCCGCGTCGGCGACACCTTCGAGGTGCGTCCGCTCGAGCTGGGTCAGCGCGATGGGCAACGGGTGGAAGTTCTCTCGGGGTTGAAGCCGGGCGACCAGGTCGTGGTCGAACAGAGCTACCTCATCAAGGCGGACATCGAAAAGTCCGGCGCCTCGCACGACCATTGAGGACGCCGACATGCTCGAGAAAATCATCCGCTTCGCCATCGGCCATCGCTGGCTGATGCTCGTGCTCACCCTGGCGCTGGTGCTGCTGGGCGCATGGAGCTTTCGCCAGCTGCCGATCGACGCCACGCCGGACATCACCAACGTCCAGGTGCAGATCAACTCCGAAGCCACCGGCTATTCGCCGCTGGAGTCGGAACAGCGCATCACCTTCCCGATCGAGACGGCGATGGCCGGCCTGCCAGGGCTCGACTACACCCGTTCGCTGTCGCGCTACGGCCTGTCGCAGGTCACGGTGGTGTTCAAGGACGGCACCGACCTGTACTTCGCCCGCCAGCAGGTCGCGGAGCGATTGCAGCAGACGCGCTCGCAGCTGCCACCGGGGATCGAGCCGGAGATGGGGCCGATCGCCACCGGCCTGGGCGAGATCTTCATGTACACCGTCGAGGCCAACCCGGAGGCGCGCAAGCCCGACGGCACGCCCTGGACTTCCACCGACCTGCGCACCTTGCAGGACTGGGTGGTGCGACCGCAGCTGCGCAACACGCCGGGGGTGACCGAGGTCAACACGATCGGCGGTTTTGCCCGGCAGATCCACATCACCCCGGAGCCGGCGCGGATGGTCGCGCTCGGCTTCACCCTGCGCGGCCTCGTCACCGCGGTGGCCGCCAATAACCAGAACATCGGCGCCGGTTACATCGAACGCAACGGCCAGCAGTTCCTGGTGCGGGTGCCGGGCCAGGTGGCCGACCCTGCGGCGATCGGCGAGATCGTGCTGGACCGCCGCGATGGCGTGCCGATCCGCGTGCGCGATGTCGCCAGCGTCGGCGAAGGGCCGGAGTTGCGTAACGGTGCTGCCACCCAGGACAGCCGCGAGGTCGTGCTGGGCACGGTGTTCATGCTGGTCGGCGCCAACAGTCGCGATGTCGCCCAGGCCAGCGCGGCGAGGCTCGAACAGGTCAACGCCAGCCTGCCACCGGGCGTGGTCGCCACCGCCGTCTACGACCGCACCGCGCTGGTCGACCGCACCATCGCCACGGTGGCCAAGAATCTCGCCGAGGGCGCGCTGCTGGTGGTGGTGGTGCTGTTCGTGCTGCTCGGCAACTTCCGCGCGGCGCTGATCACCGCGGCGGTGATTCCGCTGGCGATGCTGTTCACCGTGTGGGGCATGGTCCGCGGTGGCGTGTCGGGCAATCTGATGAGCCTGGGCGCACTCGACTTCGGCCTGATCGTCGACGGCGCGGTGATCATCATCGAGAACTGCCTGCGCCGCTTCGGTGAAATGCAGCAGGCACTGGGCCGCACGCTGGAGAAGGAGGAACGCTTCGAGCTGACCGCCAAGGCCACCGCCGAGGTGATCCGGCCGAGCCTGTTCGGCGTCGGCATCATCACGGCTGTCTACCTGCCGATCTTCGCCCTCACCGGTATCGAGGGAAAGATGTTCCATCCGATGGCGATCACCGTGGTGCTGGCGCTGAGCGGGGCGATGCTGCTGTCGCTGACGTTCGTGCCGGCGGCGATCGCGTTGTTTCTCGGCGGTCGCGTCGAGGAGAAGGAGAACCGGGTGATGCAGTGGTGCAGCCGTCGCTACGCGCCGCTGCTGGCATGGACGCTGCGCCGTCGCGTCTGGGTGTTCGGCGCCGCGGTCACGCTGGTG
Organism: Lysobacter sp. Soil_N_23; assembly: GCF_057656135.1. Taxonomy (NCBI): domain Bacteria; kingdom Pseudomonadati; phylum Pseudomonadota; class Gammaproteobacteria; order Lysobacterales; family Lysobacteraceae; genus Lysobacter; species Lysobacter sp. Soil_N_23. The sequence goes on from NZ_JBDGKY010000001.1 coordinate 64,111, forward strand.
GTGGGCTGTGGCCTGCTGGCAACGCGGCTTGGCAGCGAGTTCATTCCCAACCTCGACGAAGGCGACCTGACCATCCACGCGCTGCGCATTCCCGGCACCAGCCTGACCCAGGCGGTGGCGATGCAGGCGACGCTGGAGCGCACGCTGGGGGCGCTGCCCGAGGTCGAGCGCGTCTTCAGCAAGATCGGCACGGCCGAAATCGCCAACGACCCGATGCCGCCATCGGTGACCGACACCTTCGTGATGCTCAAGCCGCGCAAGGAATGGCCCGACCCGGGCAAGCCCAAGGCGACGCTGCTGGCCGAGTTCGAGGCGGCGGCGCGCAGCCTGCCCGGCAACAACTACGAGTTCACCCAGCCGATCCAGATGCGCATGAACGAGCTGATCTCGGGCGTGCGCGCCGATGTCGCGGTCAAGGTCTACGGCGACGACCTCGATACGCTGGTCGAGCTCGGCCGGCGCATCGAGGAAGTGGCCAATGCTGTGCCGGGAGCAGCCGACGTCAAGATCGAACAGGCCACCGGCCTGCCGCTGCTGACGGTGGTTCCCGACCGGCAGGCGCTGGTGCGTTACGGCCTCAACCCGGGCGACGTGCAGGCCACGCTGGCCACGGCGGTCGGTGGCGAGGTGGCGGGCCAGCTGTTCGAAGGCGACCGTCGCTTCGACATCGTCGTGCGCCTGCCGGAGCGGTTGCGACAGGACCCGGCCGCGCTGGCAGACCTGCCGATTCCGTTGCCGGGCGATGCCGGCGGTCACGACGAGTCCAGCCTGGTCGGCAGTTGGAGCGCCGGCACGCCACGCACGGTTCCGCTGCGCGAGGTGGCGAAGATCGAAACTGTGCTGGGTCCCAACCAGATCAACCGCGAGAACGGCAAGCGCCGCGTGGTGGTGACGGCGAACGTGCGCGGCCGCGACCTGGGCGGCTTCGTCGGCGAACTGCGCGAGCGCGTCGCCGCGCAGGTGCGGATGCCCAGCGGCTACTGGATCGACTACGGCGGCACGTTCGAGCAGCTGATCTCCGCCAGCCAGCGCCTGTCGGTGGTGGTTCCGGTAACGCTGGCGATCATCTTCGCCCTGCTGTTCTGGTCGCTTGGCTCGGTGCGCGATGCCGCCATCGTCTTCAGCGGCGTGCCGCTGGCGCTGACCGGTGGCGTGGTGGCGCTGGCCCTGCGCGGGATTCCACTGTCGATTTCTGCCGGTGTCGGCTTCATCGCGTTGTCGGGCGTGGCGGTGCTCAACGGCCTGGTGATGATCGCTTTCATCCGCAAGCTGCGCGAACAAGGTGCGGCGCTGGACGTGGCCATCGTCGAGGGTGCGCTCGGCCGGTTGCGGCCGGTGCTGATGACCGCGCTGGTGGCGTCGCTGGGCTTCGTGCCGATGGCGTTCAACCAGGGCGCGGGTGCCGAGGTGCAGCGCCCGCTGGCGACGGTGGTGATCGGCGGGATCGTGTCGTCGACGCTGCTGACGTTGCTGGTGCTGCCGGTGCTGTATCGCTGGCTGCACCGCAGGAGCTGACTCCGGTCCTCCTGGTAGGAGCGAGCTTGCTCGCGAGCGGCGTCGGAAAGGCCGGTCGCGAGCAAGCTCGCTCCTACAAAGGGCGGAGGCGCCGGCGCGTCAGGGGCAGGGTCCGCCCGCGTCGATCCAGGCCTTGAACGCCAGCACGAACTGATCGTGCGGCACCGGCACCGGCGCGCGGTTGCCGCCGGGTGCCCAGCCCCACAGCACCAGCTTGTCCTCGGAGACGTGCTTGAACAGCGCGGCGAAGTCGCGATCGCCGTTGCGCTTGCGGTCCTTGATCATCTCGCACAGTTGCGACGCGGGCAGTCCGATCCACGCCATCTTGTGATCCGGCGGCGGCAGCGACCAGTGCGGTGCACCCGGCGGTGCGTTCGGTCCGTAGCTGGCCGGCAGGTTGGCTTCGCCGTGGCAACTCGCGCACGGCAGGCCCGCTGCGCCCTTGCCATCGGGGCCGCGCACGACGTTCATCATGTGCGGCGCCTGCGCATCGAACTGCAGCGGCTGGTCGCCGGGAATGTGGCAGTTGCTGCAGCGCGGGTGCTGGAACACCTTTTCGATCGTGGCAAAGGCTTCCACGCCGCGAGCCTGTTGCTCCGGGCTCACCTTCTGCGTACAGGCCGTCGCCGCGAGGATCAGCGTCGACGCGTACAGCGATGCGATGGCGACACGCATGGTCGGCTCCTCAGGCTGTCGCTGCGGGGGTGGCTGCCAGGCGCAGCGGCAGCTCGCGCAGGCGCTGTCCGGTCAGGGCGAAAACGGCATTGGCCACCGCCGGTGCGATCGGCGCGGTTCCGGGTTCGCCGGCGCCGCCCATCTTTTCGCTGCTGGCGACGATGTGGGCTTCGATCTTCGGCATCTCGCTCAGCCGCAGCACCTGGTAGTCGTGGTAGTTCGACTCCTGCACGTGGCCGTCCTTGAAGGTCAGCGCGCTGTGCAACGCCGCGCCCAGTCCAAAGGCAATGCCCGATTCCATCTGCGCGCGCACGCCCTCCGGATTCACCGCCAGGCCGCAGTCGATCGCGCACACGACCCGATGCACGCGGATCGCGCCGTTCTCCACCGACACTTCGGCGACCTGCGCCAGATAGCTGCCGAACGATTCGTGCACGGCGACACCGCGCCCGCGCCCCTTGGGCAGCGGCGTTCCCCAGCCGGCCTTCTCCGCGGCCAGGTTCAGCGCGGCCAGGTGGCGCGGGTGGTTCTTGAGCAGGGCGCGGCGGTACTCGACCGGGTCCTTGCCGGCGGCGTGGGCGAGTTCGTCGACCAGGCTTTCCATCACGAAGGCGTTGTAGCTGTGCCCGACCGAGCGCCACCACAGCACCGGAATACCGGTGCGTGGCGAATGCAGTTCGACGCGGTGGTCGGCGATGTCCTTGAGGTACGGCGAATCGGCGACGCCCTCGACCGAGGTCGCGTCGATGCCGTTCTTGACCATCACCGACTCGAATGGCGTGCCGGCGAGGATCGACTGGCCGACCAGCACGTGGTGCCAGGCGATCGGCATGCCCTGCGCGTCCAGGCCGATGCGCGCGTGCTGCAGGTACATCGGGCGGTAATAGCCGCCGCGTACGTCATCCTCGCGCGTCCAGACGGTCTTCACCGGCGCGCCGGCGGCCTTGGCCACCTGCACCGCCTCGCTGACGAAGTCGGAGGTGGGTGTCGCGCGCCGGCCGAAGCCGCCGCCGAGGAAGGTGGTGTGGATCTGCACCTGCTCGGGCTTGAGGCCAGTGATCTTCGCCGCGACCTGCTGGTCGATGGTCTGGAACTGGGTGCCGGTCCAGATCTCGCAGCCGTCGTCGTCGATCTTGACGGTGCAATTGAGCGGTTCCATCGGCGCGTGCGCCAGGTAGGGCACGTTGTACTCGGCTTCCAGCGTTTTTGCCGCCTTGGCGAACCCACCCTTGGCGTCGCCGGCGCTGCTGGCTACGATGCCGGCGCTGGCGGCCAGTGCACGGAACTGTTCGCGCATGGCAGCGCTGTCGAGCGCGGCATTCGGGCCGAGGTCCCAGTCGATGCGCAGTGCGTCGCGGCCGAGCTTTGCCGCCCAGAAATGATCGGCCACCACCGCCACGCCGGACGGAACCTGCACCACGTTGCGCACGCCGGGAACCGCCTTGGCGGCGGTGGCGTCGAATGATTTCACCGTCCCGCCAAACACCGGCGCGCGCGCAACCAGCGCCGTCAGCAGGCCATCGAACTGCACGTCCATGCCGAACTGCGCACGGCCGGTGATCTTCTCCGGCGTGTCCAGGCGCTTGGTCGGATGGCCGATCAGTTTCCAGTCCTTGGCGTCCTTGAGTGCCACCTGCGCCGGTACCGGCAACTGCGAAGCCGCCTGCGCCAGTTCACCGTAACGGGCGCGCTGGTCACCGGCGATGGCCACGCCGTTCTCGGTGCGGACCTGATCGACCGGCACGCCGAAGCGCTGCGCGGCCGCGGCGACCAGCAGCGCGCGGGCGGTGGCGCCGGCCTGGCGGTAGCGGTCGAACTCGGACCACGTCGACGTCGATCCGCCGGTCATCTGCATGCCGAAGGCGGTGTGGGCATAGACCGGTGCCGCCGGTGCGTGCTCGACCTTGACCTTGGACCAGTCGGCGTCGAGATCCTCGGCGATCAGCATCGCCAGGCCCGTCCAGATGCCCTGGCCCATTTCCGAATGCGCGACCAGCACGGTCACGCTGTCGTCGCTGCCCACGCGCAGGAAGGCATTGGGCGCGAAGGCGGATACCGCGCCCGCCTCGGCCTGGGCCATGGCGAAGCGGCTTGCGCCGGGAATGACAAAGGCCACCACCAGGCCCGCACCTGCGGCGGCACCGGCCTTCAGGAATCGGCGACGGGATGCTTGCATCGCGGCGTTCATGGGATCTCCGTGAAGCGTTGCTTGCGCTTGCTCGGTCAGGCCTTGTCCAGTTCGGCGGCGCGATGCACCGCGGCGCGGATGCGCTGGTAGGTGCCGCAGCGGCAGATGTTCCCGGAAAGGGCCTGGTCGATGTCGGTATCGGTAGGCGCCGGCACCTTCGCCAGCAGCGCCGCGGCCGACATGATCTGGCCGGACTGGCAGTAACCGCACTGGACCACGTCGAGCTCGGCCCAGGCCTGCTGCACCGGATGCGAGCCGTCCTTCGACAGGCCTTCGATGGTGGTGATCTGCTTGCCCGCGACGCTCGCGACCGGGGTCACGCAGGCCCGTCGCGGCGCGCCGTCGACGTGCACCGTGCAGGCGCCGCACTGGGCGATGCCGCAGCCGAACTTGGTGCCGGTGAGGTGAAGCAGATCGCGCAGCACCCACAGCAGCGGCATGTCGGCCGGTGCGGTGATCTCGTGCTCGCTGCCGTTGACTAGCAACTTCATGGCGATTCCCTTGCGGCGGCTGGGGACTCGGCGAGCCTAGCACCGCGCGTGCTTGGGCTGCGTGCACGCCGGGCGATCACGGCACGACGCCCAGTGGAGGCCCTAGACTCGCGCCATGGACCTCTTCCTGCCCGGCGCCACCCGTGGCGTGCTCGAAGCCGCTGCCCACGCGATCGCACACGCCGAGCCGGCCGCGCTTGCGCTGGTGCTGGAAACGTCCGGGTCGACCTACGTCCATGCCGGGGCACTGGCGCTGTTCGGCAGCGAAGGCCGCCAGGTCGGCTGGCTCAGCGGCGGATGCCTGGAGCCGGAGATCGCGCTGCGCGCCGAGGAGGCAGTGCGCACGCAGGCGATCCAGTGGCTGGAAATCGACACGCGCAACGATGAAGACCTGCTCTCCGGCTCCGCCGTGGGCTGCCGTGGCCGCTTGCGCATCGCCCTGCTTCCGCTGGCGCCGCTGGCGCCATGGCCGGCACTGATCACCGCATGGCGCGCGCGGCAGGGCCCACTCGATGTCACCCTGGAGCCTGGCGGCACTGTCAACGCGGGTATCGGCACGCAACAGGGCGTTTACCGTTTCCAGGCCGCCAGCGTGCCGTGGCCGGATCCGCCGCCGGCATGGACGCTCAGCATCGCGCGCCCGCCGGCGGTGCTGCTGCTGGGCGCCGGTCCGGAAACACCGCTGCTGCTGCCCATGTTGCGCCTGCTCGGCATCACCACCACGCTGGTGGAGCGCCGTCCGCGCTGGCTGCCCATCGGCGACGATGCCGACGTCGCCATCGCCCGGTCGCCGGCGCAGGTGCTGCCGGCCGCCGACGGTCAGTTCGACGCGGCGCTGGTGATGCACCACCATTTCGAGCTCGATCGCGAAGCATTGGCGGCGCTGGCAGACAGCACGATCCGTTTCGTCGGCCTGCTCGGTCCGGTGCGGCGTCGCGAAGACCTGTTCCGCGTCCTGCCCGCCGCCGTTCGCGAGGCGTTGCTGCCGCGCCTGCACTCGCCGGTCGGGCTCGCGCTCGGCGGCAGCGGACCGGAAGCGATCGCGCTGAGCATCGCCGCGCAGTTGCAGAACCATTTGCATGGGGGCCGTGCGTGAGCAAGGCGGCTTCGACGCATGCCGCGGTGGTGCTCGCCGCAGGCGGCAGCCGCCGACTCGGACGTCCCAAGCAGTTGCTGTGCCGCGATGGCGAGACCCTGGTCCATCGCGTCCTGCGCCTGGCCGCTGCAACGCATCCGCAACGCCTGCTATTGGTGACGGGCGCCGATGCGATGCGGATCGCCGAGGCCGGCGCCGGCTTCGACGCCGAACGCATCGTCAACAACGACTGGTCGCAGGGGCTGTCGAGCAGCCTGCAATGCGCCACATCGGCGCTGGCGGGGTTCGAAGGCAAGGTGCTGGTGCTTGGCTGCGACCAGCCCGCGCTCGGGATCCATCATCTGCAGGCGCTGCTGGACGGCGCCAGCCAATCCGCTTCGGGCTGCGCGGCGACCGCCCATGACGATGCTGCCGGTATCCCGGCGCTGGTCACGATGGCGCTGCTGATGGAGGCGTCGGCGCGGCTTCAGGGCGACCGCGGACTGGGTGCGCAACTGACGGCGATGGCCGGGTCGGTGTGGCGGCTGGACGCGCCGGAACTGCGGCTGGACATCGATCGCGAAGACGATGTGGTTGCGGCGGTGGCGCTGGGGCTGCTCGACCGCTGAGGGCAGGTCGCTTCGCAAACGGGCGTTGTGCCCGCAGACAGCAGATCCACGGCCGCATGCGCATCGGCCGGAGCGGATGCGGTGTGCCTGCGCACACCGCATCCAGGAATCACGCAGCTTAGGCCGCGGCGTCCTTGAGCTTCTTCAGCGGACGGACCTTGACCTTGACCGAAGCCGGCTTGGCGGCAAACCAGACTTCTTCCTTGGTGAACGGGTTGATGCCCTTGCGCTTCGGCTTGGCCGCAACGCTGACGGCGGTGATCTTCAGCAGGCCCGGCAGGGTGAACGCACCCGCGCCCTTCTTGCTGACCGAGCCGTGCACGGCACCTTCCAGAGCAGCCAGGACAGCACGCACGTCCTTGGCAGCGACGCCCGCGGCCTCGGCGATGTGCGCAACCAGGCCCGACTTGGTCAGCGCTTCCTTGATCGGCTTCGGTGCAGCCGGCTTGGCGGCGGCGGCCTTCTTCGGCGCGGCCTTCTTTGCCACTTTCTTCGTCTTCGCCATATGTGTCTCGTAATACTCGATTAGTTGATGGGTGCCCGGATTTCCCCGCTAGGCAAGCGGAATGTAGGGCAAGGCAAGTGCGCCGCCAAGTGGTATGAGGCGAAAAAATGCGGGAAATTGCTACTTTCTTCGCCAACGAGCGCCACAGTGGGCCACTTTGGCCGTTTGTCGGTCAGACAATCGACAGTGCAGCGGCCTCGCGCGCCAGGGTTTCGATGCGTTCCCAGTCGCCTTGCGCCAGTGCATCGGCCGGTGTCAGCCATGAGCCGCCCAGGCACGCGACATTGGGCTGGCGCAGGTATTCGGGCGCGCGTGCGGCGTCGATGCCGCCGGTCGGACAGAAGCGGACCTGGGCAAATGGCCCGCGCCAGGCCGCCAGCAAACCCAGTGCATTGATCGCCTGCGCGGGGAACAGCTTGAGCAGGTCGAAGCCGGCGGCCGCCATCACCTCGCTGCCGGTGGCAACGCCCGGCAGGTAGGCCATCGATTCCTCGCGGGCGGCGGCCAGCAGTTGCGGCGAGGATCCGGGTGACACCGCGAACGATGCGCCGGCGCGCTGCACCTGGCGCATCTGGGTGGCATCGAGCACGGTGCCGGCGCCGACCTTCATTCCCGGCACGTGCGCGGCGACCGCGGCGATCGCGTCGAGCGCCACCGGCGTGCGCAGCGTCACTTCGATCGCATCGATGCCACCGCGCAGCAGCGCCTGCGCCACCGCCACGGCTTCATCGACGCTGCCGGGGGTGTAGACCGGGATGATGCGACTGCCGCGCAGCAGCGCCAGGGCGTCAACGACGGACATGGAAGCCGGCCTGTGCGGTGAACGCCTCGACGTCTTCGCGCGAGACCAGGTTGAAGTCACCCGGCAGCGAGTGCTTCAGGCAGGCCGCACCCAGACCGAAATGGAGCAACTCGGGCGCTGCCATGCCGGTGATCAGGCCGTGCAGGACGCCGGCGGCAAAGGCGTCGCCGGTGCCGATGCGGTCGACGATCGCCTCCAGCTCGTAGGCCGGCGCGCGATGGCGCGCGCCGTCGCGACCGACCATCACCGCCGACAGCGTGTGGTGGTCGACGCTGTGCTGGCTGCGCAAGGTGCAGGCGAGCCATTGCAGATGCTCGAATGCGCCGAAGGCATGCGCAGCCGCCTCGGCTACCGCATCCTCGCCTTCGGCGGCGCTGCGCTTGCCGAGCACTACTTCTATATCGCGATGGTCGGCGAACACCAGGTCTGCCTCGGCGAAGATGCGGCGCAGGATCGCGGCGGCGTCGCCGTTCCAGGCCTGCCAGAGCTTGCCGCGGAAGTTGCCGTCGAACGACACCTTGAGCCCGCGCCGGCGCGCGGCCTGCGCGGCGGCGATGGTCGCCTCGGCGGTGGCGGCGCCCAGCGCCGGACTCACGCCGGACAGGTGCAACCAGCTGGCGCCGTCGAGCAGCGTGTCCCAGTCGTAGTCGGTGGATCGCACGAATGCCGAATCGGCGCGGTCGTAAAGCACTTCGCTCGGTCGCTGCATCGCGCCGTGGGACAGGAAGTACAGCCCCATCCGTCCGGGCGCCGTGCGCACATGGCGCGTGTCGACCCCGTGCCGGCGCAGTTCGCCGATCGCCGCCTCGCCCAATGCGTTGTCGGCCACGGTGCTGACCACCGCCGCGTCATGGCCCAGCCGCGCCAGCGATACGGCGACATTGGCCTCGGCCCCACCGATGTGGACCTCCAGGCCCGGCGACTGCAGCAGACGCTCGCGCACCGGCGCCGACAGGCGCAGCAGCAGTTCCCCAAAACACACGATCCGTTGACTCACGCCCTGCTCCCGAAGGATGGAATTGCCCCTATTGAACCCCGTTGCCGTGCCTTCCGTGAGGCCGGCAACCCCCTTATGGCGCACCGCAGCATGCCAAGCGCTGTCCCTTTTGCTAGGGTTTTGACCATCGGTGTCATTTGCACCGCGGGATCACCATAGCAAGCGCTGCAAGCCAGTCAACAAGCACCTTACAAGCTGTATTCGTCATATGGGAGGGGAACCTATGCAATTTCAGCGTGCCACTAAAAAGACACCGGTTACCTTATTGGCGGCCTCGATAGGCCTGGCACTCCAGATGGCGGCGCTGAGCGCGCTTGCCCAGGATGCGTCACCGTCCAATAGCACCGCCGCGCCGGCCGAAGCCGTCGCCAATACTGCCGCAGCGCAACGCCAGGAGGCGACCGATCTCGACACGGTCGTCGTCACCGGCTTCCGCGGCAGCCTGGAAAAGGCCCTGGACAAGAAGCGCAGCGAGATTGGCGTGGTCGATGCCATCGTCGCCGAGGACATCGCCGACTTCCCGGACCTCAACCTCGCCGAATCGCTGCAGCGCATTCCGGGCGTGTCGATCGCGCGTGATGCCGGCGAAGGCCGTCAGATCTCGGTGCGCGGCCTCGACAGCCAGTTCACCCGCGTGCGCATCAACGGCATGGAGGCGCTGACCACCACCGGCGGCACCGACAGTTCCGGCGGCGCCAACCGCGGCCGCGGCTTCGACTTCAACGTGTTCGCCTCCGAGCTGTTCAACAGCATCACCGTGCGCAAGACCGCCTCGGCCGAAATCGAGGAAGGCGCGCTCGGCGCCACCGTCGACCTGCAGACCGCGCGTCCGTTCGACTACGACGGCTTCACCTTCGTCACCGGTGCGCAGCTGGGTTACAACGACCTGGCCGGGGATCTCGATCCGCGCGCCACTATGCTGATGAGCAACACCTGGTTCGACAACAAGTTCGGCGCGCTGATGTCGGTCGCCTACACCAAGCGCCGCCTGGTCGAGGAAGGCCACAGCACGGTGCGCTGGGATCCGGGCAACGCCAACGGCGGCTTCTCGGGCACGCCGGCCGCCGAAAGCGCGACCGTGTTCCATCCGCGCATCCCGCGCTACGGCGTGCTCGAGCACGAGCAGGAGCGACTTGGCGTGACTGCGTCGCTGCAGTTCGACCCCAGCGACAAGACCTCGCTGGGCCTGGACGTGATGTACGCCGACCTCGATGCCACGCGCACGGAGAACTTCCTCAACGGCCTGTCGTTCAGCCGTGGCGGTGCGGCCGGCAAGTCGGAGACGGTGGTGGTCGACAGCGCCATCGATGGTCGCGGCAACCTGGTGTACGGCCAGTTCAACAACGTCGACGTGCGTTCGGAAGCGCGCTACGACGAACTCGAGACCAAGTTCACCCAGTTCAATTTCTACGCCGACCATGAACTGACCGACGACTTCAGCCTGAACTTCGAGGCCGGTCGCGCCAAGTCCGAGTTCGACAACCCGATCCAGACCACCATCACGATCGACAAGCTCAATGCGCAGGGCTACGTCTACGACTACCGTGGCGACAACCGCCTGCCGGTGATCACCAACGGCTTCGACGTCAACGACCCGTCGCAGTGGTCCTTCGTCAATGGCACCAGCGCGGTACCGGGCTCGGAAATCCGCCTGCGTCCGCAATTCGCCGACAACACCATCGACAACGCCCAGCTCGGCTTTGCCTGGCAGCTGACGGACGCCTTCCGCCTCAAGGCCGGCGGTCAGTTCAAGGAGTACACGTTCGATACGCGCGAGGAACGTCGTGCCTCCGAACTGATCGTGCCCGGGCTTCCGGCCGGCACCACCCTGGCCGACCTGACCAGACAGATCGGACTGGAGGACATCTCCAACGTCGGCGACAGCACCTGGCTGATCCCGGACATCGATGCGTTCAACCGTGCCTTCAACATCTACAGCAATGAAGGCATCTTCGCGGTCAGCGACCGCGTAGCGGCCGTGCTGGGCAACAACCGCAGCGTGGTCGAACGCGACCAGGGCTTCTTCATCCAGGCCGACTTCAACACCCAGATCGGCAGCATGCCGCTGAGCGGCAACGTCGGTGTGCGCCAGGTCGACACGAAGCAGACCTCCACCGGCTTCTCCACTCCGGCCAGCGGGCCGGCGCAGCAGATTACGGTGTCGCGCAGCTACGACGACACACTGCCGTCGTTCAACCTGGTCGCCGACGTCACGCCGGACTTCCTGGTCCGCCTGGCGGCATCGAAGGTGATGGCGCGCCCGGGCCTGGGCAACCTCACCCCTGGCGTCACCGTCAACGTCAGCGGCGGAAACCGCGTCGTCACCGGTGGCAATCCGTTGCTGGATCCGTTCCGGGCCACGACCGCGGACCTGAGCTTCGAGTGGTACTTCGCCGAGGAATCGCTGCTGGCGCTGGGCCTGTTCTACAAGGACATCGACACCTTCGTCCTGACCTCGCGCGAGACCCGTCCGTACTCCACCTCCGGCCTGCCGGAGAGCCTGCTGGTCGGCACCGGCGCCACGGTCAACGACGACTTCCAGTTCAATGTCCCGATCAACAGCAAGGGCGGTCCGCTCAAGGGCCTGGAGTTCACCTACCAGCAGCCGTTCGTGTTCCTGCCGGGCTTCTGGAGCGATTTCGGTGTGCAGCTCAACTACACCTACGTCGACTCCAAGATCCAGTACGTGACCTCGACCGGCGCGCCGTCGCTGCGCACCGACCTGACCGGTCTGTCGAAGAACGCCTACAACGCCACGCTCTACTACGAAGGCGACAAGTTCAGCGCGCGCGTCTCGGCGGCCTACCGCGACGACTACCTGACCACGGTGCCGGGCCGCAACGGCAACGACGTGGAAGGCACGGCCGAAACGCTTACCTTCGACATGTCGGCCTCGTACAAGATCAACGATCACTTCGAACTGACGCTGGAAGGCCTGAACCTGACCGACGAGTTCCAGGACCAGTGGGTGGATTCGATCGGCGATCGCGCCTCGGTCTACCACCACACCGGTCGCCAGTACTTCCTGGGCGCCCGCTACAAGTTCTGATGCGAGTTTGAAGCCCCTCTCCCGCTTGCGGGAGAGGGGTTGGGGTGAGGGCAGCTTTTTCGGCACCGCAAAGAGCTGCCCTCATCCGCCCTTCGGGCACCTTCTCCCGCCAGCGGGAGAAGGGATCACCACCGCAGTCGCATGTCGTGTCCCACCAGCGGACGCCGTGCCGCCTCCGCTGCCGACGTCCGCTCCGTCCACACCACGAAGGAGCGGTACCGATGAGCACTCGCCAGTCCGTCCTGCTGTCCGCACTGTTGTTGGCCCTGTCCGCCCCGGGCGCGATCGCTGCGCCGCCGCTTCCTCTTGAACGCCAGACCCTGCCCGCCAATGACGGCTGGGCATCGCTGCCCACCGCGGCATTGCCGCAGGGCACCACCGGTGGCTCGGCCGCGGATGTCGTCCGCGTCCACGACGTCAGCGACCGCAATGCGCTGGTCGCCGCGCTGGCCTTTCCCGATCCCACACCGAAGATCATCCGCATCACCGGCATGATCGACGCCAATGTCGACGACGCCGGCCATGCACTGAGCTGCACCGACTACGCGCGACCGGATCCGCAGACCGCAACGCCCTACTCGCTCGATGCCTTCCTCGCCGCCTACGACCCGGCGGTGTGGGGGCGCGTCAATCCCAGCGGGCCGCTCGAGCGCGCGCGCGTGGCCTCGGCCGCGGCGCAGCAGGCGCGCGTGCGCATCCGCGTGCCCGCCAACACCACCCTCGTCGGCGTCGGTCGCGGCGCCGGCCTGCGCGGCGGTTGGGTCGACATCCGCCCGAGCAGCACCAGCGGCAACCAGCCGATGAACGTGATCGTGCGCAACCTCAGTTTCGTCGACACCTACGATTGCTTCCCGCAGTGGGCGCCGACCGACGGCGCCGAAGGCAACTGGAACTCGCTGTACGACGCGATCTCGGTGCGCAACTCGACCCATGTCTGGATCGACCACAACGCCTTCCTCGACATCGACACAGCCGACAGCACCCTGCCGACCTATTTCGGCCGGCTCTACCAGGTGCATGACGGATTGGTCGACGTGACCAACGAATCGGACCTGGTCACGGTGTCCTGGAACCTGCTGGCCAACCACGACAAGGCGATGCTGTTCGGTTCGTCCGACAGTGCCGTGGCCGATCGTGGCAAGCTGCGCGTGACGCTGCACCACAACCTGTTCCACGACCTCGGCCAGCGCGTGCCGCGCGTGCGCTACGGCCAGGTCCACGTCTACAACAACCAGTACAGCTTGACCCGCGACGGTGCGCAGACCTACGGTTACAGCTGGGGCGCCGGCATCGAGGGGCAGATTCATGCCCAGAACAACCATTTCCTGATGCCCGTCGCGGTTACGCCGGACGTTTTCGTGGAACGCTTCAATGGCACCGCGCTGCACGCCCGGGGGACGCTGCTGAACGGGCTGACCCGTTTCAGCGAAGTCGATGTGGTCGCCGCCTTCAACGCGACCAGCACCACACCGCTTGATCCGAACGTCGCATGGACGCCGACGCTGTACCGGCGCATCGATCCGACCTGGTCGGTGCCGTTGACGGTGATCCTGGGGACAGGTCCGTACAAGTAGGCACGAACCGTTGGGGAGCGGAGCTTGATGCGCAACTACTTCAGGAACCATGACGTGTGGATGCAACGGCGACGCCTGCTGCAGGCGTCGCTGGCCGCCTCGGTGGCGACCGTGTCACCGCTTCGCGCCGCAGCCACCGCCCCACCGTTCGATGCCGTCGTCGCGCGCACGCCCCATCCGGGCGTGCGCACGTTCGCCAGCGTCGGCGAGGCGATCGCCGCGGCGCCGGCGGACGGACGCTCGCCGTTCCGCATCCTCATCACGCGCGGGCGCTGGCACGAGAAGCTGGTGGTCGACCGGCCCTGGATCCATCTCGTCGGTGAGGACCGCAGCGCCAGCGTGCTCAGCTTCGACGCGGCCGCCGGCATGAAGCGCCCGGACGGCGAGCCCTGGGGCACCTGGGGCTGCGCCAGCGTGACCGTGCGCGCGCCGGATTTCCGCGTGCAGCGCCTGGCGATCGAGAACACGTTCGACTATGTCGGCAACCTCGCCGCGCCGAAGTTCGAGCCCATCGGACCCAATGGGGCGCAGGCGGTGGCTCTCATGCTCGATGCCGGCGCGGACCGCTGCCTGTTCGAGGATGTCGATCTCATTGGCCACCAGGACACGCTGTTCGCCGATGCCGGGCGCAGCCTGTTCCGCAACTGCCGGATCAGCGGCAGTGTCGACTTCGTCTTCGGCAGCGGCAACGCGTTGTTCGAGGACTGCGGCCTGCATTCGCGCTTCCGTCCCGGCAAGGACCGCCAGGGTTACATGGCGGTGCCATCCACGCTGGCCTCGCAGGCCTACGGACTGACATTCGCGCGCTGCCGCCTCAGCCGCGATCCGCAGATCCCCGACGGCAGCGTCGCGCTCGGGCGCGCATGGCGGCCAGGGCGCACATTCGCCGACGGCAAGTACGGCGACCCGGATGCACTGGGTGCCGCGGTGTATCTGTCGTGCTGGATGGACGGGCATATCGACGCCAGGGGTTGGGACGCGATGGGCTACACCGCGCGCGACGGCCAGCGCGTGATGCTCGAGCCGGCGCTCGCGCGCCTGTTCGAGCACGACAGCCGCGGTCCCGGCGCGCATGCATCGGCCGACCGTCGCCAGCTCGATTCCCGCCAGTTGGCCCTGTACGTACGCGAGCGCGTGTTGTCCGGCTGGCAACCCCCTCCCTGACGCCGTTTGCATTGAGCCGGAGCAGAGACCTCGTCATCCCGGCGAACGCCGGGATCCAGTGTCGAAGCGCCAAGGCATCAGTCACTTCGACCGCTGGCGCTCGGAGTTGACTGCTTCGATGATGTCGTTGGCCAGATCTGCCTTCATGTCCATTGTCTGCAAGCACCGTGTCAGATACTCGCGGTCGTCCAGCATCGTGACGCATCGGCCAAAGTAGTCATGCAAGGCGCTGCCGTAGGCTTGCTCGCCCTTGAGCCACGCCGCTTCGGGAATCGGCCCCCACGCCCGGATCATCATGGCCAGATCGATGAGGTCCCGACTCATCGTCGCGCGATCCAGTCCCCGGTCCGTGTTCGCGAGCAGCTTCTCCGCGTACATGTCGTCGCGTGAGAGCACCGGCACGCGCAGGTTCGGGTCCATGGCGCCGTCCAGGCCAATACGCCCTTCGAGTACGAACTCCACCTTGACCGGAGCGTTGTCGATCTCCAGATAGGTGGAAATCTTGTCGCGGTCCGTGCGCACGTCGCGTCGACGTTGAATGGGCGTGGTCAGGATCGCGCCCAGTGTGGGCGGTGTGATGGCGCTACGGAGCAGTCGGTAGCCGTCCCGGTCCGCGCACAGGAAATCGATGTCTACAGACTCGCGGTATTCGCCCAGTGCCAGCACGATGGCGGTGCCACCGCCAAAGTAGCAATTCGCCCTGGCCAGCAAGTCGCTGTCCAGCGCGTGCAGGATCTGCAGGACGCGTTGGTGATGGGGGCGCTTAAACATGCAGTACTCCGCCGCCGTGCGTGGCAACCAGATGCTGGAGCAACGCCCGCTCGTGTGCTGGCATCTCCCGCTCGTCAACCAGATGCCAGTTGCGTTCGTACAAGGCCAACGCCTCGGTCTCGCTCACCCAGGCCTCGCCGATTCGATTCCAGGCCAGCCTTCTGAGCTGAGGGTAGTCGTCCAGGCAAATGCGCTTGGGCCGAACGGTTACCTCGAGCCCCAGCGCCGCAAGAGCGGAAAGGTATGTCCCGACCGCAACACCTGGCTTCCCCTGCTCGAGCTCAATCAGCTTTTGCCTGTGTATCCCGGCTTTGGCCGCCAACTCTGCCTGCGTCAATCGGGCAGCGCGGCGCGCCTCGCGCAAGGCCGGGCCCAGGCCTTGAGGGGTCGTTTGGCCCGCGATACGGGTGGGAGTCCTGCGCATGGGCGCACTATACGGGCCAAAGATCCGCGTGTCACGAATTCAAGACATTGCCGAAATACCCGGAAGCCCCCCCGGCTCGCCATCACCGAAGGCCACCGCGCCATGCGCGGTGGCCGGGGACCGGAGGGGATCAGGCCGGGTAGCGGCCAGGGAGAGCAGCCGGCCCGCTCCTTACTTCAACGGCGCACGCCGCGGCAGCGGCTTCAACGGCTCCATCGTGTCCAGATCCCAATCGGCAGGCACGAACGCCTGTGTCGTGGCCTCCTGCTTGGGATACCCACCGACCTCCTCCTGGCTGTCGATGATCCGCCCCCGCCCTTCGATCGTGTCGGCGAGGATCCGGCGATCGACGTCGTCGCGGTCCCACGGCCGCGCACCGGCATTGGCGATCACCGCATCCTGCACCTGCGTCGACGGCAGCACGGTCACGCCGAACGGCAACGCCGGTGGCCGCTTGAGCGCGTCGACCTTGATAGTGGTAGTGGTGTAGCGGCCCTGTTGCGGCAACGGCGCGCCGAGGCGATCCACGGCAAGGTTGTCGTCCAGGTAGACATCGACATCGCCGGAACCGCCGACGCTGAAGAACGCCACGTCCTCGGTCGAGATGCCGGCGCGCATGACATTGCCGCGCGCGATCACCTGCCCGCGCGAGTACGGATGACCCAGCCATTCCTCGGCGATCAGGTTGTAGTGCATGCCGCGCTGGCCGGGGTCGTAGATCAGGTTGTTGACCACCTGGCCGCGCGCGCCGCCCTTGAACAGCGGGTTGCGCTCGTAGTTGTGCGCGTAGAGGTTGCCGATGATCAGCACGTCGTTGACGTGGTCGTGGATCAGCGAGCCCTTGGAATGCTCGCCCTTGGCATGGGTGGCATTGGCCAGGCCTTCGGCGATGATGTTGTTGCTGTAGGTGATGCGGCGCGAGGCGGCATCCATCCATTCCTTCTCGCTCTCGCCGAAGAAGCGCGTGCTCGATGCCGACAGGTTCTCGTCGGTGGCCCAGGTCAGCGAGCAGTGGTCGACGATCACGTCGCGCGCGCCGCGCACGGTGGTGATGGCGTCGATGTCGCCCGACCACTTGGGCTTGTTGCCATCGCCCGGGCGCATGCGGATGTGGCGTATCACCACGTCATGGGTGGCGATGGTCAGGCCACCCTTGATGAAGGTGATGCCGGGCTGCGGTGCGGTCTGGCCGGCAATGGTCAGGTAGGGCTCGGTGATGCGCAGTTCCTTCATGCCCAGGTCGATCACGCCGCCCACCTCGAACACGACGATGCGCGGGCCGCTTGCCGCCAGCGCCTCGGCGAACGAGCCGGGGCCTGAGGCCTCCAGCGTGGTCACGCGGAGGATCCGGCCGCCGCGGCCGCCCGGCGTATGCGCGGCCCAGCCCTGCGCGCCGGGGAAGGCCAGCGTGGAAGTCATGGCGTCTGTCCTTTGGGACACGGCCGGGGCCGGAGCCGCGCGCGTCGTTTCCGCCGCCAGACCCGGGCCGGCCATCGCCAGGGCCACTGCGGTGACCGCAAATCCACGCCCAATCCCCTGAAAAACGCGCCCCTTACCCATCGTCCCCATCCGTGCCTCTCCCCGAGTCGTGTTCCGAGTGTAGGCCCCGATTGTCAATGACACCGGTTTCCTATACAACTCCATCAAGAGACATCACCAGGGGAAATCGCACCGCATGGACAGACTCGCGCCGGAAGAGGACAACGCCGACAGCGCCGCAATCGCGCAACGGCTGGTCGCGGCGCGGCGCCAGGCGGTGGCGCTGCCGGACTACCCCGGCACTCTGCCGGCGACGCTCGACCAGGGCTACGCGGTCCAGGATCACGCCATCGCGCTGTGGGGACGGCCGGTGGTGGGCTGGAAGGTCGGCCGCATTCCGGCCGACTGGGAAGCGCGCCTGGGCGAGGAGCGCCTGGTCGGCCCGATCTTCGAAGGTGCGGTCCAGGTCCCTGCCGACGGCGTCGGCAAGTTCGCGGTGATCACCGGCGGCTTTGCCGCGGTCGAGGCCGAGTACGTCTTCCGCCTGCGCGCCGATGCGCCTGTCGACAAGACCACTTTCAGCGAAGCCGAAGCCGCAACGCTGGTCGATGCGCTGTTGATCGGTGTCGAGCTGGCCGGCAGCCCGCTGCCGCTGATCAACGTGCTGGGCCCGCCGATCGTGGTCTCGGACTTCGGCAACAACACCGGGCTGGTCCTCGGCGCCGAAGTGCCCGACTGGCAGGCCGTGGACAGCGCGCGACTGCGCTGCGAAACCTTCATTGACGGTGCGTCGGTCGGCAGCGGCGGCGCCGACTCGATTCCGGGCGGCCTGCTTGCCGCACTCGCATTCGCCCTTTCGCGCTGCGCCAGCCGCGGCTACCCGCTCAAGGCCGGCATGCTGGTCACCACCGGCGCGGCGACCGGCATCCACGACATCCTCGCCGGGCAGGACTCGCGCATCAGCTTCGGCAGCTGGGGCGAACTGACGTGCAGCACGACCACCGCCATCGACGAGAGCACCACGATCGAGGGCCGCGCATGATCCAGCGACGCCGCTTCCTTGCCGGCATGGCTGCTGCTTGCGGCGCCTCGGTGCTGCCGGTGCTGGGCGCCAGCCCTGATGTTCCCAGCTCCGATGTCAGGATCCTCACCGCCACCGACGTCCACGTGAAGGACTACCCGACCGTTGCCGCCGTGCAATGGATCGGCAAGCAGCTCGAACAGGAAACCGGCGGCCGCCTGCGGCTACGCGTGTACCACTCCGGCCAGCTCGGCCGCGAGTCGGAGGCCATCGACATGGCCCGCTTCGGCGCGATCGACATCACCCGCGTCTATTCCGGCGCGCTCAACAACGCCTTCCCGCTGACCCAGGCGCTGTCGCTGCCGTATGTCTTCGATTCGGTGCCGCACCTGCGCGCGGCACTCGACGGCAAGGTCGGCGCGACCGTGCTGCAGGGCTTCGAGAAGCGCGACCTGGTCGGCCTGGCGATCTACGACTGCGGCGCGCGCTGCTTCTACAACGTGCGCCGCCCGATCCGCGAGCCGGCCGACATGCACGGCCTCAAGTTCCGCGTGCCGGCCTCGGACATCTTCATGCGGATGATCCGCCTGCTCGGCGGCAACCCGACACCGCTGGCCTACGGCGAAGTGTTCTCGGCACTGCAGACGCACCTGATCGACGGCGCCGAGAACAACCTGCGCAGCTTCCACTCCAGCCGCCAGTTCGAGGCCGCGCACTACTGGTCGCAGACCGAGCATTCCTACTCGCCGGACGTGCTGCTGATCTCGCGTCGCAGCCTGGATTCGCTGCAGCCGCGCGACCGCGCCCTGCTGCTCGACATCTCGCGCGCGTCGGTGGCGGTGATGCGCAAGCTGTGGGACGAGTCGGAAGCCACGGCACGCCAGGAACTGATCGCCGCCAATGTCCGCATGAACGACTGCGACCTGGGCGCATTCCGCCAGGCCGTGGCGCCACTGCTGGCCGACTACCACCGCGAACCGGCGATCGAAGCGCTGTACCGCGAAATCCGTTCACTGGCCTGAGGCATGACGATGGCAGAAGCTCCCATTGCAATTGCGCC
This sequence comes from Lysobacter sp. Soil_N_23, assembly GCF_057656135.1. Lineage (NCBI taxonomy): Bacteria > Pseudomonadati > Pseudomonadota > Gammaproteobacteria > Lysobacterales > Lysobacteraceae > Lysobacter > Lysobacter sp. Soil_N_23. Next base: position 83,530 of record NZ_JBDGKY010000001.1, read on the forward strand.
GGACGTCGATGCCGAGCACGCCGACAGCCAGACGGAACACGGCCCGCGCACCTGGCTCGATCGCGTTGCCAGTGTCGCCACCGGCGTCGCCGGCGTCGCCCTGGTCGGCATGGTCGCGGTGCAGGCGCTGCAGGTGTTCGCGCGCTACGTGCTCAACGATTCACCGGGCTGGACCGAGCCGGTCGCACTGCTGCTGCTCAACACCGCGATGAGCTTCGGCGCGGCCGCCGGCGTACACCGCGGCTCCCATTTCGGCTTCTTCATCCTTGTGCATTGGGCGCCGCCGGCCGTGCGCAAGGTGATGCTGTCGATAACGAACCTGGTGATCGCCGGTATTGGTTTTGTGCTTGCACTATGGGGCGGCGAGCTGCTGCTCGACGGCATCGACATCCCCATGGCGGGCGCGCCGATGCCGCAGAGCGCGGTGTACGCGCCGATGTCCATCGCCGGTGCGTTGATGGTCCTGTTTGCCCTGCAGCGCCTGGTCGCGGTCATCACCACGCCCGCTGCTTCGATGCGGAGTAAATGATGGAAGTCACCGTCCTGTTCGTCGTGTTCGGCGTGCTGCTCATCATTGGCGTGCCGGTCGCGTTCTCTCTCGCCTCCGCCGCGCTGGCGACGCTGCTCTACATCGGCCTGCCGCCGATCGTGATGGTGCAGCAGACCGCCGCCGGTGCCGGCTCGGCCTCGCTGATCGCCATTCCGCTCTTCATCTTCGCCGGCGAGATTATGCTGCGCGGCGGCATTTCCGAGCGCCTGATCGGCCTGGCGTCTTCGCTGGTCGGCCACCTGCGTGGCGGCCTGGGCCAGGTCAGCGTGCTGTCGTCGCTGTTCTTCGGCGGCGTGTCGGGTTCCGCGATTGCCGACGTGTCGGCGATCGGCAGCGCGATGATCCCGCAGATGGTGCGCCGCGGCTTCGACCGCGACTTCGCCGTCAACGTCACCATGACCGCGGCGATGGTCGCGCTGCTGGTGCCGCCCTCGCACAACCTGATCCTGTACTCGGCCTCCGCCGGCGGCAGCATCTCCATTGCCGACCTGTTCGCCGCAGGCATCCTGCCGGCGCTGCTGATGACGGCCACGCTGATGGTCACCTGCTGGATCATCGCCCGCCGCCGCGGCTACGCCATCGAGGCGTTCCCCGGTTTCGGCGTGGTGCTGCGGCGCCTGGTTGCGGCGGCGCCGGGGCTGCTGCTGGTCGCACTGATCTTCGTCGGCATCCGCGCCGGCATCTTCACCGCGGTCGAGAGCGCGGCCATCGCGGTGGTCTACGCCCTGCTGGTGACGGCGCTGATCTATCGCAACCTGAGCTGGCGCGATTTCCTCGAGACCGTCACCGGGGCGGCGCGCACCACCGGCATGATCCTGTTCGTGATCGCCTCGGCGGCCTCGTTCGGCTGGCTGCTCGCCTACCTCCAGGTGCCGTCGGCCGCGGTCGACGGGCTGACCAGCATCACCACCGACAAGAACCTGCTGCTGTTGCTGATGATCCTGATCCTGCTGGTGCTGGGCACCTTCATGGACCTGGCGCCGATGATCATCATCTGCACCCCGATCTTCCTGCCGCTGGCCAAGGCGATAGGCGTGGACCCTGTGCATTTCGGCGTGATCCTGATCCTCAAGGGCGGCATCAGCCTGATCTCGCCGCCGCTGGGGTCGGTGCTGTTCGTCGGTACCGCGATCGGCAAGATCAGCATCGGCGACACCCTCAAGACGATCTGGCCGTTCTGGCTGGCGGCCTTCGCAGTGCTGCTGGTGGTGACCTTCGTGCCGCAGCTGTCGCTGTGGCTGCCGGCAATGATGAAGTGAAGCGGCGTGGCCCCGGCAACCGCCGCTGCCGCGCCGGCGGCGGCTAGAATGGGCCAACCCACGGGCTGCCCATGACCGACACCACCTCCCGACCCCGCCGCCGCGTCCGCACCACCACGGCCACCGCCACGGCGGCGCCGTCGGAGCCGGTGATGCTGGCGGGCAAGGCGACGATCAACGACATCGCCCGCCTCACCGGCGTGTCGAAGAAGACCGTGTCGCGGGTGATCAACGATTCGCCGCTGGTGCATCCGGAGACGCGCGAGAAGGTCCTGGCGCTGATGAAGCAGCTGGGCTACTCGCCCGACCCGCAGGCACGCGGCCTGGCGTTCCGGCGCTCGTTCCTGATCGGCCTGGTCTACGACAACCCGACCGCGCAGTTCATCGTCAACATGCAGTACGGCGCGCTGGATGCGTTGCGCGACTCCGGCTACGAGCTGGTCGTGCACCCGTGCGACAGCTCGAAAGAGGACTACATCGACGGTGTGCGGCGTTTCGCCCAGCAGCAGAAGCTGCATGGCGTGATCCTGATCCCGCGCGTGTCCGAGGACGAGCAGCTGGCGACCGCCTTGCGCGAGATCGGCGTGCGCTACGTGCGCATCGCCTCGATCCCGCTCGACCAGGCCAGCAACATGGTGGTCACCCACGACCGCCGCGCCGGCACGGAAGCGGCCAATTACCTGGAATCGCTCGGCCACCGCACGCTCGGCCTGATCACCGGCCCGCGGCGTTACCGGTCGACCATCGAGCGCGGCGGCGGATTCCTTGCAGGCCTGGCAGAGCGCGGCATCGAGCTGTCGCCGGACTACATGTTCGAAGGCGGTTACACCTTCGAATCCGGCGTCGCCGGCGCGGAGTACCTGCTGGCCAAGTCGCCGCGGCCGACCGCGATCTTCGCCTGCAACGACGAAATGGCCGCCGGCGTGTACAAGGCGGCGATGCGCCGCGGCCTGTCGATCCCCGGCGACCTGTCGGTGGTCGGCTACGACGACAGCCCACTAGCCTCGCAGCTGTGGCCGGCGCTGACCACGATCCACTCGCCGATCCGCGACCTCGGCCGCCAGGCGGCGCAGATGCTGCTGGCCAACGAGGCCGCCGCACCGGCGGTACCGCGGACGGTAACGCCGCAGCTGGTCGTGCGCGATTCGAGCCAGCGGCCGAAGGCCTGACCACCCCATCCGCTCCCTTTGTAGGAGCGAGCTTGCTCGCGACCGGGGCGTTTCAGGCTCCACACAGGCGACCCCTGCGCTAGACGCCTGATCGCGAGCAAGCTCGCTCCTACGGTTCGGCGGCGCTTTTGACACCGGTTACCAAAACCCCGCTATCATCGCCAGATCATCCCGCCGCGCGCCTGCTGGCACCCGGCAAACAGCACGTTTCGGAGGCCCGATGTTCCGCAAGACCTACCACGCCACCCACCCCGACATGATGGACGGGGCCAGCAACGACCAGCTGCGCGAGCGCTACCTGATCCAGGACCTGTTCGTCGCCGGGCAAGTCGTCCTCAACTACTCGCACAACGAGCGCTTCGTGATCGGCGGCGCCGCCCCGACCACCGCGCCGGTCGCCCTGCCCGCGCAGACCGAGCCGGCCTCGGCCGCCGGCCAGCCGTTCCTGCAGCGTCGCGAGCTGGGCGTGGTCAACGTCGGCAGCGGCACCGGTACGGTCACCGTCGACGGCACCGCCTACACGCTCGAGCCCAAGGACGGCCTGTACGTGCCGATGGGCAGCGAGAAAGTGGAGTTTGCTTCGAGCGATGCCGCCAATCCGGCCAAGTTCTACCTCGCCTCGACGCCGGCACACACGCGCTTTGAAACCAAGCACATCTCGATCTCGCAGGCTGTGCCGCTCGAGCGCGGTTCGCTGGAGACCTCCAACGAGCGCACGATCTACCAGTACATCGTCCCGGCCACGTGCAAGTCGTGCCAGCTGCTGCTCGGCCTGACCATCCTCAAGACCGGCAGCGTCTGGAACACCATGCCGCCGCACCTGCACGACCGCCGCTCGGAGGTCTATTTCTACTTCGACCTGGGCAGCGAACGCGTCATGCACTTCATGGGCGAGCCGGCTGACATGCGCCACATCGTCATCGCCAACGACGAGGCCGTGGTGTCGCCGCCGTGGTCGATCCACATGGGCTCGGGCACCAAGAACTACTGCTTCATCTGGGCGATGGGCGGCGAGAACCTCGACTACACCGACATGAACCAGCTCGACATCTGCCAGCTCAAGTAAGGGGACGCATGGGCACGGAAATCTTCAACCTGCAGGGCAAGGTCGCCGTCGTCACCGGTGCCAACACCGGCCTGGGCCAGGGCATCGCCCTGGCGCTGGCGCAGGCCGGCGCCGACATCGCCGCGGCCGGCACTTCGGCGCCGACCGAGACCGGCGAGAAGGTGCGTGCCCTGGGCCGCCGCTTCATCGCGATCGAGGCCAACCTGTCGAGCCTGGAGCCGGTCGAGCGGATCGTGCGCGAGACCGTCGACGGACTCGGCGGCCTCGACATCCTGGTCAATAACGCCGGCATGATCCGCCGCGCCGATGCGGTCGATTTCAGCGAGCAGGACTGGGACGACGTCATGAACGTCAACCTCAAGTCGGCGTTCTTCCTCGCCCAGGCGGCCGGCCGGCACATGATCGGCCAGGGCAGCGGCAAGATCATCAACATCGCCTCGATGCTGTCGTTCCAGGGCGGCATCCGCGTGCCGTCGTATGCGGCCAGCAAGAGCGGCATCGCCGGCATCACGCGGCTGCTGGCCAACGAATGGGCGAGCAAGGGACTGAACGTCAACGCGATCGCGCCGGGGTACATGGCCACCAACAACACCTCGCAGTTGCGTGCGGACGAGGATCGCAATGCGCAGATCCTCGGCCGCATCCCGGCCGGGCGCTGGGGTGAACCGTCGGACCTGGGTGGCGCGGCGGTGTTCCTGGCCTCGCGTGCTTCGGACTACGTCAACGGTGCGATCATCCCGGTCGACGGCGGCTGGCTGGCGCGCTGATCAAGCGGACTGGATGTCGGAGGCGACGATGCGTGCACACACCTTCAACGTGATCACCCTCGTCGCTGCGCTCGCCTGCGGCACCGCTGCCGCCGGCGAACCGCGCCGCGACTCCTACGTCGAGCAGGCGCGCGACATCGCGGTGCAGCAGCCCGGCCCGCACGAGGGCCAGGGCACGACCACCGCCTACCCGTTCTTCGCCGACGCGGCCGACTTCGACCTGATCTTCCGCCAGCGCGCCCTGCACCCGGGCGCGACCATCGGCGAGCATCGCAACGACAAGGACGAGATCTACTACGTCCTGTCCGGCCGCGGCGAACTGCTGCTCGACGGCAAGCGCCGCGAGGTCGGGCCCGGTGACGCGGTCCTCACGCGCAACGGCAGTACGCACGCCCTGGCCCAACGTGGCAAGGACGACCTGGTGATCATCGTCGCGTACCGCAAGCGCGAAGCACCGTGACGTAGGAGCGAGCTTGCTCGCGACCCGCGTCCGCAGCACCCGACTCGCGACGTTCGCGAGCAAGCTCGCTCCTACAATGGCCCGAAGCGGCTCCAGAGCTCCTCGAACTGGCCGCCGAAACAGCGCACCAGATAGCCGTCGCGACTGACCACCAGGTTCTCCTGGTTCGACGAGCTCGCGCTTCGCGTCCAGTTGAAGCTGCCGTTGGCCAGCTGCTCGCCGTCGAACAACGCGAACTTGTGGTGCATGTGGAACGGCGTGTCGTCGATGCGCACCTCGATGCCGGCGGCGGCGAGCTGTGGCACGTCGCTGCCGCTGTCGAAGCGCTTGTCGTTGTCGCTGATGATGCGCACCTTCACGCCACGACGGTGGGCAGCCAGCAGTTCGTCGGTGAGGCGGTCGTCGGCGATGGTGTAGACGCACACATCGATCGCGCGCCTGCTGCCCCGGCACAGCTCGCGCAGCTTGCGCAGGCAGCTGTCACCCGGGGTGAAGAACGCGGTGGTGCCGGCGGCGGCGGTGACAAAGGACAGGTCCAGCGTCTTGACCACCTGTTCGAGCCAGCGCAGCGCATCGAGCACCTTGGCCGGATCGGCCTGCATCATCTCCCGGGCCATGTCGAAGGCGCGGTTGCGCAGGTAGCGGATGCGCTCGGCGTCGATCCGCGCGCCCAGCTCGCGCAGTTCGAAGCGCTCCTCGTTGTCGAGGTTGAGGTCGGTCGCGTAGTCGCGCAGGGTCCGGTCGAGCTGGGTGAAATCCATGTCGGCCCCGGTCAGCGCGTTTCGACGGTCGGTGCGGCCAGGCGCTTTTGCACGTCGTCGCGCATCTTCGCCAGTTCGACTTCGGCCTGGCGGCGCTTCTCGATGCCTTCGCGGTGGATCGCGCGCACGTCCTCGACGGTCTGGATCAGGCGGTCGTGGACGAACTGCAGCGTCTCCACGTCGATCACGCCGCGCTGGTTGGCCTTGGCTGTCGCCACCGAGTTCTGGTGCAGCAGGTCGGCGTTGCTGCGCAGCATCTCGTTGGTGGCATCGTCGATGGCGGTGGCCAGCTCGACTGCGCCTTTCTGCTCCTGCAGCGACAGTTGGATGGCGAAGCTGCGCTTCCAGGCGGGGATGGTGATGTCGCGGACCGCGGTGAACTTCTCGATCAGCTGGATCGCGTTGGCCTGGATGATGCGGATCATCGGCAGGGTCTGGTCGGCCGAGTGCTGCAGCAACCCGAGGTCGCCGACGCGCTTGTCGAGCAGGCGGGTGGCGGTATCGAGTTCGGCGCGACGCGTGCGCGACTGCGGGTCCTCCGCCCCCTCCAGGCCGCGACGCTCCTGATCGAGCGCAGCCAGGCGCAGCTTGCCGGCGGCCACGTGCAGGGCCAGCTCGTGGCGCTCCTCGCGGACGATCTCGTGCATGCGGTCGAAGTCACGGACCCGCGCGGCGAGGTCGTCCTGCTGGCGCGAGACATCGCCCATCAGCTGTTCGATCTGCTGGTTGGTGTTGCTGAACTTCTGCACCAGCTCACCCTTGGACGAGCGCAGACGATCGATCAGCGGGCCGACGAAGGGCAGCTTCGAGCGCCGGCCAAGCTTCTGCAGGTTCAGCGTGCGGGCAATGCGCACCACTTCGCCGAGCTTGCTGCCGGTCGCGTCGAGGTCGCGATTGCGGACCTGGTCGAGCAACTGGCTGGAGAACTGCGTGGTCCGCGTCGCCGCCTCGCTGCCAAAACCCTGCAGGCCGGCAGGTGCGACATCCTGCAGCGACTTGCCGATCTCGGCGATGCGGCCGTTGTCGGCCGAGGTCAGGCCCAGGGCCAGCAGAGCGGCCTCGTCGAGCGCAGGTGGTGAAGTCACGACTTCCGTGGCGGACGTGTTCATGGCAAAGGCTCCTTGGGTGCGGCAGCGGTTTCGGTGTGTTGCGGCGGAAGCGCTTCAGTGGATTGATGCAGTGACGCCAGCCCGACGCGCAGCTCGCGCTGCAACTGACTGAAGCGATCGGGCCCTGCATCGGAGCGTAACTGGGTGCCGGCCGCGCTGGCCGCCGCGTGCTGCCGCCAGAGCGGCACGAGCACGTCGCTCACCTGCTCATGGCGGTCGATCAGGCGACGGGCGTGATCGCGCACCATGGCCACGTGCGCGAGCGTGGCCGTCCAGGAGGCGGCGATCAGGTCCAGGTGAACGAGTCGGCGCAGCGACCGGTCATCCACAGGCGCGGAAGCGCGGGCATCGTTGACGGTCGCATCCAGCAGTCCCAGCTGACGCTGCAGACCGTCGGCTGCGGCCTGCAGTTTCGCCAGCTGTGCTGCCAGCTCGACGGCAAGCACCTGCGCGGACGACAGTGCGACGCGCACCCGCTGCTCGACCGGGTCAACCTGCGCCTGCGCGACGAGATCGCGACCAATCAGCAGCCCCAGCCAGCCGGCGCGACGACGCGTGCGTGCCGGATCGGTGCTGTCCAGCGCAGCGACCACGGCATCGAGCTGTTCCAGCAGCGACGCGGTCGGCAGGCCCTGGATCAGCGTGGTGATCGCATCCAGGTCAGCCTGCGCGACGAGCGCCGCGCCCAGGCCCTGGACGGCAAACGGACCGCCGTCCGCGACCTCGCGCGGCTCCGGGCTGGAATCGCTGCCGGCCTGGCGGGATGTCATCGCGGCGGCCAGACGCCCTGGCCGTTGTCGCCGAGGTTCTGCAGCGCCTCGTCGAGCGGCTTCTCGACCGGCGTCGGCCGATGCTGCTTTCGACCGGTCGCCGCGGGTTTGGTCCGCGTCACGATGTCCTCGCGGAAGACGTTGGCCAGATGCAGTACCGCGGCGTTGATCTTCTCCTGCTGGTCGTGGCTGGAGCGGATCGCCTCCAGCAACGGCGCGATCGCCTCCCGCATCGCCTCCGGCAGTGCGTCGGGCAATGACGATGCCCGCGGCGCGGTGTCAGGCGCACGGCGCTGTTCGGCCACGCGCTGCAGCAATGCGAGCACTTCGTGCCATGGCGCCGGCTCGCTTGCCGGCGCAGGCGGTGGCGCGACCTCTTTGGCCTGACCCATCGCCTGCAATCCGCCGGCGATGTCGGCCAGCTGCGCGACCACGCGGCCACCGACATCGGCATCGTCGGAGCCCATCGCCTTGTTGCGCAGGAAATCGCGCTTGATCTGCGCCCAGCGTGCGGCATCGTCGGCACTCATCGCGCCGCGAAGTTCCGCCAGACGCAACAGGTTCTCCTCGGCGCCGGTGGTCAGCAGCTGCGCTTCGCCCAGGTAGTGGTCGCCGATGAGTTGTTGCAGCTCGGCCTCGTTCATCACCGGCGAGATCTTCTCGGCCAGCTTGTTCATGTTGCGATAGCTGCCCTGCAGCTTGAATGGCGGCTCGGTGCGGTACTTGTCGGACTGCGCGGCGCTGGCGATGTATTGCTGGTTGACGCGGTAGACCACGTCGCGGACCTGCATCAGGCGCTGCAGCGTGCCGACGATCTCGTTGACCTCGGCGCCGCTGTAGGCATGGGACAGGCCATTGAGCGAGACCTCCTTGCCGCGGGCCTTGTCGACCAGCAGATACAGGTCCGCCATCTCGCGCGTGGCCAGCGGCGCCAGCACCGGATTGGAAGTCAGGCTGTTCTCGATGTAGCTCAGCGTGAACGAATCCTCCATGCCACCCAGCACGTCACCAAGGTTGTAGATGTCGGCGCGGTTGGCGAGCATGTCCGGGATCTTGAAGACCTCGCCGGATTCGGTGTACGGGTTGCCGGCCATGACCACGCAGAACTTCTTGCCGCGCAGGTCGTAGGTCCGGGCCTGGCCCTTCCACACGCCCTCGATGCGGCGCGTGCCGTCGCACAGCGAAATGAACTTCTGCAGGAACTCCGGATGGGTGTGCTGGATGTCGTCGACATACAGCATCACGTTGTTGCCCATCTCCAGCGCCAGATTGACCTTCTCCAGCTCCTGCCGCGAGGTCGCGTCCGGCGCCTGTGCCGGATCGATGCTGCGGACCTCGTGGCCGAGCGCAGGACCGTTGATCTTCATGAAGATCAGGCCAAGACGATGGGCGACGTACTCCATCAGCGTCGTCTTACCGTAGCCCGGCGGCGAGATCATCATCAGCAGGCCCATCAGGTCGCTGCGCTTGTTCTCGCCGACCGAACCCATCTGCTTGGCGAGGTTGTCGCCGATGACGGGCAGGTAGACGTCGTTGATCAGGCGGTTGCGCACGAACGAGGTCAGCGGGCGCGGCTGGAACTCGCCTAGGCGCAGCGCCTCGCGCTCGCGCGTGACGATCTCGTGGCGCAGTGCCTGGTAGCGGCGGAAACGCGGCAGTACTTCGCGGTGATGGCCACGCAGTCGCGACATCAGCTCGTCGATGGCCAGTGTCATGCGGCCACCGACGATGCGCGGGTGTTCCCCCAGCAAGCCCTCGACCGTCGCGTGCAGCACCGCATCGCTGTCGCGTCGCTGCAGCTGCCCTTCGGTGGCCAGGAACGCCGCGGCTTCGGCTGCGTAGGATGCCAGCGCGGCAAAGGCGGGATCGGCGCACAGGCCTTCGAGCCAATGCATCGCGTGCAGCCAGCGCACGGCCGGACGACCCTCGAGCTGGGCCATGGAACGCTTGAACGCGTCCTGCATGCCGGCGACGCTGATGCGGCCTTCGAGCGCGGACAGCAACTCGCGGGCATGGCGCGACAGCACCAGTCCTGCCCCGGGCGCGGCCAGCTCGTCCATCAGGTAATCGGCGGCTTCCGGCACGCGTGCCGCGTCGAATGCCAGCGCGGTCTGCTGCAGGTAGGCGGCGATCTCGCCCGCAATCTCCGCCTGCAACGCGTCCAGCCCGGTACGGGTTCCGAACATCGCGGCGATTGCCCGGGCACTGGCGATGCGCTCGGACCACTCGCCTGCCACTGCGTCCCTGCCGTGCGCGGCCCAGAACATCGCCGCCAGCGCACGTGGCAGCGGAGCGTGAATCAGCGTTCCCGCTGCGGCGCGCTGGCCGAGCATCGTCCGCAGGATCAGCACGGCATCGTGGTCGTGGATGCCGCGCTCGTAGCCGTCGCGGTAGCGCGGTGCGGCGAAGTCGCGCACCGTGCGCGACAGCGCTTCGATATCGCCCAGTTGGCGCTGCAGCAGGTCGAACGTCAGACCTTCGCTCCCGGCATCGGTGGCCTCCAGCACCTGCCCGGCCAGATACTCGCCGCGGTACAGCGAAGGCGATTCCGACTCCAGGCCGGTGTTCCAGAATTCGCGGAACGAGTTCAGCTCCTCGCTGCGCAGCGGCTCCATGAAGTCGGTGCCGGTGAGATGCAGCGCTAGTTCGTCGCCGCGCGGCAGCAGGGTCAGGTCGAGCGGCTGGCCGTTGACGCTGAAGCGGTGGCGCCCAAGCTTGATGACATTGCCGCCGTCTTCAAACAGGTCGCTGCGGTCGCGCAGCGCGCGCACGGCCTGGTCGCGCGCGGCCTTGAGCCGCGCTTCGACATCGTCGGCCTTGACGCTGTCCCTGTAGCCGCGCAGGCGCTGCGCCAGTTCGCGGATCTTGAGGATCAGCGGATCGCCGGCGAAGAAGGCATTGAGCTGGTCGGCACTGGTGAACTTTTCCGCGCGCCGGCCCAGGCCTTCGAGGATGCGGTTGGCGGCATCGAGCACCGACTGCGCCTTGCGCTGCCGGTCGTCGAGCAACGACTGCTTGTGCGCCTCGAAGGTGTCCAGCAGCTCCTCGCGCTTGGCGAGGATGTCGCCGAGGAACTGCTCATGCTCGCCGAACTGGCTCTCCAGCTCCTCCAGCTGGACCATCAGGCGCGAAAGCTGCTCGTCGGCCTTCTCCGGATCGCCGGCCAGTCCGAGCGCGCTGGTGATCGACTGGCCGAACAAAGTGAACTGTGCGCCGAACTGGGCCACGGCCTCGGCCGAGCCCAGGGTCTTGCGGCGCTGCTCGGCGCGGGCACGTGCCTGGTTGAGCCGGGCGTAGATGGTCGAGATCGATTCGACCACGCGCGTGCGCTGGCTGGCATCGTCGACCTTCAGGCCCGCCATCAGCTCCGACAGCATGTCCAGGTCGGTCGAAATCGCCTGCAGTGCTTGCAGCTGCGTCGCCAGCTCGCGCGCGGTCGAGGACTTCTGCGCCGCCGCGTCGAGCTCGGCCACACGCGCCGCATAGGGCTGCAGCGACTTGTCGCTGCCCAGGAATTCACCCGTGGCGGCACCGACACGTTCGTGCGCGGCCTGCAGATCCACGCCCATCGCGTCGATGGTGGCGGTGTCGATATAGCGGTTTTCGCGGATGGTCAGCAGGTGACCGCGCAGGCGGCCGATCTCGCCGAGCGCATCGACGAACTCCTGCACCTGCGTCCAGTTCTCCGGCAACAGCCGCGCCAGCAGCGCCTTGTGCTCTGCGCGCGCCTTGGCCATCGCCGCATCGGACTGGCGACGGATGCTCTCGACCTTCTCGAACTCGCCGAGCACCGACTCGCCGGTGGCGGTGATCTCGCGCAGCAGGCTGGCCACGCCGTCGCAGTTGCAGTCGTCGAGCCAGTGGTGGGCGTCGAACAGGCGTCTGGCGTTGTCGGTCAGCAGCTGGTAGCGCTGCACCGACACCTCCTGGCTCTCGATCTCCCGGCCAAGGTGAAAGAGGTTGGAGATGCCGCGGACCAGCTCGGCATTGCCGATGCGGCCCATGAAGCTGGTGCCCGGCGGGCGCTGCGCGGCGAACTCCTCGCTGACGAATGGCGTGCGCCAGACCTGCATCGGGTGGATGCGGGTGGCGCCGTCGCCCTCGGCGTTGAACAGCACCATCCGGCCGTCGGGCAGTACCGCGTGGCCGTGGCCGAACAGCGGGTTCTGCAGTTTGCGCTGGATCATGTTGTAGACGAACAGCGCCGAGCGGCCCTGTTCGTGCTCGTAGAACGCGTACATCACGTCCTCGCCGTTGGGCGAGCGAATGGCGCGCTGGAACTGCATGCCGTCCATGCTGGCGTCGAACGACTTGTGCTCGCCGCTGCGCAGGTAATAGCCGCCCGGGAAGATGATGCCGTGGTCCTCGGGCAACTGGACGCACGCCTGGACGATGGCGTCGTTGCGGATCACCTTGCCGGTCAGGGTGTTGTAGACCAGGCCACGCCAGGTGGTCTCGCGGTACGGCAGCACCTTGAGCAGGATCAGCGAGCCGACCCTGGCGAAATCGAAGGTGGCGTCGTCGAGCGACTGGGTCTTGTCGTCGACCGGCTCGGAGAAGATTCCCTGCCCGGTCTCGGTGTTGTTCTCCACCTTGAGCGTGAGGTCGCCGCCGGTGGTCTCGACGAAGAGGGTGTCGAGGATGTTGAGGTGGACGAAGCGGCCGTTGACCATGTGCTCGCGCGTGGCGCGGGTCCACTCGAAGTCGAACGGCGGTGGCAGCACCAGGTCGCGCTCGCCGCGCGCATCGATGTAGGTCAGCTCGCCCTGGTTGGAGATCGCCCAGCGGAACACCCGCACGTCGGTGCTGCGCTCGCCGATCTGGAACGAGGCCAGCAGCTTGCTGCCTGCCACGTCCAGCTGCAGCAGGCGGGCGTTCTTGTAATAGGCATAGAGCTCGTTGAAGTCGCGCACGAACGCGGCATCGCCGAGGAAGCTGCTGGCGTGTTCGACCGCGACGACGTCGAAGCCGTCCGCGCTCTCGACCAGCCGGTACAGCCCGAACACGTCCTCGACCCGGGTCGTGGTCTTGAGGCCGATGAAGACGTTGTAGCCGAACAGCAGTTGGTCGCCGACCGGGACGATGTCGCGGCCGATGCAGTTGTTCTCGGTGCGGATGCGCAGGCGGCCGATCACTTCCAGCGCGCTGTCGCCGAACTCCTGCAGGCGACGCCGGTTGAGTCCATCGGCGGTCTGTCGCAGTCGTTCGCCCTGTTCGGCAAGGCGGCGGCTGAGCACTTCGTAGGCGCCACCCTCGGCGACGGCCGTATCGACCGGGCCGGCTGCGGCGGCGGTGCCTTCCTGATTGGCTGTGATGGCCTGCGACATCGTTCTACCTCGCCCGATCCGGGGCGCTTGGAGGGTGACTGCGTGGGTTCAACCGCGCCGGCCGGCGACCTGCATGCGCAGGCGCCGGCCGTTGCAGGCGATCAGGCCGTCTCGGGCATCTTGATGCCGTACTTGCTGGCGATACCGGCCAGCTGCGCCTTCATTGCCGCATCGATCTCGTCCGGGCGGATGCGGGCGATGATGTTGCCCAGCACGCGCAGCTCGTTCGGGTCGGTCACGCCGTCGCGCTCGGCGATGGCGATGATCTTGGCCAGCTCGGTCGCATCCAGGCGGCCGTCGTTGCCGAAGCACTGCACGGACTGGAAGGCCATCTCGAGGAAGTCGCGATTCTCTTTGCTCATGTCTCGGGTCTCGTTCGGTAAGGGTGGAATATCAGGCTTCGGCCGGCGTCAGGCGCCGACCGGCTCATGCTTGCTCTTGTCGGCAGCGCTGATCGGCACGACCGCGGCGGCCGAATCGATCACGCGCTCGCGCGGATCGGGTTTGGCCACGCCGAGGAATCGCTCCATCAGGTCCTGCACGATCGGGCTCTTGCCGGCGAAGCCTTCGATCGACTTGCCCAGCGACAGCGCCTTGGAGAAGCTCTCGAACAATCCACCGTCGCCACCGACCAGGTCGATGTTGGCGTTGCGCAGCGCCGAGGCGATGACTTCCGCGTTCTCCTTCGACACTTCGCGTCCGGCCTCGATCGCGGCCATGGCCTGCTGGAGGTGGGTTTCCAGGGTCATGCGGAACTCTTCGTGGCTGCGCGCGGTGTCGCTGAGCGAATCGATCGCCTCGAACTTGGCGGTGAGGCCTTCGGCTTCGGCGGTGAGCTTCTTCACGGTGACGTTGGCTTCGGCGATGCCGACCGACTCGACTGCGGTCGCCTTGGCGCGGCCCATCTTCTCCTCGCCCTCGGCCTGCGCGGCCAGGTTCTCGGCCAGCACGCGGGCGTCGCTGCTGCCCTGCTTGTAGCTGGCTTCGGCCTTCGCCTCGATCACGCGTGCCTCGGCGATGCCGACCTTCTCGATGGCCGCTGCGGTCGCCTCGCGCACCTGGTTTTCCGCCAGGCCCGGTGCGGCGGTTTCGGCCTTGACGCCTTCGGCGATCAGCTTCTTGGCCTCGGAATCCTTCGACGCCGCTTCCAACTCGGCCTGCGCCAGGGTCGTGATCTCCACGGCCTTGTGCCTGGCCGCGGTCTCGGAGGCCTCGGCCTCCTTGACGGTGCGCACCAGGTTCTCCTGCGCCTCGGCCTCGGCCGCGATCACCTTGGCCTGGCGGTCGCGCTCGGCCAGCGAGACCACGCGCACTTCCTTGATCCGCTCCTCTTCCTGCGCCACGGTCTTGTCGATGGCGATGCGCTCGCGGGTGATGTTGGCGACGTCCATCTTGCCGGTCTCCACGACCTTGTCGCGCTCCACGCCCTGCAGCTGCACCTCGCGATCGGTGGTGACCTGCTCAAGCTTGCGCGCACGCTCGACGCGCTCGGCCTCGATGGCGACGGCGCGCTGGCGGTTCTGCTCGGCCACTTCCACTTCGCGCTGGCGGTTCTGGTCGCGGATCTGGATCTGCTCGTCGGACTGCAGGCGGGCCTGCTCGGAGATCAGGCGCTGCTCTTCCTTGACGCGCAGCGTCTCGGCTTCCTCGCGGGCACGAATCGTCTCGACCTCGCGCTGCTGGCGGGCCTCGGCCTCTGCCTGCTGGCGCTCCAGCGCCAGGGTGGCTTCACGCGCCTCGACGTTCTTCTTGGTGATGGCGAGCTTCTCGTTCTGCTCGAGCTCGTTGGTGATCACGTTCTGGGTGGCGGTCAGCTCGGTGATCTTGCGGATGCCCTCCGCGTCGAGGATGTTGTTCTGGTCGAGCAGGTTCTTCGGCGTCTGCTCCAGGTAGTCGATCGCGACGTCCTCGAGCACGTAGCCATTGAGGTCGTTGCCGATGATCTTGATGATCTCGTCACGGAACTCCTGGCGCTGCTCGAACAGCTCGGTGAACTGGAACTTCTTGCCGACCGTCTTGAGCGCCTCTGAGAACTTGGCGTTGAACAGTTCGTCGACCGCATTCTTGTCGGAGGCACGATCGGCACCGATGGCCTTGGCCACGCGCAGCACGTCGGCCTGGGTCTCGTTGACGCGCAGGTAGAAGGCGACCGTGATGTCGGCGCGCATGTTGTCGCGGCAGATCAGGCCTTCCTTGCCGCGGCGGTCGATCTGCAGGGTGATCAGGCTGATGCGCATGTATTCGGCGCGGTACAGCACCGGGATGATCAGGCCGCCGGTGAAGCGCACCTTCGGCATCGAGCTCATGTCGTTGACGATCAGGGCGGTGCCCTGGTCGACCTTGATGTAGAAGGCCTTGAACAGGCCGAAGATGCCAAGCATCACGACCAGCAAGATGCCAGCCCCGACCAGGAACGGGAGGACCAGGGACACGCTCATTGCAACTTCTCCTTGTTGGATCCGTATCTCTACAGGGTGTTGAACTGTTGTTCGGAAATCACGCGATAGGCATGTTGCGCATCGAGGTACTCGATGAGCACGACCCGGTCACCGCGCTTGTAACGTCCGGATTCGTGATGGCGGACCTGCAGCACCAGTCCGGCACCGCCGTCGTCGACCGTGGCCTGGCCGTAGCCGGCATCGACCGAAGGCGTGCTGACGGTCGCGATGCGGCCGAGGATCGAGGGATCGGCCGGCGGCCGCAGCTTCAGCAGCAGCCGGCTGAGCGGGCGCAGCAGCAGCGAGGTCGCGAACAGCCCGGGCACCAGCATGGCCACGGCCACGGCGATGCCGACCACGATGCGCAACGCACCGGGCAGGTGTTGCAGCACCAGCAGCTGGACGAAATAGGTGCCGAGCCAGCCAATGAAGCTGAGCACGGTGGCGACCAGCATCACCGGTACGCCGGCCAGGCCGAGCTTGGCCAGCATCGCGGCGACACCGGCCGCTTCGCCGTCGCTGTCGCCGTCGCCGCCCAACAGGCCGTCCGGACCATCGGCATCGACCAGTCCGGTCGCGGCCAGCACCCAGTACGCCACGCACACGGCGAGGACGATGCTGTACAGCAGTGTCGGAAAGGTCAGGCAGGTCTGCAGGAAGGCATTCATCGCTTGCCCTTGGTGGAGTCGTCGGAACCGCGGCCACGGCGTGCGCCGCTGCGCGTAGGAGGTGCCTGCTCGGCCAGGCCCGGCTCGACCAGGCCCGGCTCGGACAGGCGTTTGCCAATCCGGTCGAGCACGAGCTGCGTGCGTGCGTCGCGCTCGTTGATGCCGGCCGCTTCCAGCTTTGCGTCCAGCTCGGGATTGGCAGCGACCGGTTCATTGCGTTCGCCGTCCTGCACCGCCACGACGTCGTTCTGGCGACGGGCGCGCAGCAGCGACTCGATCGCGGTCTGCGGGAGCGTCGCCGCGCCGGCCTGGCGTCCAGCCACGGTTTCCTGGGCGCGCTGCAATGTTTCGGCCGCACGCAACGCATCGAGCTGGTGCTGCAGGCGCCGCAGGCTGCTTTCGCCCTGGTCGATCAGATGGCGCATCTGCGCCATCCACTCTTCCAGCCGTGCTACGAAGGCGTGCTCGTCGTCGCGCGCTTCCTCCAACTGCACGACCGCCGCAGCCACTTCACGCGCCAGCGCGGTCTTGCCGGCCTGCAGCGCGGCCAGCGCCTGCGCTTCACGCTGGGTGATCGCGGCCGTGGTGCTGTCGATGCGCTCCTGCGCGGTCAGCCGCTTGGCCTGGAAGCCGGCCAGGCTGGCGCGCCACTCGTGCAGATGGGCATCGGTGTCGCGGATTTCCTCGTCGAGGTCGCGCTGGGCCTGGTGGCCGGCTATGGTTTCGCCGAGCTCGGCCAGCTGTTCGCGGACCTGGCCGAAGATGCGTGTGAAAGCCTTCATCCAGGCACCTGCCCGGCGAACGCCGCCGGCCGCAGGTAAGGCCGGTAGGCCTCGGCCGCGCTGAGCACGTTCTCGGCCAGCGTCTCGATCTCGAACACCACGTTGGCCAGGCTCGAATGCGTGTCGAGCAGGCCGAACATGATGTAGCAGGCGACGCCGCCGATGACTTCGATGCCCATCGTCGACAGTGGCAGCACCTTGTGCGTGCGCAGCACGTGCAGGTTGAAGGTGGGCGGGTCGATGACATCCTCGACCGGCCACATCAGCGACTCGACGATGATCTGTGCGCCGCTGACGGCGATGAACACCGGCAGGTCGCCGTGCTCGTGCATCACCAGGTGCAGGCTCGGCTCGGTGCCCTCGACTACCTCGAGCCCGACGCTGCCCGATTGCACCGGCGCTGTCTCGGCCAGGGCGGTATGCAGGGAGCGCACGGTCCAGCCGCCGGTCTCGCCGCTGTCGCTGCGGACGCCCATTTCCTCCGGGGTCTTGCGCAGGCGGCGCTCGACGGCGGCCAGTTCCTGGGCGTGCTCGGGCAGGATCCAGACGTCCTTCTTCACATAGCCCTCGCCGCGCATCCGCTCGCGGAACTCGCGGACGTACTCAGTCGACGACTTGGGACGAGGACCTTTCATGTAATCTAGCGTAGAACTTACATGAAACCTCCGCAAGCGACTCTGGAGGAGGTTCCGACGAACGGTAGCGGCCACGCCCGGCTTGGGATAAGTCGGACGAGGGCACTCGCTCGGCCGACGATCGCCTCAAACAAGGGGCTTTCAGCTTCGCAAGCGTCATTTTTGATAGGCTATTTATGGCTATATCAGTGGCCAAAAGTAGCCGAGGTGTCCAATGAGTGCGAGCGACAAGTCCAGCCATCACTCACGCAAGGCCGCGCGGAGGCCAGGTGCGCTCGTCCAAAAAGAACCGAGCCCAGCTGGACACGTCAGATCAAGCGACGACAAGAGTGAAAGATCCGCTCGACGCCGCGGCGTCGGCAGAAGCGCTGGTGATGCATTCGTCGAAGATCAATCCAGTCTCATTCATTTGCTTTGCAGCTATGAGGAGACCCCTTCGATCAAGTACAAAGTCAGGCTTAGCGATTTCAGGAGAGGACTGCGTGATGCGGGTCTGGAAGAGCGTGTGTGCATCGAAAGGAAAGGAGTGCCTTACCTTGTTGTCCTCGACCTGAGCAAAGCGATAGGCGCCTCAGCCACGGATGCTCAACACCTTTTCGGCATTCCATCCGCAACGTACAAGAAAAAGGTTGCGGAGAAGAAGACGTTCAGCGGAACGGCTGGACAGTCCGTTGTCGGAATGCTGGACCTGATCAACAAGGTGGAGGAGATCCTGGATCCAGAAAATCCGGATACAAGGAACTTCAATACCGAGCAGTGGGTGGGAGAGTGGATATACAGGCCCCAGGCCGCCTTGGGCGGCAGGTCGCCATCCGAGCTCATTGACACTCCTTCCGGGCGGGAGGAAGTGATGCGACTTCTAGGCGCGGCCGCGAGCGGCGCTTACTTATGAGGCTGTGGCGACTGGGGTCCACCACCAGGAACTACCGCGCCGAGGATTTGTCGGGCGCAGGGGCCGCGAAGGATCCGGGGCGCTGGAACGCAAAGGGTCAGCACGTCGTTTATGCCGCATCGACCATAGCAATGGCTGTGCTTGAGACTGCTGCTCACATTGATACGGACGGGCTGCCCCTCAATCGATTCATCGTTGAGATCGAGATGCCTGACGAGGTGTGGCAAGGATCTCGGCGCACATACGCACCTTCGGAACTTCCAGGCGGCTGGGATGCAATTCCCTCCGCCAACGCCTCCCTCCAGGTAGGATCTGCCTGGTACATCGAACGAAATTTCGCGCTACTGGAAGTGCCATCCGTGATTGTCCCCGAAGAAAGTATCGTCCTTGTCCACGGCGGACTGGCCGCTGACTTCGGCATTACGGCCCGGACACTTCGCCGCTACGACTACAGCCCGCTTTTTAGAAGGCAAAGGTAGGGAAATCCATGTTGCCTTGGACGTGGCAGGACCTGCGGAGATGCCAGGAGGCATGACTTGCCCCCACTCCGAAAGCAGTCGGATCCCGCCGCGCGACCGCCCCTCCCGAAAGCCCATTGGCCACTGGCGCCCGGGTTGACATCGCCTTGAATCGCCAGCCCGACTGGCTGAATGCTTCAGAAAGTCCCCCGCTACCCCTCGCTCGCCTGACGGCGGCAGGCGTATGCTGATGATGCCGCCACCTGGGAGCCGGCCATGAAACGTTCACTCATTCTTATCGTCGCGATGGGCATCGCGATGCTTTCCGGCTGCGCCACCACGCCTGCCGTGTTTACCGACTACGACCCGGGCGTGAGCTTCGGCCAGTACCGGACCTACCGCTGGGCGCAGAAGCCGGAAGGCTATTCGCCGCTCGAGCAGCAGCGCCTGGTCGCGGCCGTCGACGCCAAGCTGCGCGAGCGCGGCTGGACGCAGTCCACCGAAGCGCAGATCGACATCGTCGCCAACGTCGCCACCGAGACGCGCTACAGCCTCGACAGTTTCTACAGCGGCCCGATGTGGGGCGGCTGGGGCTGGGGCGGCGGTTGGGGTTGCTGCGGCGGTTGGGGCTGGGGCGCCAGCTATGGCTCTACCACGACCCGCGCCTACACCTACGGCA
This sequence comes from Lysobacter sp. Soil_N_23, assembly GCF_057656135.1. Lineage (NCBI taxonomy): Bacteria > Pseudomonadati > Pseudomonadota > Gammaproteobacteria > Lysobacterales > Lysobacteraceae > Lysobacter > Lysobacter sp. Soil_N_23. The sequence continues at coordinate 103,320 of NZ_JBDGKY010000001.1, forward strand.
CGCTGGTGCTGGACATGTTCGATGCGCAGAGCAAGCGCGCGATCTGGCGCGGCATTGCGCAGGGCACGGTACCGTCCAATCCGCAGCGCCAGACCAACAACATGCTCGCCAGCGTAGACAAGATGTTCGCGACGTTCCCGCCGGGCGCGCCGATCGCCCAGGCGCAGTAGGCGCAGACCAGAACCTGCCAGTGCGGCGCCGGGGGAGAACCGGCGCCGCACTTTCCTTTCCCGTGTGTTCCAGCAGCGACGAGCAGCCGATGCAGTCGCTGATCACGCTGCACGGCGACCGCGGACGCCACCCTCGTAGGAGCGAGCTTGCTCGCGACCAGCGGATCCGTCGCCGGAAGGGATGATCGCGAGCAAGCTCGCTCCTACATCGCCGGTTGGCACTCGACTGGCCGTGCGCCTTGCCCGGCCGCGTTGTCCAGCAGACTCCGGATTGCCGAGGTGCCGCATGAATGACGAGCTGACTCCTGCCCGGATCATCGAAGTCGGCATGGGCTTCTGGCCGGCCAAGACGTTGCTCTCGGCGGTGGACCTGGACCTGTTCACGCGCCTGGGCTCGGCCGCGATGACCGGCGCCGAGCTGCAGGCCGCGCTGGGGCTGAGCCCACGCGCCAACCCCGACTTCTTCGACACCCTGCTGGCGCTGGGCTTCCTCGAGCGCGACGGCGACGGCCCGCAGGCGCGTTACAGGAATACGGCCGAGACCGCGCTGTTCCTCGACCGCGCCAGCGAGGGCTACATCGGCGGTTTCCTGTCGATGGCCAACGACCGCCTCTACCCGTTCTGGGGCGACCTGAGCGAAGCACTGCGCAGCGGGCAGCCGCAGAACGAAATCAAGCGCACCGGCGCCTCGATGTTCGAGGCGCTGTACCGCGATCCGGCGCGGCTGGAACAGTTCATGGGTGCGATGGCGGGCATCTCCGCGGGTAACTTCCGCGCCTTCGCCGAGGCCTTCGACTTCTCGCGCTGCACCACGCTGTGCGACGTCGGCGGCGCCACCGGTCAGCTGTCGATGGCGGTGGCCCGACGCCACCCGCACATGCGCTGCATCAGCGCCGACCTGCCGGTGGTGACGCCCATCGCCGAGCGCGAGATCGCCAGGGCCGGATTGTCGGATCAGGTGCGCGCGCAGTCGCTGGATTTCCTCACCCAGCCATTGCCCAGCGCCGACATCATCACGATGGGCATGATCCTGCACGACTGGAACCTGGAGGGTAAACGTCATCTGGTCCGCGCCGCCTACGAGTCGCTGCGCAAGGGCGGCGCGTTCGTGGTCATCGAGAACCTGATCGACGATGCCCGCCGCGAGAACGCCTTCGGCCTGATGATGTCGCTGAACATGCTGATCGAGTTCGGCGACGCGTTCGACTTCACTGCGCGCGATTTCGACGGCTGGTGCCGGGAAGCGGGATTCGAGCGTACCGAAGTGATTGCGCTGGGCGGTCCGGCTAGCGCGGCGGTGGCCTGGAAGTAGGAGCAACGTCCATGGGTTCCCGCCTTCGCGGGAATGACGGCATTGGAGCAACGTCGCTGGGTTCCCGCCTTCGCGGGAATGACGGTCTTCCAATGACGGTGGGAGCCCCTCTCCCGCTTGCGGGAGAGGGGTTGGGGTGAGGGCCACCGAAGACCGCGCAACGAATTGCCGAAGCGTCGTCCGACGCGCCGCAGACGCAAGCCCTTAGAACTCGCGACCACGCGGCCGCAGCCACTCCAGGTCGCGCAGTGCCGCATCGTAGGCAAGGTCGAGCTGTTCGCTGCGGTACCGGCTCATCTCGCGAATATCCGCCGCCAGGTGCGCCACCCGCGCCGGATCGTACTCTGCCTTCCTCGCCCGGTAGGCAGCGTCGATCTGTTCACGGCTGGCATCGGCAGGCACGCCCAGTTCCTCGTGCCACATCAGCACCTGCCCCTGCGGGACCGGTGGCGGTGCCGCACGGCCACCCTGGCGCAGGTTGGGCCACATCACCGCCACCAGCCAGTAGCCGAGCGCGCCTGCACCCACGATCACCATCAACTCGGTCGTCGTCATCGCAACACCTCCAGTCGCTGCTTCGCCTTCAGCAGCCGCGCGTCGTCTTCGGCGAAATCCAGAGCCAATGCCATGCGCTCGCCAATGGCGCGACCGGTCTGCACGGCATCCTCACCCTGCAGCACATGGCTGGCCACGTCGATGGCATTCCCACGCAACCCCCGACGCAGCGACAGGCGTCGAATCAGGTTGATCGCGTGCGGCGGGCAACACAGCGCCTCAAAACCGACCGAGCGGACCTCACCGTCGCTCAGCCCGAACACACGCCGATACCGCCACAGCTGCACGACCAGCCAGGCGCACGTTGCATACACCGTCGCGGTCAGTGCCAGCAGCGCCAGCGGATGCGGAAAACGCCACAGCAGCAACGGCAGGACCAGCAACAACAACAGCCACAGCAACCGGCATCCACCCTTCAACGCTGCCAGCCCGGCCACGAAATGATTCAGCCCGGCCCAGTGCTCCGGCCGCGCATCGGCGTCATCGTTGAGCCAGGTCAGGCGGAACGTCGCATCGGTCGGACGCCACGGATTGGGCAGGTACAGGCGTCGACCGGCCAGTTCGAACCCCGAACCGGTCGAAGCCCGCCAGCGCCGGCCCGACCGTTCGAGCACCACTTCGTCGTAGTGCAGCAGCAGCATGGAGTCCTGCAGGTAGAGCGCGAGGACGCCGACCACCAGCAGGAACTCCATCGGCAGGTTCATTTCGCCGCGCCGTCCTTCTTGCCCAGGAACTTGCGCAAAGCGGCCCAGCCACCGGCCACGCCCAGCAGCACCAGCTTCCACGCCTTGGCCAGGAACACCGCGATCGCCGCGAAGAAACCCTTCTTGGAAGCCACCGCCGCTGCACCGCCGGTGATCAGCGCGGCCAGCCCATACTCGGCGACATGATCGCCGGCCTGGAACTCGGCGTACTTCTCGCCGGCGTTGAACGAGTAGCCGGGCACCAGGCCCTTGAAGTCGGCAATGGCGGCGTCGAGCCCTTCCGGATCGGCGACCAGCACCACTTCCATCACGCCGTGGCGACCGAGCAGGCGCGTGTTGTAGTTGACCACCTTGTGCCGCGACGGCTGCACTTCGGCAAGGATCGCCCATTCCAGCAGTTGCAGGTTCTTGTCGTACTGCGGCTTGAAGCTCCAGCCCTCGATATGCATAGTTTCCCAGCCACGCTGGCAACGCTCGACGTTGGACGCCGCGGTGCCTTCCTTGATCGAAGCGAGGATGTCGTCGGGTTCGAGCTTCTCGTCATCTTTCACGTAACCGACGTCGTCGAAGTTGAAGAACGAGAACCAGCTCAGGTCCTTTGGCGCCAGCGTGTACTCGTCGCCTTCGCCGGACGGGTTGTGCATCATTTCGTTGAGCTTGCGCGTGCCTGCCGCGCCGAGGAAGGCGTAGCCCTCTGGCACATCGATCACGGCCTTGTCGGCGATCACGCCCTTGGCCGGGCCAACCTGCCACGGCAGGCTGGAAATATCCGATTCACCACCCGATTCGCCGCCCGATTCCTGCGCCATTGCAGGCATGAGCCCGAGTGCCAGCGTGAGCGCGATCGCCGCCAGCACGGAAAACAAATGCTTCCGCATGATTCCTTCGTCCCCTGGTTGGTGTGGTTCGTACGTGCCAGGCGGCCCCCACCGCCCGGTCCCGCCGATGTTCCACATGCGCAGGACGGAGCAAGCCTAAGGGCTGCGGCGCCGCGCGGGCAACAGGGAGTTTTTCCAATAGCGCCGCCGTCGCCGAGGGCGGGCGCGCGCATCCGGTGTCACCAGCCGGGGTGAGGCACCCCGGCTGCGTCATGGATCAGGACGCGTCACGCCCGTTCCGGCAGCTTCCAGTCCGGCCGGATGAAATGGCAGGTGTAGCCTTCGGGGTAACGCTCCAGGTAGTCCTGGTGCTCCGGTTCCGCTTCCCAGAAGGGACCGGCCGGGGCGACTTCGGTGACGGCCTTGCCCGGCCACAGTCGGGAGGCATCGACGTCGGCGATCGTGTTCTCCGCCGTCTTCTTCTGCTCTTCGCTCGTGTAGAAGATGGCCGAGCGGTAGCTCAGGCCGACATCGTTGCCCTGGCGGTTTTTCGTGGTCGGATCGTGGATCTGGAAGAACAGTTCCAGGATCTTGCGATAGCTGATCACCGCGGGGTCGAACACCAGCTCGATGGCCTCGGCGTGGGTGCCGTGGTTGCGATAGGTGGCATTGGCGACATCGCCTCCGCTGTAGCCAACCCGCGTGGACACGATGCCGGGGTAGCGACGCAGCAGGTCCTGCATTCCCCAGAAGCAGCCGCCGGCCAGGATGGCGGTCTCGGTTGCAGTGGTCATATCGGTACTCTCCAGTGTGTTCAATCCATGTTAATCGCATGCGTGTTGATCGGACGCGATCTACAAGATGGAGCCGGTCCGGTCGAATTCAATGGCGGCCCAGGCGATGCCAGGCGTGGAGCCGGCTCCGGCGTAGAATATACCACGCTAGCGATTGCATCGCATACGTGCTACGCTCCAGGCGTCAATTCGGAGGCACCCATGAAAGCCAAACAGAACGAACGGGCCCCGGACCGGAAGCTGTCCGAGTTCCTGTGCTTTGCCATCTACTCGGCCAACCTCGCCTTCGGCAAGGCCTACCGGCCCATCCTCGACGCACTCGGCCTCACCTACACCCAGTACGTCACGCTGGTGGCGCTGTGGGAGCAGGACGACCAGACCGTCAGCGGGCTGGGCGAGAAGCTGTTCCTCGAGTCCAACACGCTCACGCCCATCCTGAAAAAGCTCGAAGCGATGGGCTACGTCGAGCGCGCGCGCGATCCCGCCGACGAGCGCCAGGTCCGGGTGCGCGTGACCCGCGCCGGCCAGCGCCTGCGCGACCGGGCCGACGTCGACCTCGGCCATGCGACCGGCCTGACCGCAAAGGATTTCAACCGGCTGCAGAAGGAAATCGTCACGCTCCGCAACAGCGTGCTGGACGCCACCGAGCGCGACGAATAGCCGCGACTCACCGCAAGCTCCTGAAGCCGGTGCGGACTTCCTGGCAGAACAGTTCCGGCTGTTCCCATGACGGAAAGTGGCCGCCCCTGGCAGGCCTGTTGTAGTGCACCAGCATCGGATAGGCCTTCTCGCACCAGCTCCCGGGTGCCTGGTAGAGCTCGTCCGGAAAGGCACTGACCGCCACCGGCAGGGGCACGCCCTTCACGCTGAAGTACGCGGTCCTGTTCTCCCAGTACAGACGCGCCGCGGAAATGACGGTGCCGGTCAGCCAGAACAGGGTGATGCTGTCGAGCACATCGTCCGGCGTCAGCCCTTCGGGGTGGCCGTCGATGGAACGCGCGATCATCTCGTAGCTCTTCGGGTACAGATCGATCAGGTAGGCCGCCAGTCCGATCGGCGAATCGGCGAGGCAGGTCATCGTCTGCGGCCGGTCACCGTTCATCCGCGCGTAGCCGATGTGCCGGTAGGCGAAGGCGAGCTGATCGAACGCGCGCGATTCCTCTTCGGACAGCCCGGTCGGCGGCGGCTCGCCACGCGCGGCCGCCGCATCTATGTCCGCCGGCACCGCGCCCGCCATGTTGGTGTGGATGCCGGCCAGTCCCGGCGGCGTCTTCGCCGCCATCAGGTCGACGACGATCGCGCCCCAGTCGGTGCCCGAAGCGACCCACCGGCCGTAGCCGAGCCTGACCATCAGTTCGCTGTAGGCGTCGGCGATGCGCGGCGGATTCCAGCCTGTGGTAACAGGCCTGGCCGAGAAGCCGTAGCCCGGCATCGACGGAATCACCAGATGGAAGGCATCGGAAGCATCCGCGCCGTGCGCCGTTGGATCGGTCAGCGGCGCGACCACCTTCATCCGCTCCATGATCGTGCCCGGCCACCCGTGCGCCAGCAGCAATGGCAGCGCGTCGTCATGCCTGGAGCGGACATGGATGAAATGGAAGTCCAGTGCGTCGATGGTGGTTTGGAAGTTCGGAACGGCATTGATCCGCGCCTCGATCCTGCGCCAGTCGTACCTGCTCGCCCAATGCCGCGCGAGCTTCTGCATCGTGGCAAGCTTCGCGCCCTGGCTGGAGTCGTTGACCGTCTCGCGATCCGGCCATCTGCAGCCGTCGATTCGCCTGCGAAGCTCGGCCAGCTCCGCATCCGTTGCGGTGAACCGGAACGGACGGATCCCGGCAGAGGTCGTGCTCGCGATCTGGTTCATGGCGCCTTTCCTCGAGCGAGGGCCCCGCGGGTCCAGGCAGGAACCCGCGGGGAGCGTCGCATCAGCGCAGGGTCTTGAATCCGGCGCGCACCTCTTCGGAGTAGAACTTCGGCTGCTCCCAGGCGGCAAAGTGCCCGCCCTTGGGAAGCCGGTTGTAGTGCACCAGCTTCGGGTACGCCTTCTCGGCCCAGCTCTTCGGCACCTGGAACAGCTCGTCGGGGAAAGCGCTGACGGCTACCGGAATCGTCACGCCCTTGACCGCGAAGAACGGAACCTTGTTCTCCCAGTACAAGCGCCCGGCAGAGATCGCCGTGTTGGTCAGCCAGAACAGGGTGACGTTGTCGAGCACGTCGTCCGGTGTCAGCCCTTCCGGCGTGCCGTTGATCGAGCGCGCAATCATGTCGTAGCTCACCGGGTCGTGATCGATCATGAAGGCGGCCAGGCCGACCGGCGAATCGGTCAGGCCCGTCAGCGTCTGCGGCCGGTCGCCCATGAGCACGGCATAGCCGATGTGCCGGTAGAAGGCGAAGAGCTGGTCGGCGGCCTGCTTCTCGTCGCCGGTCAGGTCCGCCGGCACCGGCTCGCCGATGAAGAGCTTCTTGTCGAGGTCCGGCGGAACGACGTTCGCCATGTTGGTGTGGATGCCGACCAGGCCGGGCGGCGTCTTCAATGCCATCTGTTCAACCACGATCGCACCCCAGTCGCCACCGGCGGCGCCCCACTTCGTGTAGCCAAGGCGCTTCATCAGCGCGTTGTACGCCCCGGCGATGCGAGGCGGATCCCAGCCGGTCGTGGTTGGCCTGGCGGAGAACCCGTAACCGGGCATCGACGGGATCACCAGATGGAACGCGTCCGCCTCGGTTCCGCCGTGCGCCGTGGGATCGGTGAGCGGGCCGATGACCTTCATCTGTTCGATCACCGAGCCGGGCCAGCCATGCGCCAGCAGCAGCGGGAACGCGTTCTCATGCCTGGAGCGGATGTGCATGAAGTGGAAGTCCAATCCATCGATGTTGGTGATGAAGTTGGGAACGGCGTTGATCCGCTCTTCGACCTTTCGCCAGTCGTGCTTGGTCGCCCAGTGCTGCGCGAGTTTCTGGATCGTCGCCAGCTGGACACCCTGTCTGGAATCCTTGACCGTCTCGCTGTCCGGCCACCGGGTTGCCTCGATGCGCCTGCGCAGGTCGGCCAGGTCGGCGTCGGATGCCTTGTAGGTGAATGGGCGCAGCTCGGACGAACCGGTGCTCGTCGCCGCCTTCTTCTCTGCAACTTCGTTCATGGCTTCTTTCCTTTCTGAACAACCGATCAGACCCAATGGCGCAGCAGCAAGCGTCGTCGCCGTGGCAACGCACAATCTGCGTCTCGTTTGGAAAGTCGAACTTTCGGTGTCTTGCATGCAGCCTCCTTCGGCGTGCAGTTTCCCGCCACGTGGAGCAGGCTCCACGCGAAGTCTCAGGACTCGGAATTTCCCGCTTCAATGCGGCTGTGGCCAAACGGCAACACACCGGCCCTCCGCAAGCGTCCTGCTCGCAGATGCATTTCGTCCATCGAGGCGCGCGTACTCCGTACGCGACACGTGGGCGCAAGACCCTGGAAGCTGTGCGGCTCACCCTGTCCGATGCAACCGTTGCGGTTGCCAGGTGACCGCCTTCTGCGTGTCTGCCGCAACTAGTTCTACGCCGCGGCCATTGCGTCCGCAAGCCCCTTTGCGCGCTTGCTTTTTCGGCAGCTGACGTCGGCGCGCTCAAGCCTGGTTGGCCTGAAACTTGTCAGGCCGTCATCGCGACAGGTGGCAGAGCGACGCTACGTGATTCCCAGCACCACCATCGCCCAAAGGCCGATGACGGCAAGGAAGTTGATGGTGAAGACAGCGCCTCTGAGGCGGATGTTGCTGGTCAGAATCTGGACGAGGCTGTGCAACACCCGCCCGCCGACGAAGATCCATGCCAGCACCAACGCGTAGCCGGCCGTGTCTGATTGCAGTAGTACGATGCAGGCAGCGTAGAACAACAGCGGCCATTCGAACTGGTTCGAGAGATTGGCGCCGATGCGCGGTTCGATCCGTGCCCACGGATTGCTGCCATCGGGGCGACGGCCAATACCCCAGATCGCGGGCGCACGCGCAACGGTGAGCAGCACGTACAGAAAGGCGGCCAGCGAAACGTGCGCCGCCATTGGCAGGATCAGCGGATGCGACATCGTGGCCCCGGGGTCGAACGGACAGCGTCCATGCTGCCTGCTTCAAATCGGGGCCACAAGCGCACTCGTACGCGAAGCGGATGCCGCGCTCAGACAGTGACGTTGACGGCCACGTCGATGTTGCCGTGGGTGGCCTTCGAGTAGGGGCATATCTCGTGCCCCCTGTGCGCCAGAGACTCCGCCTCCGCGTGCGTCATGCCCGGCAGGATGACGTTGAACCGGGCCTGGATGAAGTAGGCGTCGCCGGTCTGTCCCAGGTCGATCTCGATCTCCACGGCCAGGCCATCGGGGAGCTTGAGCTTCTTTTCCTGTGCGGCCACCCCGATCGCGGAGTGGTAACAGGCCGACCAGGCACCTGCGAACAACTGCTCGGCCGTGGGGTGCGGCAGCACAGCTTCGAACGCCTGCTCCTGGTTCGTGCCCGAGCCCGTCGCCGACGTCGTGATGTCGATGCGGCCGTGTCCGCCGCGCGACGCGCCATCGCGCGCGCTGGCGGCGGTGTGGGTTTTGCCTGTGAACAGGACTTTCTCGATCTTGGGCATGGGGAGATTCCTCTTCGTGCGGGGAGGGTCGCCCCACGACGCGTCCAGCCGCGACAGGCACAGACGCAACTGAACTGTGCGCACGAGCTCACAGCGAAGATGTCGATTCGTCGAGATGCGCCTGTTCCGTAGGCGGCACTCTGGCGTGGGTAGACCGGGGAAACGCGTGATCGCGTCTAATGCCTTGGATGAATGCCACCGGGGACGGTGGTTGCCAGGCAGCTGTCCAGTGCCTGCTGATCCATTCTTCTACGCCGCAGCGCGGAGTGCCGCAACTCCCGTTCGTCAGCGGCCCGATCCGCGTTGACTATGGCTTGTGCGCGAGGGGATCCGGGTGATGGACATGCGGGATCTCGATGGCCCCGGTCAGATAACCGTCAAGCCAGTCCTTGAAGTAGGTGTCCGCGATCAGCGCCTGCGTCCCGGGCGTGAGCGTGTGGTCGTCGAGGATCGCGCCGTAGTAACTGGCCGCAGGGTCGGCGATCACCGGCCGATCGTCCTGGTAGCTGTACATGACCCATTGCACTAGCTCGCACAGCCGGTAGGTCTCCGGTCCGGCGATCTCGATGGTGGAATTCGACGGTGGCGCAGCCACCAGCTCGGCAAGCCGATCGGCGACGTCATCCGCGGCCACGGGCTGCACTAGTGCGGGCGACAGATGAACGATGTCTTTTCCGCTTCCTGGCGGAATGATGTTGGCCATGAACTCGAAGAACTGCGTCGCCTGCACCAGCGAGTGCGGGACGCTCGAGCGTTTCACCAGACGCTCCTGTGCGTCCTTCGCCCGGAAGTAGCCGCTGGTCTGCAAGCGTTGCGTGCCGACCACCGATAGCGCCAGGTAGTGCGACACGCCGGCACGTTTGGCAGCGGCCAGCAGCCGCTCGCTCGAACGCGTGAAGAATTCAGTCACTTCCGGCTCGTCGAACGAGGGCGCATTGGTCACGTCGACGACGACGGCTGCCCCGTCCAGCGCCGCCTGCAACCCTTCGCCGGTAACGGTGTTGACGCCGGACCTGCGGGAAGCGGCCACCACCTCGTGTCCGCGCGTCTTCAGCCGGGCGACGAGCTTGGATCCGACGAGACCATGCCCGCCGGCTACTACGATCTTCATGGTCCGGAGTCCTGTCTGTAGTCCGCTTCGCGGCCGACTACAGCAGACCCGCTTTCGTGCCGCGCGGGAAGGCCGGGCGGCGGACACCCCGTGTTGCCCCATTGGCAACAATGCCGGGTGCTGGCTGTCCAGTCGTGTCTATGCCCTTCGCCTAGAGCGGCATCGCATGGCGCGATCGTGGGCCCTGCTCGAGACCGACGAACACAACGGTCCGTGCTGCCGCTTCCCACTGGAAAGGTGCGTCAGTGTAGGGGTTCCTCAGCGCCGCGGTACGAACGCGGTCCGCAAGGTCCGCTACGACTGGACTGCTGGCCCGCAGTTCCGCCGCCAACAGCGCCGCTCGACGCGTTCCTTCGAGATCGCTGACTCGAACCGCGTATCCGATGTAGCCGGCATCTGCCCCGGCCTGGTCAAGAATGTGGCCAACGGGGTTATACAGATGGAACGGATCCTTCCCGGTTGCCGCTGCCCGCTCCATCGCTTGAATGACCGGCGGCAGATCCCGGTAGTCGACGTCCAGGGCACCGGCGACGCGAACGATGCGCGCTGCCTGGAGGTTCTTCGTTGCCTGCAGCTTGACCATGGGACGCAGGACGCGATCGCCGACATTCGCATCCAGCAGTTGCCCCAGATCAACACCCGGACCCAGCAGTGTGTCCAACGTTGAGGCGATGAAGACCCATTCGCCGGACAGTGCTCGCAGCATCGAGCGTTCCTCCTGCGTGACCGGCACCGTCCACAGCGCCGGCGGCGTCGCGTCGGCGCCCGCGCCGTGCAGCTCGCTAAGCGCCAGGTTGCCCACCGAGAAGTTCCGGTCGATGGCGGCGGCAGCGATCATCTTGGTGATGAGCATGTCCGTCGAGCGCAGCACCATGCGCCAGAAGGCCAGATCCTGCTGGAGCAGTTCGCGGGCAGCATTGCCGTCCGCGCCACGTGCGTGCTGCCATGCCTTCATGAGCAGCAGCTGCTGCCCGTCCAGTACGGGGTGATACTTCGGAAACGGTGCGTCCGGTCCCTTCGGGATCGTGTCTTCCCACTGCCCCAGTTGCACGAGCCCGCGGTAGCGTTCCAGCAGCCACCCCTCCGATGCCAGCCAATGGTCGACCTGTCCGGGATCCTGTCGCACCTGTTGCAGGCACGCCTCGTCTCCCTTCTTGCACGCTTTCGCCAGTGCGCTGATCGCCTCTGACCTTGACGCCCTGTAGTCGACGTCTTCCCCCGGCAGCGCCGCGAACTGTTCGATCGACGGCTGAAGGCTGGCCAGGAACTGTTTGCGTGTCTGCCCCAAGGCCATCGGGTCCTGCGCCTGCGGCGCCGCCAGACCCAGTGCCAGCACGTATCCGTTGTCGGTGTCTGGCACTGCCGGACGGTCGAGGACGATGCGCTGCAGTTTCAACGCCTCGGCAGAAGGCTTCTCGTCGGACCAGTTGATCGCTACCAGCGCGGCGCACAACACGATTGCGAGAACTGCTCCGCCTGCAACGGTCCACGCGCCGAAGCGCGCCGCACGCCGAATATCCATTTCCAATCCCCATGAAGTCGCGTATGGAACGAGACCAGCCGGCGAATCATTGGCGTTGCCGCAAACTGCGTCAACTGACCTCATGGGCCGGACACCCACCGCAGCAGTGCGTGACGGCCATCACGCTCGGCAGGAGCACTGCTGCCATGACCGCGAGCGCCCTGAGAAAAAGTCTAGCCATGTCGAACGCAAGGCGCAGCTTTGCATGTTCGGGCCGATGCATACTTTCGACGCTGCGTGGTTCCCGGAAGCAGCCCGGGATGCTCTTGGGGAGCGCGATCGCGACTTGATCGCAAGACCGGCCGCAATGGCCGTTGGCATGGATGAACTCACTACCAGGGGAAGCAATGAAGAAGGAACTCGTACTGGCTGCATTGCTGGCAGCGGCACCGTTTACCGCCTTCGCCGGCTCGTTGAATTACTCGTATGTAGAAGGCGGCTACGCGCACTTGGCGCAGGACGATGTTCCCTCGTTCGGGATAGCGAGATTCTTGTCGGGGCGTCCTGGGGACGTGAAGAGCGACGGCTTCTTCGTCGCCGTCTCGGTGGCGGTGGGTGAGGCGTTCTACGGTTTTGGCAGCGTCCGTCGAGGCACTGACACCGTGGAGGTGCAGGTCCACGACACGTTCATGGGCGTCGTTTCATCGACGTACGACGCCGACGTCAGCGCGATGCGGCTCAACCTTGGTGCCGGCTATCACTACGGCCTTTCGGATCGCACCGACCTGCTGGCCGAGGTCTCGGTTATCGATTCCGAGCTGGACATCGAAGACGAGGACGAAGACGACAGCGGCTACCCGAGCGGTTACGGTGGCCGTATGTCGGTCGGCGCGCGCTCGGCGCTGACCGATGCGGTCGAGATCTGGGGCAAAGGCAACTACACCAGCGGAGAGTTCTACGACACCGAGCTCAGCGCCAGCATCGGCATGCAGGTCCGCTTCGGCCCGACCTGGGGCATCACCGGCGAGTTCGAGGGCGGAAGCGGCTACTCGCAGTACACGCTCGGTGTTCGCGCCGGCTTCTGATCTGCCTTGCCCTCACCCCAACCCGCACCCCGGCCCGAGCGCATAGCGCTCGGGCGTTCGAGGACACGCGAGCCAATGGCTCGCAAGCGGTGTCCTCTCACCCCGCAAGCGGGAGAGGGGCTCAAAGCGTAGCGGAGGCCCGGGACAGGGAGCTTCGACGCCTTTGTCAGCGCATCAGAACGAATCCGCGGGAACCCGGACCGCCCCTTCCATCAGCACGCGCGCACTGCGGCTCATGACCGCCTTGGTGACGGTCCACTCGCCATTGACCTTGCGCGCCTCGGCGCCGACGCGGAGCGTGCCGGACGGATGGCCGAAGCGCACCGCGCCGTGCTCGCCATCGCCGGCGGCCTGGTTGACCAGCGTGCCGGGGATCGATGCGGCCGTGCCGATCGCGACCGCGGCCGTGCCCATCATCGCGTGGTGCAGCTTGCCCATCGACATGGCGCGCACGTGCAGGTCGATCTCGGATGCGGCGATGTGCTTGCCGCTCGAGGCGACGTAGTCCTGCGCCGGCGCCACGATCGCGACCTTGGGCGAATGCTGGCGGGTGGCGGCCTGCTCGATGCTCTCGATCAGCCCCATGCGCACCGCACCGTGCGCGCGGATCGCCTCGAACCGGGCCAGCGCCTTGGCATCGTCGTTGAACACCGGCTGCAACTCGGTGCCGGTGTAGCCCAGGTCGGCGGCGTTGACGAAGATCGTCGGGATGCCGGCGGTGATCATCGTCACGCGCAGCGTGCCGACGCCCGGCACTTCCAGGTCGTCGACCAGGTTGCCGGTCGGAAACATGCTGCCACCGCCGTCGCTGTCGTCGGCCGGGTCGAGGAACTCCAGGGCGATCTCGGCCGCCGGGAAGGTGACACCGTCGAGTTCGAAATCGCCGGTTTCCTGCACCTGGCCGTTGCTCATCGGCACGTGCGCGATGATGGTCTTGCCGATGTTCGCCTGCCAGATCCGCACCACCGCGATGCCATCGGCGGGCACGCGGCTGGCGTCGACGAGGCCGGCGCTGATCGCGAACGGACCGACCGCCGAACTGAGGTTGCCGCAGTTGCCGCTCCAGTCGACGAACGGCTTGTCGATCAGGACCTGGCCATAGAGGTAGTCGACGTCATGGTCGGGCACCGACGCCCTGGAAATGATCACGCACTTGCTGGTGCTGGACGTCGCGCCGCCCATGCCATCGGTGTGCTTGCCGTAGGGATCGGGCGAGCCGATCACGCGCATCAGCAGCGCGTCGCGCTTCGGGCCCGGGACCTGCGCCACTTCGGGCAGGTCCTGCAGGCGGAAGAACACGCCCTTGCTGGTGCCGCCACGCATGTAGGTGGCGGGGATGCGGATCTGGGGGAGATGGGACATGGATGGGTTCCGTCGATCTGGTGGTGCGATCAGGGGTTGTCGGGGATGTCGGCTTCGATCAGCTGCGCCAGCAACGTCAACGATTCCTGCCAGCCCAGGTAGCAGAACTCGACCGGGATCATCGCCGGGATGCCTTCCTGCACGATATCGAGCTCGGTGCCGCAGACGACCGTCTTCAGCTTCACGGTGACCTGCATCTGGCCGGGCATGTTCGGGTCTTCGAACTCGTCGACGTAGCGCAGCAGTTCGCCGGGCACCAGTTCGAGGAACTTGCCGCCGAACGAGTGGCTCTTGCCGGTGCCGAAGTTGGTGAACGACATGCGGTAGCTGCCGCCGACCTTGGCGTCCATGTGATGCATCTTTCCGGTGAAGCCGTGTGGCGGCAGCCACTTCACCATCGCGTCGGGATCGAGGAACGCGCGGTAGATGCGCTCGGCGGGCGCACGAAGTACGCGGTGAAGACGCACGGTTCCGGTCGCTGCTGACATTGCCTTCTCTCCTTCCTGGGGTGGTACTGCAGGATCAAGTCCAGTGTTGTCATCCCGAGCATAGCGAGGGATCTGCTTTCCGCGGCGACACAACAGGTCCCTCGCTGCGCTCGGGACGACATGTGTTTCGCTAGGCTGCCTGCGCGGACTCGAGGAAATCGTTGGCGAAGCGTTGCAGCACGCCGCCGGCGTCGTAGATCGACACTTCCTCGGCGGTGTCGAGGCGGCAGGTCACCGGCACTTCGACGCGCTCGCCGTTGCGACGTTGGATGACCAGCGTCAACTGCGCGCGCGGCGTGCGCTGACCGATGACATCGAAGGTCTCGGTGCCGTCGATGGCCAGCGTGGTGCGGTTGGTGCCAGGCAGGAACTCCAGCGGCAGCACGCCCATGCCGATCAGGTTGGTGCGGTGGATCCGCTCGAAGCCCTCGGCGGCGATCGCCTCGACGCCCGCCAGGCGCACGCCCTTGGCCGCCCAGTCGCGCGAGGAGCCCTGGCCGTAGTCGGCGCCGGCGATGATGATCAACGGCTGGCGGCGCTCCATGTAGGTTTCGATCGCCTCCCACATGCGCGTGACCTGCCCTTCCGGCTCGATCCGCGCCAGCGATCCCTGCTTCACGTTGCCGGCCTCGTCGCGCACCATCTCGTTGAGCAGCTTCGGGTTGGCGAAGGTGGCGCGCTGCGCGGTCAGGTGGTCGCCGCGGTGGGTGGCGTAGGAATTGAAGTCCTCTTCCGGCAGGCCCATCTTCGCCAGGTACTCGCCGGCGGCGCTGGCGGCCATGATCGCGTTCGACGGCGACAGGTGGTCGGTGGTGATGTTGTCGCCGAGCACCGCCAGCGGGCGCATGCCGCTGAGCGTGCGTTCGCCGGCCAGCGCGCCTTCCCAGTACGGCGGGCGGCGGATGTAGGTGCTCTGCGGGCGCCAGTCGTACAGCGGGCCGACCTTCTCGCCGTGCATTTCGCTGATGCGGAACATCGGCTCGTAGACCTGGCGGAAGTGGTCCGGCTTGACGCTGCTGGCGACGATCGCGTCGATCTCCTCGTCGCTCGGCCAGATGTCCTTGAGCGTGATCGGGTTGCCGTCGGCGTCATGGCCGAGGGCATCGCGCTCGATGTCGAAGCGCACCGTGCCGGCGATGGCATACGCCACCACCAGCGGTGGCGAGGCCAGGAAGGCCTGCTTGGCGTACGGATGGATGCGGCCGTCGAAATTGCGGTTGCCCGACAGCACGGCAGTCGCGTAGAGGTCGCGGTCGATCACTTCCTGCTGGATCGCCGGATCCAGTGCGCCGCTCATGCCGTTGCAGGTGGTGCAGGCGAAGGCGACTATGCCGAAGCCGAGCTTTTCCAGCTCCGACAGCAGGCCGGCTTCTTCCAGATAGAGCTGCACGGCCTTGGAACCCGGCGCCAGCGACGACTTCACCCACGGCCTGCGAACGAGACCGCGGGCGTTGGCGTTGCGCGCGATCAGGCCGGCGGCAATCACGTTGCGCGGATTGCTGGTGTTGGTGCAACTGGTGATGGCGGCGATGATCACCGCGCCGTCGGGCATCTGCCCCGGCACGTCGTCCCATGCACCAGCGATGCCACGCGCGGCCAGGTCGGAGGTCGGCAGGCGCTTGTGCGGGTTGGACGGGCCGGCCATGTTGCGCACCACCGACGACAGGTCGAAGCTGAGTTCGCGTTCGTACTCGGCCGTCTCGAGCGCATCGCCCCACAGGCCGGCCTGCTTTGCATAGGTCTCGACCAGCTTGACCTGCGCGTCTTCGCGGCCGGTCAGGCGCAGGTAATCGATGGTCTTGTCGTCGATGAAGAACATCGCCGCGGTCGCGCCGTATTCCGGTGCCATGTTGGAAATCGTGGCGCGGTCGCCCAGGGTCAGCGCCGATGCGCCTTCGCCGTGGAATTCCAGGTACGCGCCGACCACCTTCGACTGGCGCAGGAACTCGGTCAGCGCCAGCACGATGTCGGTGGCGGTGATACCGGGCTGCGGCCTGCCGGTGAGGTTGACGCCGATGATGTCGGGCAGCCGCATCCACGAGGCGCGGCCGAGCATCACGCTCTCGGCTTCCAGGCCGCCTACACCAATCGCGATCACGCCGAGCGCATCGACGTGCGGGGTGTGGCTGTCGGTGCCGACCAGCGTGTCCGGGAACGCCACGCCATCACGCGCATGCACCACCGGCGACATCCGCTCCAGGTTGATCTGATGCATGATGCCGTTGCCCGGCGGAATCACGTCGACGTTGCGGAACGCCTTCTTCGTCCAGTTGATGAAGTGGAAGCGGTCCTCGTTGCGGCGATCCTCGACGGCGCGATTCTTGGCGAACGCGTCCTTGTCGAATCCGCCGTATTCCACTGCCAGCGAGTGGTCGACGATCAACTGCGTCGGCACCACCGGATTGATCTGCGACGGATCACCGCCGCGCTCGGCGATCGCATCGCGCAAGCCGGCCAGGTCGACCAGCGCGGTCTGGCCGAGGATGTCGTGGCAGACCACGCGCGCCGGGAACCACGGGAAGTCGAGGTCGCGGCGACGCTCGATCAGCTGCGTCAGGTAGGCATCGAGCATGCCCGGTTCGGCGCGGCGCACCAGGTTCTCGGCATGCACGCGCGAGGTGTACGGAAGCCGGTCGTAGGCGCCGGGCGCGATCGCGTCGATCGCGGCGCGTGCATCGAAGTAGTCGAGCGCGGTGCCCGGGAGCGGCTTGCGGTATTGGCTGTTCATGGCGGCTGCAGTGGTCTTGATCGGAGAGCGGCAGCGACACCCGGGCGCGGACTTCGCATCGTGTGGCCATGCGGAGCCCGGACGGGCGAGTGCGCTGAGGCCGGGGAATCCCGGCACAGGCGATTATCCCGCAATTGGCCGGGGGCCGGACCCCCATTTTCCAGGCCCAGGGATGGTGGCGCCGGTTGGCGGGGCGGTTTCAGGCTCGCAACCGCCAAATCCGTAGGAGCGAGCTTGCTCGCGAAAAGGCGCATCCATGGCGGTCAAGCCCGATCGCGAGCAAGCTCGCTCCTACGGATACGGGGGGATCAGTCGGCGACGTGGACGACCAGCTTGCCGAAGTTTTTCCCTTCAAGCAGGCCGATGAAGGCTGCGGGGGCGCTCTCCAGCCCGTCGACGATGTCCTCGCGCAGCTTCACCTTGCCAGCCGCGACCCAGCCGCTCATATCGCGGTAGAACGGCGCAAAGCCATCGCCGTAGTGGTCCATGATGATGAAGCCCTGCATGCGGATGCGCTTGCGCAGCACCAGGCCCATCAGCAGCGGCAGGCGATCGGGTCCGGCGGGAAGCTTCTGGTCGTTGTAGTGGGCGATCAGTCCGCACACAGGCACGCGGGCGCCATCGTTGAGCAGCGGCAGCACGGCATCGAGCACTGCGCCACCGACATTCTCGAAGTAAACGTCGATGCCGTCCTTGCATGCCAGCGCGAGTTGCTGCGCGAACTGCGGGTCGTTGCGGTCGATGCAGGCATCGAAGCCGAGCTCGTCGAGCACGTAGCGGCACTTGTCGGCACCACCGGCCACGCCGACCACGCGCGCGCCCTTGATCCGTGCGATCTGCCCGACCACCGCGCCGACCGCGCCGCTGGCCGCGGCGACGACCACGGTCTCGCCGGGTTTCGGCTCGCCGATGTTCAACAGGCCGTGGTATGCCGTGAAGCCCGGCATGCCGAGCACGCTCAATGCGAGCGAAGGACGGGCGGCATTGCCGAGCGCCATCAGGTCGCGTCCGTTCGATACCGCGTAATCCTGCCAGCCGGCACCGCCGAGGACGAGATCGCCCTCGGCGAACTTCGGATGGCGCGACGCGACGACGCGACTGACCGTAGCGCCGACCATCACGTCACCGACCGCGGTGGGCGGCGCATAGGATGGCGCGTCGCTCATGCGACCGCGCATGTAGGGGTCGAGCGACAGATACAGCGTTCGCAACACGAGCTCGCCTTCGGCAGGCGTGGGCACATCGAGCTGTTCGAGGCGGAAGTCCTGCGGGGTTGGCGCACCCTTCGGGCGCGAGGCAAGGACGATGCGGCGGTTCACATTAGCGGTCTGCGGCATGGGGGGCTCCGGTGGCGATGCGACAGTGCTGCCGCGATCATGCGGACATCTTATGCCCGCACCCTGCCGCCCGGTCCGCGACACTGTGTTGCAGTCGCGGACCGATGCGGGAGTGCCTCCTGCCCATCACGCAGGCATCACCGCATGCGGCTGTAATGAGCGCCGTCCCCAGCCAGCGTGCCCCGCCATGAAATCGCTCCTGATCCCCATCGCGATCGTCACGTCCCTGTGCGCATTCAACGCGCAGGCGAAGTTGCCGCTGATCAACGCCACCTGCCCTGGCAAGCTGGACGTCCACGTCGACCTGGGCGGGCCCGTCTACGTCAATGGCAAGGAAGCCAAACTCAAGGTCTTCAACGAGAACTACTACGAAGCCAAGGATGCGGCGACCGGCACGACCGTCTCCATCTCCATCAACCCCGACGGTTCGCCGGACGTGTCCTATACGGGCAAGAACCGCGCCAACGGCGTGTGCACGATTGCCGACCCTACCGCCGCTGCTCACAGCAGGTAACCCTCATGAACGCTGCGACCGGTTCGCTGCACCGCTCACTTCGCTGGATGCTCGTGCTCGGCATCGCCGGCTGGTCGACGTGCGCATGGGCTGACTACAACGTCACCTGTGAAAGCCGCGACAACCGCTATCAGCGCTGCCCGCTCGACCAGGGAGCCGGCTACGTGACGTTGGATCGCAAGCTGTCCAGCAGCAGCTGCGACCAGGGGCGCAACTGGGACTACGACCGCCGCGAGGTCTGGGTCGACGACGGCTGCCGCGCCTCCTTCAAGGTGCACACCAGCAGCGGTGGCCACGGCAGCGACCACGACGCCAAGGTCGCCGCCGGCGTCATCGCCGGCGCCGTGCTGCTGGGCGCGCTGATGCACAACGCCGACAAGGACGACCAGCAGTACCGCGACGACAACTACTACGGCGGCCGCCATACCTCGTACGTGCCGGGGTGGATGGTCGGCGACTTCGTCGGCTACAACGCCATGCACAACGCCACCGTGCGCATGACCATCCAGGGCGACGGCCGGATGAACGCGGAGGCCAACGGCCAGGGTCTCAGCGGCTGGATCAACAACGGCCAGCTGCACATCGGCAACGAGGTCTTCACCATCAACCAGAGCGGCGACGGCTTCGTGACCTCGCAGGTGGGCGACCACTACAACCAGGTGCGCTACAGCCGGGTGCGTTGAACGTCCCGTCAACGCTTTCCGGCGCGCGCATCACGCCTCGGGCGTCCCGGTATCCTTCCCGCCCTGGTCGAGGTCCTTGCGCGCGTGCGTGGCGAGCGCCTGGTATTTTGCCTTGAACTCGTCGAGGGTCATTTCTTCCAGCTCCTCCAGGTCGAGCAGGGCGTTGTGCGCACCCGCGGTTGCCCGGATCAGTTCGTCGAGCTTGACCTGGATCGCCTCGGTGTCGCGGTTCTGCGTGTTCTGGATCAGGAAGACCATCAGGAAGGTGATGATGGTCGTGCCGGTATTGATCACCAGCTGCCAGGTATCGCTGAAGCCGAACATCGGCCCGGTCACGACCCAGACCACGATCAGCCCGACCGCCAGGGTGAAGACACGGGGCCGGCCGGCGAAGTGTGCGGCGGTCTTGGCGAACCGGGTGTACCAGGATTTGTGAGTGTGCATGGGAGGGCCTCGCTGGTCGGCAGACCATGGCCCCGCGTGCGTGCAGGCGCAGTCAACAGCTGAAACGGACGCTGACCTCGGTCGAAGGTCGCCCTGTGCATTGCTATCGCAGCAGGAGCAACGCCGCACCCGCGATGGCCAATGCGGCGGTCCATGCGTTGCGCGGCGTGGCTTCGGTCAGGAAGCCGGGATACATGGCAATGCCCCGGCAGACGCCGGTTGCAACGGTACCGGTCGTGATCAGCATCGCCGCCATGTGCACGCCGACCGCCGTCAGCGCGAGCGCGATCGAGCCGGAGGCGGTGATCGCACGGGCCGGGCTGTCGCTGATGCACAGCGGCACCAGCGCCGGAACCAGCATGAGGCCGGCGCCGTGGGCAGTAGCCATCAGACAGGACCAGAGCGCGATGCCGGCATTGCCGGCGCGGGCGCCGTGTTTCGGCGGCCCGGCGCCGCGCAGCCAGCGGTACGTCGCCACGCCGATCAGCAACGCGCCCGCCAGAGCCTGGACCAGTGTTCGCTCCAGCAGGATGCCGCCGTAGACGGCACCAACGACGATCGCGATCGATGCGAGGTGACCGATCGCGATCGGCAGCAGCGCCCGCCATGCCTGGGCACCATCGCGGGCACTCACGCCGCAGCGTGCGGCAAACATCCAGCCGTTGACCGGGCTCAACCCATGCAACGCGCCGAGCCCGGCGATGGCCAGCCATGGTCACAAGGTTTGCATCTACGCGGTCCCGCGCCGACCGGCCGGGCTCACGCCTTCGACGCGCAGCACGACGCGGCCGGCGCTGCCGCGTCATAGCGATCGTGGTGGCGCACCCACGCCATCGGGTAGTCCATGCCGTCCTCGTCGCGCCCCTTCGGCGTGAGCTCCAGCAGGTTGTAGGTGTGCATCATCACCTCCACGCCACGACCGTACCGCGAGTACGTGTGGAAGACCTCGCCCGCTTCGTCGCGATGGAACACGCTGATGCCCGGCGCTTCCTCGTGTGGGAACGGCTGCCGCGTGTAGTTGTAGTCGACCTTGCCGCTCGACATCTCGTCCTGGCTGAAGTTGACGCCGAAGTCATGATTGAAGCTGGTGCCGTGCGAGGACACCCACTTGAACTTCCATCCCATGCGTTGGCGGAAGCGTTCTATCTCGGCCAGCGGCGCGCGCGAGACAGCCAGCAGCGTGACGTCGCGTTGCGCCAGGTGGAGGTTGGCGCCGTCGTTGTGGTCGGCCATGAAGGAACAGCTCTTGCAACCCTGCTCCCAGCCCGGTGCGAACATGAAGTGCTGCACCAGCAGCTGGCTGCGGCCATCGAACAGCTCGGCCAGCGTGCGCGGACCTTCCTGGGTATCGAAGAGGTAGTCCTTCTCCACACGCACCCACGGCAGTGTGCGGCGCTCGCGGGCGATCTGGTCCTGCAGGTGGGTGAGTTCCTTTTCGCGCGCCAGCAGCGTCTTGCGTGCGGCGAGCCATTGCTCCCTGCTGACGACAGGGTGATCAGCGAGGGAAAGGTCGGCGATGGTCAGTTCGTTGATTGCGGTGTTCATGGTGTTCTCCGGGGGCGAATGCGCAGTTGCTTGATCGAAGCAAGCCGCGCCCGTCTCCGGTCGATGGACCGGAGGTTGGAAGAGGTCAGGGCAATTCAACTGTCGTCCCGAGCGCAGCGAGGGACCTGCTGGGTCGGAGCGGAAAGCAGATCCCTCGCTACGCTCGGGATGACAGACGGGATCAGCGCGGCGGTCGGCGGACGGCGCGGACCTTTCCGCTCGGTCCGCCACCGCAATAGAACATCCCGGCGCCGTCGGATTCGAGACCACTGACACCGGTGCCGAGCGGCATCTCGAGCCGCTCGAGCACGGCGCCGGAGTCGGCATCGATGCGTCGCAGTTCGCTCTCGTCGCCGTCCCACACGCCGTGCCACAGCTCGCCGTCGACCCAGGTCACACCGGTGACGAACTGGTTGGACTCGATGGTGCGGATGATGGCGCCGGTGTCGGGGTTGATCTGGTGGATCTTCCGGTCGCGGTACTGGCCCACCCAGAGGCTGCCCTCGGCCCACGCCATGCCCGAATCGCCGCCGTTGCCCGGTGCGGGGATCGACGCCACCACGGCACCGGTGGACGGATCGATCTTGTCGATGCGCGCTTCGGCGATCTGGTAGAGGTGCCTGCCGTCGAAGGCGGTGCCGGCATCGGCGGCGCATTCGACGCTGCGTTCGACCTGGCCGTTGGCGGGATCGAAGGCGATCACTTTCGATCCGATCGCGGTCCACACATGATGGCCATCGAAGGTGACGCCGGCGACGTTGCGGGCGCCGTCGAACGGCCCGTACTCGCGCACGATCTCCGCGGCGCGTGTGGGTGCCTGTGTTGCCGTGCTGCTGGTTGGATTACGGCTCATCGGGGGCTCCTGGTGGCGCCGGTGGTAGCGCCGTGGGACCAATCTACTCAGGCGACAGCGCGGCAGGGAGTAACAAGGTCGTCGTGAATCCCACCAGCGGCGGTGCCAACCAGCGCTGGGCGCGGGAGCGACCGATCGACCTTGCCTGCCCGGCTGCTTCGAGCTCGGCGAGCGCACGCTGGACCGTGCGCTGACTGTCGCCCAGGGCCAGTGCCAGGGCCGACGTGGACCAGGCCGCGCCGTCGGCGAGCAGCGCCAGCACGGAGGCCTGGTCGCCATCGATCGGCGGCACGAGCACGACAACGCTGCGGCCGCCTGTTGGCACAAGGGCGAATCCGCGCGCACTGGCCTGGATGTCCAGCAGCGGCGCGACCAGCTGCCGCAGGCGGCCGATCCCTTCAGTGGCTCAGGGGAAGATCGATCTCCCCGTGGGACACCAGCAACAAGCCGACCAGCAATCCTTGCTCTATCAGTTGGCGCCGGGCTTCGGTCATCGCGGCACCGAGCCTGGCCGGACCCGCTGCGCCACCGTCGCACAGGGCCCGCACTACCGCTGCCGCCGCCAGCGCGCCGTGCGGTCCGTGCAACTTGGTGAGCGTGGCCACCACCGCGGCCGCGCCGCTGCCGGTGAACGCGGCGGGCAGGCCGCCGAAGCAATCGTGTGCCACCGCGGACGAGCACGCCAGCAGCACCACGAGCGGCGGCGGTGACGTGTCGTCATTCAGGTGCGTGGCGTTGATATCCGGCGAGCGCAACCACGAACCGGCGCCGATCTCGATCAGTGTTTCAAGTCCCGCGCTCTCCGTATGTCCGAGCACGACCAGCAGCTGCGGATGTTGTTGCTGGACCTGCAGCTCCCAGCTGCCCCAGTCGTTGACCCGCGCGAACGCGTTTGCCCCCGCCATTCCGCTCAGCTGCGCCTGCAGCAAGTCCGACGGCTTCTGGTCTGCCGGCGCATCCGCGTCGGCGCGCGCGGCCGCGGCATAGAGCACCGGGCGCAGATTGAGGGGCGCTAGTACCGTGCGTCTTGTAGGTCGGTCGCGCAGGCGGATGGTGCGCGCGATGACGCGTCGCTGGCCCCAGAAGGCATATGGGCACACCACCGCTTTGCCAGCGTTGGCGCAGACTTCGGCCTTGCCGACCATCGTTCCGCCGTCGCGGTGCTCGCACAGCTTGGCGCCGACTTCCGGGATCGCTGCGTCGTACACCAGTTCGAGTGGCAGCACCGAAGTGCTCGCCTCGACCAGCAGCGAGATCGTTTCCGCATCGCCGATCTGAAGTGGCTTGAGGTATTTCTTGAAGTCAGAGCCGGCCCGGGCCAGTTTTACCAGCAGTTTTTCGGACGCCTCGCCGGCAAGCGCCGCCGGTGCGTCATCGCTCGCCAGCACCCGCGAGGCTTCCAACTCGATCGTGTCCAGGAGCGCCCGGATCTGCAACAGGTCGACCGCGTCACCATTGGTTCGCTTCAGATTTGCACCGTTCACTTCGAGCGACACTTGCGCCGGCGTTGCATCGGCAAGCGGCTCCGGCGAACTCGTCAGGGGCACTGCGTTCACCTGGGCGCGATCGCCGGTGACGGGCTGGCTGCGCACCGCAACGACGTAGTGCGCTTCCTGCAGGGGTCGCTCCTGGTAGGTCACCAGGATCTTAATGTCGACCACCGAGCCTTCGCCCAAGGTGTGAAAGGGGAACACTGCCGTGGTGCTGGGTTGGGAACGGTCCGCGGTCGAGAGCACGATCGGCAGCCGCTTGCGCAGGCCAAGGGCTGCGCTCGTGACGTCGACCATGAGTTCGAGGCTCGCACCAGCTGGCAGCGCTTTCTCGGGAAAAACTTCGCGCGCTGCCGTGTCGCTTTTGCGCGGCACAGCAATCTTGACCTGCAAGTCGTGGTCCGTGTCCGGCAGCAGCGCCTTGCGGAGGACGTGTCCGTTGACCCAGGCGTCGGCAATCAGGCGCCGTGCTGGCGCGACCGCGGCCTCGGGTTCGGAAGCTTCGGCCCCTGCGGTCGCTTCTTCGGGGGGCGGCGCCATGGCCGCCTCTGGCCTGCGGGACCTGAGCGCCGTCTCGTAGCCCTGCTTTTCCAGTGAGCGCACGACTTCCGTGGCTTGCGTGGCGCCTTCCCATTCCGCAGAGAACATCCCATCGGTGCCAACACTGCGCAGCGCGTCTTCGGGCGAGCCTCCGCGCAGGACGGCGCCTTCGGCAGCCTCCTCGCGAAGTTGTTCTGCCAACGCCAGGCTCCATTGCCGGACCGCGGTGAACGGCAGCCATTGCGGATCCGCGGCGATGAGGGCGTCCGGGGAGGCGACGCGCAGCGCCACGTCGATCGGCTGGTCGTGCGCCATCTCACGGACGGCATCCTCGAACCACTTGACGTCGGCGGAGGCTGCGCCGATCACGATCGACGCCCCCAACCCTTCCTCGCGGCCGCGCAGGAGTCGCTCCGCAGGCGAGTTCGACTTGCCCAGGACGACCACGCATGTCGCGGCGTGTTCGATCGATGCAGCGTCGGCATCGACGAAGACGATGTCCATCGGCTCCGTGCCGCCAGGTCCTACGTCGCGCAGGTCAAAGAGCGACCTGTATTGCGAGCTTTCGAGATCGCGCCGCCACTGTTTGCTTCGTGGGCCGCCAGCGATCCCGATCCGCATAGGCCAGCGCCATGAAAACTCGAAAGCACGCTGGCGTGCGATGTGGGGCGCGATCAGGTAGTGGTCGATCTCGCCGAGCGCGGTGAGCTGCTGCGCAGCCTCCGCATCGGGCACCTCCAGCCGGAGGACTGCAGCGCCCCAACTTTCCTTCGGCGGGGGAAGCGCCGCGCGCCAGGCGGCGAGCAACGTGCCGGAGAACCTGTCGAGCAAGGCCGCGTCCGGCGCGCGCCACTGGGGCACGCGCTCGATCCGGTGGCGTAGCGACTCCTCGAGACTCGAAGGCGACATGTGTCCTGACCACCAAAGCGCTGCGGGAGACAGAAGCTCGCGCAGTCGCTCGGTCGCAGCCTCTGTCGTCAGCTGGTCGTTCAGGTCACCGGCAGCCTCGAGGAGACCGGCAGCCACGACGAGCTCAAGATCCCGGGCCCGTGTCGGCAGCCCCTTGGGCATGACGGTGGCTCCTCGTTTGGGTCACAGTGGTGTCGCGTCGCTATCTCCGGTCAAACGACGCCGACAGTGAAGACCCGGCCATCTGAACGCGATCCTGCAGTGCTAAATCTGGCATGCAACCGCTAATACAACTTCACAAAATCCAGCACTTAGAGTCCACAGGCTACCAAAAGCGCGCAGGACACCGTGAGTATTGGTCTCGGAGAGAGTTTTGGTAAGCAACGCCCGGCGCGGCTCTTGGCTCTTGGCCCTTGGCCCCGGACGTAACGCGAGCTGCATAGTATCGCTGTGCGGATCCCGCCCCTCGCGTCTCCCGGAACTTCGAGTTCGCGGTCTTCGAGCAGACGTTCATATGCAGCAGGAATGTGCTTGCGCCGCGCCTTGCTGGGGTTGTCGAGGAGCTGCAAGCTCAGGTCCACGTCGGTCTTTGGTCACTTCCGGCCGATGTCGACCACGATGCGCCGCGGTCCGCCGCGCCGGCCGACCATGCCATAGAGGCACAAGCAAAGGCGCGCGATCACTTGCGGTTGTTGCGTCCTACAAGGTCTGAGAAAAGTCGACTCTGACCCCAGTAGTCAACCACGCTGTGGCAAGGACTCTGCCGTCCCTGGTCCGTCGTTCCGTCGCTGGCCGGAACAGGCGAATCTATGCGTTGCGGATATCAGACGGCTACGTCTCCAACCGAGACTCGGCACGGCAGAGCAGCGTGTCCGCGCGCTTGGGCCATTTCGTCCAGCAGGAGGAGAAGGCCGTGATTCGTGTACGACTACCGCTCGCAGGCGATCGGCCGTGAGCCGGCGTCTCATCGTGGCACGCCTGACCCGCCTCATGGCGACGACGTGCCTATTGCTTACGCTGGCCCTGCCATGGCCAATCGTTGGAGTTGCTTCCGAACTCCATGTGCTTGCACTCCAAGGTGAGGGTTCGGCCACGGTTCTGGTTGATGAGACCGCCCGCGAGGCGATCATCATGGATGGCGGAAGAAAAGGCGACGCAGGCATCATCGGCGCCAGGGTCGATGGCCAGGACGTGCTCGCCTTCCTGCTGGGAAAGCGCATCGATAGCCTGGTGATTTCGTGTTCGCACCCTGACGCAGACCACATGGGCGGCCTGACGGACGTTGTCGTCGATCCTCGGATCCGAAAGTTCCGCAAGCTGGTCTTTATCGACAACGGGAAACCTGCCAAACCCGGCGCACCGCTGCTGGCGGAAATATACGCCCGTCATTTCGACCTCGACCCCTCGCATATCAACCACGTCGACGCCACGAACCGGGACGCGTTCTCCAAACTGGGGCTTTCCTCCAAAGAGTTCAAGGCCAGCACCTTTGCCTACGATCCAAATACCATAGGGCGCGACGTCCACGACTCCGCAGTGATCGTCCAGGTCCGCGCGGGCACAGGCAAGCACAAGCGCGTCATCGTCGACTTCGACGATGCTTCCCAGGCGCTGATCGACAGATGGGCCAAGGAGAACCCGCATGTCGACGTCCTGTTGCTTCCCCACCACGGTTCGTCGAACAACCGGATCGATGAACTCCTCAAGCATCGGGAAAAGACCGGGCTGCGCGACGTCATCATCACGGTCAATCGGAAGAACCGATATCGCCACCCCGCACCGGATGTGCTGTTGGAGCTGATCAAGGCCCTGCAGCCCGAACACGTGCACCTAACCGATTCCGATGCCGGTGACAACGTGATCATAGATTCCCATGGCCGGGTGACGGCGGAAAGCCGAAAACGTTCACGGGCACACCTGCTCGCCGTCCTGCGCACGCGCATCGATCAGCAGCAGCTGCACATCGCGCGTTTGAGCGCACGAGGTCCTTCAAGACGACCTGAAGATGCGAAGAAGAAGTTGGAGTACCTCGATGAAGCTCGTGCGCTTGTCGCCGGCGGACCATCGGATCTGGCTTCAGCGCCGCCTCCACCGACTCTCTCCGAGCTGTTGGCAGGCGTCCCGGAGGAGCGGGCTTCCAGGGGACCCGACAAGGATCGAGGAGTCGTGGCATTTGCCAAACTGGACCAGATATCACGGACAAATGGACCTGATATGCCCTCGGCATCTGCCGGAGGCGGCGTGGGTGGACCTAGTCCACGCACCCCACCCAGATCCAACTTCCAGCGGTTGCGCTCGATGCCAGTTAGAGCGGGATTTGGCGGCATCATCCTTGGCGCCAAAGTCTCCGGCCCCCCGGTGGAAAGGCTCGAGTGGGTCCCCGAGTTCGCTGATCAGGCGAACGAACCCGGTCCTCCCGACGACATTCCAGAGGCGTACTCGGTGCGCTTTACGCTCAAGGATGGACGGGTACTGGACTACACGAATGTACGTCCTGGCGAGCTGTGGGCGGCGTACAACTTCGTCCAACCGACCCCTGCCCTCATGATCTCGTCCGGGTTTTATCAACTGGAAGGAAATGCCGGAGGTCTCATTGGCAAGGCTGACGAAAGCGAAGGTGGTGACAGTTGGACCTTTGGCGTGCATCCAGCGATCGCCGGTTCACCGTTGGCCATTGCCGCAATGCGCTTGGACATGTCCGTCAGCGTGGCCACATTCCTAGCTAATGCAAAAGAAAGGATGAAAGAGGAGCATCTCGCTGGACTTGCCATCAGCTGCGATAGCCCTGACGGAGAATGCTTCGAGACCTACCAGTGGTACAACGACGAGGCTCGCGTCAATGTAATCGGCTCTCAGGTCGTCATCCAACCGCTCTCCGAACCAGCTTCATGTCTGATGCGTATTCGCGTAGAACGCCCCGCCCTCCCGGCACCCGCGAAACCAGGGGAACAGCAACAGGGCATGGAAGACCTCTCACTGAACAATGCGGGGATGGGCGACGCCTGCCACAAGTACGCGCCACTTATCGCGATTGATCGGCTGGCCCGGCTTGTTTCCTTGCTGAATTGGTACAGCAACCGCGGCAGTAGGGCGCTCCCGGCTTTGCCACCCGCGGTTTCGCCAGAGTCCACCTGGAGCTATGGCCCGACCTGGAACTTCAACGACGAGGTAGCGTTCTTCACGGGAGTTGCCAGGCCAGCGGAGGCCGAACCGTTGGCGATTGAGTATTGCCAGCTCCTGAATAGCTGCCCGCCCGAATCAAACCACAACACCAAACCGAGTGAAGATTCATTCGACCTTCTGGCCGCGGCGCTATTGATTGGGGTCATGACCGTCATTGCGTTGATAATTCCTTCAAACGCTCGAGCCAACGCGGCAACCGGCACGCGCACCCACGAGACCCGTGATCGCCCTTAACCGGTAACCGAGCCTGTGACTAATAGTTGAAATGCTCACTTCCACGGTTCACTGTCCGGGCCCTGCGCGAACGGTCGAAACGCGCCTGTCCGCCGAGGACCTTTCGCTGGAAGCCCGCTCACATCTGTAATCGCACGGTTTTAGTAGCGTCCAAAGGCACTACGAAAGACGTAAGCGCATCAGCGAAGTTGGAGTAGTGCTCAAAAGGCCTTGGATCTTGCTTGCAAGCAAGACCTACAAGGTGAGCCGTGGCTAGTATTCGTCGCGTCGTGGAGATGACCGATGGATGAGACGAGCTTGGTCGCAGTAATTACGATGAAGCTCGCGAACGAGATCGTCGCGTACTTCTTCGCGATCCGCCGGGAATATGTGACTAAGACGCTCGACCGCGTGCCCAAGGCAAGTTCGTCGAGACGTTCGTGCACGCCTTGCAGAACACGGCGAAGGAGACTCAGCGTACGACCTTTCGGTCCTTTTCGTTCGTCAACTCTTCAAAGCGATTTTTCTCTTTCTTGGAAAGCTGAACTCCGGTGATCAGGCGGACTACGTAGCCGGCCTCCGTCTGATCGAAGCTTTGTTCGTATAGCTTCTCCGCCAGCGTGACCACTGACTCGCCAGGACTTCTCTCAAGCAAATCCAACCACCAATCGGCGACTGCCAGAATCGTTGTCAGCCCATCGCTTGCAAACTCGAAGATGAACTGACTCGGATTCTCCACCCAGTTCTTCAGATCCCATACCTTGAACGGCCTAGGCCCGTCGTTGCGACCCTTTGCCCGATCTAACTCCTTGGGAATGAGCTTCGCTGCGAAACCACCCCTCTTACCCCCAAACGCATCACAAGCGTATCTGGCCCTAAGCCAAGCCAAGACCTCGTCCTTGCCAATCAGACGTTTGTCGTTCAGCGCGACAGCAGCCTGGAACATCCAATAGATACCGGGCATGTGTTTGCCGTGATCGAATGGGTAGTCGGCCACCTCGTAGCCCAGCCGCCCATCCTGCTTCAACGCCTCGAAGTCGGCTGAAGTCACGTACAAGTCGTTCTCACCCACCTCGACCTGGATAGCGAAGTGCTCAGCGGGAGGAGGCGCATCCATTGGCGACATCCTCGCCAACACCCAATCCCGCCTCTTCTTGTCGACGATGAAGGCGTGATCGGACTCGAATCTCGCCAAGGCTGAAGCTTCGATCCGCATCGGTTTCCTAATGGCGTATCCGCCACGCGTTTGACCGGTAACCTCATGAGGGCGCGGGATCAAAAACCCTGGACCTGAAAAGCTCGAGACATGGCAGGACCGAGACACAGCGATCTCTGCCAGGGCCGCATCCCCGAGACGCAGAAAGGCAGCCTCTTCCAAGAATCCGGCATAAGGAAGAGATTCAATCACCTCCTCACCACATGCATGAGATTTGACAAAGTCTGCCAACGCCTCACCTTCTAGTAGTAGCGCTTCCGCTCGCAGGAAGGCCACATAAGGAACGGAACTACCCCCCTCTCCTTCTTTAATTGGGGCCTTGTAATAGCGATACACGACCTCGCTATCTCTCCGCACCTTAATGTAAACGGCAACACCCTTTCTTAGCAGAAACTCAACTGGTTTCTCCGGTGAAGCCATTACCTGAGGCCAATCGACAGCCGACACCGGCAACATCTCTTCCGACACACTTCGCTCCCGTCAGGACCCGGCTTTCTGCTCGAACCGCAAGTAGCTGGTCAGCGTACTGCTCTCGACGATCTCATCATGCGGGATCAGCAAGTACTTCCAAGGCTTTCCTCCCACCTTCACAGCGTGTTCGGAAGCATGCTTGCACCACCGCACAGCCGCCTCGGCTTTCGCTTTGACGTCGACGGCCTGCAAGTCGTCCCGCCTCTTGGTTTCCGCCATCAGGATCACCGCATCCGTCTCGACTACGAAGTCTGGAACATACTCCGGCTGCTCAGTGCCCCGCTTATAATAGATCTGGAACTGCCCCTTTGCCGGTTTGAACCACTTCAGGGCGTCACGGTCCAGGATCACTGAGAAGCGGCGTTCGGTATCCGAGTCAAACTTCTGGAGCGGATACAGGCACCTCTTGAAACCGCCGAACAGCATCTGCTTGATGCGGCCAATGTCATTGACGGTCTCTCGGTAGTGGCGCGGCGCCTGCCCCGCTATGGCCGTGTAGCTGCAGGGCTTAAGTTCGGTAAATCCGCGACTGACTTGCACCTCGAACTCGGTCGCATCCTCGAAAAAGTGCGACATCATCTGCGCGCGGATCTCCTTCGCGATAAGGCGGCGATCTCGATCCAGCACGTTGACGACTTCGGACTCCGAGAGGTAGCCATTCAAGTGCTGCACCATCTGGCCCGCGAGCTCGTACAGCAGGTCGGCATGGGTGAAATAGTCAATGTCATCGAAATTGATCAGTGCGTGGACGATATAGTCCTCGGACCGCTGCTCCTTCAGACCGGTCTCGGCGGCCAGTGTGAACTGCTCGTTGGTGCGCAGGTTCTGCCCAACGATTTCGCGTTCACCCGGCTGCAGATGGAGCTGGCTCACATCCAGCATGAATGGCCGGAAACCCGTAGTGACCTCGCCCTTAGGTACCACCGCGATGCGCGGGATATCTATGGTTTGCTGCACCATAACTTCGGTGGCCTTCGCAACCAAGGCAGGCACATCGATCGCTGGCGCCTGATCGTCCGCGCCTTCCAGCAAGTTACCCTGCTTCGGCTTCAGCAATTCGGCAACTTTCTCCTGGATCTCTTTCTGGACTTCTGGGTTGAGCAATGCGCCGCTGGTCGGCACCCGGTTGGGCTTGACCTCGTACGTGCCGACGACCTCCATGACAGCGCGAGCTACCTGCCTCTCCGCTTCAGTCGTGAAAATAGGCGTTGGCGAGGCGTCGCCATTATCGGCTGCGGCCGACGACGGGTCGACCGCGGGAGTGGTCGCAAGCCCCATGCGGGTTGCCGCTCCCGACTCGATCTGCACGCTCACTTTCTTGTCGTCCGCGCTGGGAGCATCGAGGATCACCTGCTTCAAGCGGATCGGCGAATCGCCGCGATTGGCTTCGTCGATGATCTCCTGGAACTTGTCGTGTGCGACGATGTTCAGGCGATCTACCGCCGCCACGCCCGTGCGTTTGCCATAGGGCAGGCGCAGACCGCGGCCGATACTCTGCTCGATCAGTGTGCGGGCATTTGCCGCGCGCAGCGGAACGATGGTGTACAGGTTAGTTACGTCCCAGCCTTCCTTGAGCATGTTGACGTGGATAACGATCTCAGTCGGCTCGTCCACGCTTTCCACGGCCAGCAGACGGGTGATCATCTCTTCTTCTTCCGCGCCGCTGCGGCTGGAATCGACTTGGATTACCTTTCCCTTGTACCGCCCGTCGTAGAACGCATCCGATTCCAGCAGGGTCAGCAGCTGGCCGGCGTGCGTAGTATCACGTGCTATTACCAGCATGAATGGCTTGACCGGCTTGGCGCCGTTCTCGCGTGCGTAGGTGAGCAGTTCCACCTTCGTGTTCTCATGCAGCCGGACGCCATCCTCCAGCTTGATCTTCTCGACCTCTTCTGGCGTATGCGCCCTGGCATCGAAATCACGCTGGGTGACGGCAGCGGGCTCCTTAACGAAACCATCCTCCATTGCGCGCGCCAGTGGGTAGTCCACTACCACGTTTTTGAAAGGAACCGGACCGCGGCTGGACTCGACGAACGGCGTCGCCGTGACCTCAAGTCCGAACAGCGGTTTCAACTCATTGATCGCCCGCATGCCAGCTTGGGCGCGGTAGCGGTGCGACTCGTCCATCAGCAGCACCAGATCCTTCTGATTCGCCAGATGATTGAAATAGCTGTCGCCCAGCACCTCCCGCATCCGCTTGATGCGCGGCTCCTTGCCGCCGCGCACTTCCGAGTTGATCTTCGAAATGTTGAAAATGTTGATGCGGACGTCGTGGGCGAACCCCTTCGGCTGATCTTCCACGGCAGCGCCGGTCTGGTCGTAGTTGTCGCCGGTGATGATCAGTGGCGGCTGTTGGGCGAATTCGGCGATACCCTTGAAGACGTACTTGGGTGTGTTCCGGGTGAAGTCCGTGATCAGCTTGTTATAGATCGTCAGGTTCGGGGCGAGCACGAAGAAGTTGTTGATACCGTGCGCTAAGTGCAGGTAGGCGATGAACGCGCCCATCAGGCGCGTCTTACCAACACCCGTCGCGAGCGCGAAGCACAGCGAGGGGAATTCGCGCTCAAAGTCCTCCAGCGTACTGAACTCGGCCTTCAACGCGGAAAGAATCGCCGAAACCTCCCGCTCGTGGCTAAGGAGTTCGGGCGAGGCTTCGAGCGCGCTGGCCAGCCGCTTCAGGGACTCCTCTTGCGGCTGGCGAAGGGAGAGACGGCCGGTAACGGCGTGCAGGACGCGGGGATTCATTACGCGTCCTCCCCGGCATCCTGCTCGAAGATGTCGCCCTGGCCCGTATTCGACGCAGCCGCCTTCCCCAGCTTGTTGCTTCTGGTCTCGGTCACGAGCTCAACTGGATCAAGATTCGCCGGCAAGTTCGCCACATTGAGGCTGTAGTCGTCATGCCCCCACTCGCAGCGCGCCAGCACCATCTTCGGAATCTTCTTCAGCGTCAGGTTCGGCCAGCGTTCTGCCGCCTTGGCCGCGGCGACGCCGTGGAAGGCCGAGCAGCACACGAGCAAGCTTTGCTCAGACCCAACTTCTTCGGACAGTGCCTGCAACTGGTCTGCAGACAGGTTCTGTGTGGTGACGTAGATGAAGTCCCGCTCGCTGGAATGGCCATGCTGCCACCACTGGGTTTCCGAGGGTGCGTAGGTGAAACCTTCCAGCTTGGCCAGCGCCTCCGCCAGCATTGCCCCGTTGTATTCTGGGTTGACGACCGGGTTGCCCCAACGGTCCTTGACGATCAGGCTGGGAGCGAGCTTGTAGTAGCGGAATCCGCCACCTCCCTGCCATCCAACACTTCCCGTGACGCCGCCTTTGTCCTCGCCGTCAATTACCTTTCTCAAGCGGGGGATGATGTGCGTGTGGATGTGATCACCCAGCTCCACCATGATCCAGCGACGACTCAACTTGTGCGCTACTGCGCCGGTGGTGCCAGAACCAGCGAAGGAGTCGAGCACTAGATCACCAGAATTCGTAGCGATTTCGAGGATAAGCTTCAGAAGCTTTTCTGGTTTCGGAGTGTCGAACTTATCCTCAATCCCCGACAGCTCGGCGATTGCCTTTGCTTCCTTGTTAGCTTCGCGATTGTCCCCGGCCTCCTCATAGCCCCACCATGTCCATGGAACCATCTTGTTGTCGGATTCGTTCCAGAACTTTTTCCGCTGGGCCATACCGTTTCCGTCTAGGCCAAAGTAGATTCGATTATCGGCAACGAGCGCCTCAAACTGCTCCCTAGTAGTGCTCCAACACCGACCTTTCGGCGGCCAAAGCGACTTCCCTCCTGGGGTAATGATCTCGTAGGTCAAATTTGGCCGGATATTGGGCGCATGAAACGGCACAGGCAACCAATCTCCACGAGGGTCTTTGTCTGGATTTCGATACGTTGCGCGTTGCTTGTCATTCGCATCGAGCTTGTTGATACGAAAAGAGTCAAAATTCTTGGCATACACCAAGATATGGTCATGCGCAGTTGAAATAGTGCGCGCGTCATTTCTCCGCGTTAGCGTTTTCTGCCACACGACATTCGATGCGAAATTCGCGCGCCCAAAGACCTCATCGCACAGCACCTTCAAATAGTGCGCTTCGTTGTCATCAATGGTTATCCACAAAGATCCATCATCTGCAAGAAGACGTTTAATGACTTCCAAGCGATCGCGCATCAATCCGAGCCAGATTGAATGCTCCAGACCGTCGTCGTAATGCGTAAACGCGCTGCCCGTGTTGTACGGAGGATCAATGAAAACGCACTTCACCTTTCCCGCAAACTCATGCTCCAGCGCCTTCAAAGCCAGCAGGTTGTCCCCGAAGATCAGTCGGTTGTCGAAGATATCTGCATCCGAAACGCGATACCTGGCATGCAAAGACCGCTCTGGATCTTCGAGCAGGATGCGCGGCTCTAACCTTGGTCGCTTCTCCTTCCCGATCCAGGTCAGCTCTAGTTTTTGCTTACTCATGTGTATTGCTCTCAAATCTGTGGAGCGCGATCGGACAGGTAATTAATCAGACTCTTGCGCGGATACTCATCCGCAGCGTTAGCGACACTCCGCAAATGAACCACAGCGGGATCAGTGGCCAGCCCAAAATGCGCCTCCATAAGCGAGGCCATGAAGGAAACAACATTCCCTTGACCTCTGAAGAAGGACAGTGGCCCACTTACCCCGAGCTGGACAGCACCAAGATTGGCCGTCTCCTGACGAAGCTGATCGAGCGCTTGACCAATCAGGCCATTGATAGCAACACCATCAGCGAGTTCCACCCTGCCGATGCGGTTGCGCAGGCGTTTCATCATAACCGACGCAATCACATGGTTCCCATGCCTGTAGATCAGTCGCTCCTGGCTTCCTGCGGCTGCGCGCGCATCGTAGTCCGCAACAAGGTCACGTATGGCCCGATAGAACAAGACGCTGTTGACCAGATTGAAGCTGGTCAGCGCTGACGGAAACAGAGCCTGATACTCAGCCCCTTCGGGATCGGACAGGCGACCGAACTCGGTCTTTATCCAGGCTGGATAGCGAGCATCCTTCTGCTGGAGTGCCAACGCGCGAATGGCCTCATCCAATGTGATCGGATTCGTCCCAGAAGCAATGCTGGCTTCCGGTCGGTAGTGATAGGTGTAACCGAGATAGCTGATTTCCTGGCGCAGGCGTTCTTGTCCCTCATCCAGGGAGGCAAAGTTCGCCGTCTGTACCGGATTCTGATGGTTGCGAGCTTTAGTGACGCGCTTGCCAAACTGGCCATCCGCGGGAGCCTTGATCAACGTAAGCATTACCTTGGCATCGTCAATGTTGCTGCCAGGGTTCTGGGCCACGAACTCTGCTGCTGAGGCTACTGTTTGTGCACCATTGATGATGGACAAGCCGCGCACTTTGAACTTCTTGAATCCGTTGTTGGGGTTCTTTGCTTTTGGCTCAATAGCGTCGCAAACCGCAGTGACGCCGTTATTGAGATAAAAGAAACTTCTTGGGTCGTCGCGCAGCGTTGTCCTTATCGCCTTGTTGACGTCGGAACGGCTTCCCAGAAAGTAGCGGATATTGCGCTCGTACAGCGCCTTACCCTTATCCATGTGCAGCGATACAAGATCGCCCAGTCTTGCGATTCCGTAGTACGTCGTGCGGGGCTCCTCAACCTTAGAGTGCTTTTGCAGAGCGATTTCGGTATGAACCGGCTGGTAGGCTTTCTCCGCCAACAGATCCCGGGCGATCTCATCGGCCGCGTAGTACGTCACCTGTCTTTCAAGACGCTCCTCGTCAAGATCCTCATCATCTAGCAGGGACTGCAGGGCGTCGCTGGCCGTACTGGAGATTCCGTCACCCGTGTAGGGCACGACCAGCTTGATGTGGCTGCACCCATCTAGCGCGGCCTCGATGTCAGCCTTCCGGTTCTTGACGTTATTGTTGAACGCAAGAAAGTCCTGTTTGAGCAGCAGACGGATTCCTTCGCAGAAAGGAAGTGCATCTTCCTGCTTGAACTGCTCCGCCTCTTTCAACTTGGTTTGCAGTAGGTAAAGCGTCTCCGAACTCTCGTCATAGTGGATGGCGTCGATTCCCTTGTCGTTGAAATCATCCACGACCGAAGCAGCGGCGTCCTGCGGAGAGATGTCCAGCAGCTTATGCAACACGAAGGCGCTGAACGCCCTCGATAGCTGCTTGGCCGCTTGATCGCTCGCGGACTTAGTGGAGTCAAGAAGTGGCGGCAGGAACGGCACGAATCGTTCAGCCAGCACCTTCTTCAAAATTGCCATGTACTGCGGTTCGAGCTTTGCCATGCGCGATTAACTCGGCTTCTTCAGTGGGTGAAGGCGGCGCGTGTCGCCGCCGTTCTTCCAGTAACTTCCCGTATCTTTGTTCGGCCATCCATGATCAGGACAAATCAACGCATCACACAGCTCCTCGACAAGCCGGGCAAACCTGATTCCTTCGTTCGGATACAGATCAAAAGCTAGCGCATTGAAATGCGCTCCTAAGACATTTCTTGCCTGGGCGATTGTCTTTATCTCTTCCAGAATGGGTTTGATAGGCACTGGCGTGATGGACTGAGAACCTGTGCCGTCCACGGCAACCAACTCCACAGTCAAGGCAGCCATCAACTTCCCGTTCACCGCATCAAGCAAATCGCTCAGCACATAAGCATTGCCTGCCCGCCTAGGTACAGCACAACCGTACTTGAGGGTGATGAAATCGAGCAAAGCCTCGAGAATGACCCCCGCCTTTCCCGTAATGGCTTGAATATCAGGATCCTGGTCATCCAACAGCATCTTCAGCCGTGCGATCTCTGGCATCGATCCACTCAGGGCCATTCCGTCGCGTAGCGACCAACCCCTGAGTTCGACGAATTGGCAAACCTGGTCCGGTTTCAGGATTCCCCAACGGAACTTCTCTCGCCAGGGGCGGTAGTGCGTGGTAATGAGGGCGTGCTGGAACTTCTGACTGACTTCGTAAACCAAGCCGATTACCCTCTCAACGTGGGGCTCATCAACGCTACCCAGTACGTCATCGAGCACCAGGATTTTTTGTTCCGGGACTTCGCGCTCGGCCAATGCGAGGAAAATGCATAGCCCCAACGTATCCAGATGGGAGTCGCTTAAGTACGCCTGTGGAGGACTGTCCTGCCGTCCTGCGAATTCCGTCGCGATATCCAAGGAGCCGCGCTTGGCTGCATCCAGCGCCAGAACAATCTTATTCAACCCCTCACCTGGGTGAATTACTTCGTATAGCTCCCCAACACGAGTAGATATGGCACCCAGCACAGCGTCGGTGTACTTCTTGCGTTCGCCTTCTATGATTTTTAGGATTTCTCGGAGACGAGGAAGAACCACCTCCAACTCTTTGGCCGCCGCCTCACTCTCTTCAAGATTCTTCAGGGAAAGGCGCAGGGTTTCAACGAACTTCTTAGCGTCCACGCAGGCATCCGCGGCCCGCTTCCAGCCGTCACGCTTAGCCTTGTTTCCATCGATCCAACCTGCCCATTGCTCCGGCTGATTCGGGGCAGGAAAAGTGGGAAGCTCCAGTTCGGCTAGCCCACTGTCATCCACACAGTAGGACTCCAGTGCTGAAAAACCGTTCTCGGCATCCTTCTTGAAATCTTCGAGCCGTTGCGTCGCAGCTTGGACCGCGATCTGCTGGGCTGCCATCGCCCTCTTGGCAGCATCCAACTTGGAATGCAATCCTTGGGTCTCGATCCGTCGATTGACTTCAACAACTAGCCCTTCAGCCCGTTCTCTGCTTTCGCATAGCGGGCATACCGCTGGATGGGGATGCGTCGTGAAATGCTTTTGTGCGGCTTTCAGGATTTCCAGAACCTCCAGATAGCCATCGGCCGCATCGCTTGTGATCGCATCTAGATCAGCTTTGGCCTTTTTCAAAGCAGCCTCAGCCGCTTCTAACTGAGCACTAAGTTCGACAAGCTTATTCGGATGTGGGATGACCTTGTCCCAGCGCGATACCAACTCGTCAATTGCAGCCTTCTTCTGATCGATTTCCTTTTGATCCCTCTGCATTTCCGACTTAGCCCAGGAAAAGACATCAGACGAAGGCCTTTCTGCCTGTTCCCAGAAGTTCTCGATGGAAGTTCGATTGGCACCAACGCGCGCGGTTGCGTTATCAAAATCCCTGTTCTTTTCATTGATCAGCTTGCGCAGGCTACCCTCGGAGGCCTCCACTCCTGACACATCTACAAATCGACTGATTGCCTTGTAGCGATCAGCCGGTTGCGCGGCGATCAAATTCAGTATCTGGCTGCGCCGCAGCACGGCAACCTGCGGCTTCAAGGAGGGGTTATCGACGACCGCACTCGTCTTGCCGAGCGACAGAGTGCATGCACCCGCCAGCGTCGTGAGCGTTACCTTGACATCCGAATGCGCTTTTCCAACCGCAGGCCAGTAAGGACGTGTCGCTACTCCGACGCCCCTGTTTTCTAGTGAGCCAACCTTCTCATTCCCAAGCAAATCAAGTGCATCGGCGATAGTGGATTTGCCCGTTCCGTTCTCACCGTAAACGATCGTGAGCTTCTTGTTCTTCTCGAAAGCAAGAGTAAACGGCGTCACTGAGCCCCGAAGGTTCTCAATGGACAAGCTGACGAGTGCAAGAACAGTCACTGACCAGCCTCCTTGTCGACCGCCTTCTGGGCCGCGAGAAGCCAGTCCTCCGCTTTTATGGTTCCAGCCGCAATCTTGGCTTTCAGCTTTTCGCCATCATTCGGCAACAACAAGTTTTTCTCTGTCAGCGCACAGACAACTTCCTTGGCAACTTCTTCCGACGGCGTTCCCATTCGTCTCTCCGGCCTAGACTAATTCCCACTCGACTGTGAACAGTGCGCGCTCTTCAACGTGCTGCTGGAGCTGATCTTCCAGTTGGTTGATTAAGCCATTGCGCTGTTCCTCTACTTCGTCCTGGCGCGCGAATAGATCGCGGCGCAACTTGCTTCGTTTTACTTCCAGTTCGCGCTGACGCTTCTGGTGCGCCAACTTTTCTTCAAGCGTGGGTGAGGTTGCGGCGGTGCGGCGCACCTCCTTGATTTCACGGTCGATCTCCTTGATCTCCTGCTCCAGGCCGAGCTTTAGGTCGTCCGCCCACCCATCCAGCTTCTGGACCTCCTGCTCGAAATAGCCGAGGTTTCGCTGATTGATTCCCCGCAGCAGTTCGGTCTTTCGAGTCTCGATATCGGCTACAAAGGCACTGTCTGGAGCGGGAGATCCGCCTAGCATCTGCGTGGCAGGCATGCGGAGCAGCTTGACCGGATCGTCCTCAGCAAGCGCCATGCCGTCGGCGGTGCTGGCGGCCACCAGCAGATGCTGCTCGCTTTTGCCTAGTGCGTTGACCTCGATCAACTTCACCGTTAGCCAGCCCGCCTTGCCTCGATAGGGCTCCAGCGTGCTGATCTTCTGGCCGTGAGCCGCGTAATCAAAGACGAGCTTTGCGCCTTCGAGCGTTCGGTTCTTGGCTTGTTCCGCAAGCCATACCGACAGCGGATGGCCGATGCGATACAGATGCGCCTCTCCTGAGCGCCGCGGCAACTCGTAGCGCCCTGGGCTTACCCCCGCAACCGCAAGACCCTCGGGGACCCGGTGAAGGTTGAACCCTTGATCATCGAAACTGGCGAGGTCGCCAAGCTCGGCACGGGTCAGGTCGATCAGCATTCGCTCGTAGCGGCTTCGGGCGTTCCTGCTATCCTCGGCGCTGATACGCAGCTTTTCCTGCACCTGCTCGTCGAAGTTCTCCAGGAGTGCTTGGCGCGTCTTGACCATCGCCTCGTTGATCTCGCTGGAAAGATCGATCTGCAACTGCTCAAAGCTCGCCTTGATCTCGTTGGTATCCCTGCAATTCTGGTAGATATCGGCAATGCGCCGCTCGAAATCCACGCCCGAGCCGATTGCGCCCAACACCTCGTCGCTGGCACCGAACACGCCATCGAACAGCTGGAACTTCTGCTCCAGCAGCTCGTACACCCGGCGGTCGGCCTCATTGCTTCGATCGACGAAGTTGACCACCACCACGTCGAACTTCTGCCCGTAGCGGTGGCATCGGCCGATACGCTGTTCGATGCGTTGGGGGTTCCAAGGCAGGTCGTAGTTGATGACCAGCGAGCAGAACTGGAGGTTGATACCTTCCGCACCTGCCTCGGTGGCGATCATGATCTTGCCGCGCTCCTTGAAGTGCTCGACC
Organism: Lysobacter sp. Soil_N_23; assembly: GCF_057656135.1. Taxonomy (NCBI): domain Bacteria; kingdom Pseudomonadati; phylum Pseudomonadota; class Gammaproteobacteria; order Lysobacterales; family Lysobacteraceae; genus Lysobacter; species Lysobacter sp. Soil_N_23. Next base: position 144,069 of record NZ_JBDGKY010000001.1, read on the forward strand.
AAGGCAGCGCGGGTGTCGGCGGTCTTGGAGCCTGTGATGCGATCGGTGCCTTCGTGGTACTTCAGCCACTGCTTGTAGATAGCCTGCGCCCGCGCATCGTTGTTGGTACCGTTGAACAGGACGATGCCATCGCCGTAAGGCGTGTCGGCCAGCAATCCGAGCAGGTATTCCTGGGTGCGCTTAGATTCGGTAAAGATGATGGCTTTCTTGGCCGCACCCAATCGATCCAACTCGGCGAAAGCCCGATCTAGCGCGATGAGAAGCGCCTCGCCCTTGGAGTTCTCGCGGATATTGGTTGCCAGATCCTTGAAGCCGCGAAGCTCGTCGATCTCCGAAGAAAGTGCGTCCCTCTCTTCCGGGGACAAGGGCGCGGGCCTTTCGGATTCGCCGACCGCATCTTCGTCGCCACCCTCATCGGCCAGCTCGTCGAGCGCCTCGTAGTCCTCATCCAGTTCTTCGGTCAAGTCGACGTCGGGAGCCTGGTCCAGCACGCCCTGCAGGCGATTGCTCATCGTTGCCAGCGCGCCCGCGATGGCATGACTGCTGGAAGCCAGTAGCTTCCACAAGACCAACGAGATCAGCTGGCGCTGGCTTTGCGGCAATGCCTGGAGGTTGGGCCTGCGCAGATACTCGGCAACGAGCTGTCTCAGCTCCTGCTCTTCGGCCGATGGAGTGAATTCCTGCACGATGGCCTTGCGCGCCGTGTAGGAGACGTAGGCCTGCACCTGCTTACGCAGGGTGCGCTTGCAGACGGCGGTTAGGCGCTCGCGCAACGCGCCAAAGGCCTGTCCCCTGCCAGCCCCCGTGAACTGAGTGCGGAAACTGTCCAGATCGCCGAAGACGCGGTCGTCAATGATGCTGATGAGGCCGTAGAGTTCCAAGAGCGAGTTCTGGAGAGGGGTCGCGGTCAGCAACACCTTCGAATGGACGTGGTCGAACGCGTCCTTCAGGGTCCGAGCGATGACGTTGCCGGTCTTGTAGACATTGCGCAGGCGGTGCGCTTCGTCGAGCACAACCAGATCCCACGCGACCTCCTTGACGTCCCGGGCCTTGGACTTGGCGAACTGGTAGGAGCAGATCACCGGTCCAGATGCCGTCTGGAAGGGGCTCCGCCCTTCTTGCTTGCGGATGGCGTTATAGCTCTTAGCCTCCAGGATCAGGCCCTGCAGACCGAATTTGTCCTGCAATTCCTGGTGCCACTGCTTGCGCAGGTTGGCCGGCACGACGATGAGGATCCGGCGCCGCCGTTCCGCCCAGCGCTGCGAGATGACCAGACCTGCTTCGATGGTCTTGCCCAGACCAACCTCGTCCGCGAGGAGTACGCCCCGCGATAGGGGATTCCGACAGGCGAACAACGCGGCATCCACCTGATGCGGGTTGAGGTCGACCTGCGAATCCACCAGGGTGGATGCGAGCGACTCCACCGTGTCACCCGCCGTCCTGCGGGTCAGCAACCAGGCGACATATTGGCTCTGGTAGGGAGTCAGCGGGGTCTGGGGCATGGGTTAGTCGTGCTGGCTGTCGTTAAGGTTCTTGAATGGGATTTTAGGGCCATGCCCGCAATTTCCCTATTCTGCCTTCCGCCACGGTAACGAGGAGCTTTCACAGCCTTGCGACTGACGTATCCACCGTGGAACATCCGTTACGTTCCACGGCCCGAATGCAGCGATCAATCCAGACTCGACGGAGCGCGAGCTCCTGTCTCGGCGGCTCGAAGCCCGGCGGGTACTTGCTGCGCTCGCGGCCCAGCATGCGCTTCACCAGGCCCATTCCGTCCCCGTTCTTGCGGGGCGCGCCGCGGCCATCAGGCTCCTTCGGCATCGGGCTGCGCCAGAAATTCTTGATCTTGGCGTCGTCCACCTTCAGTTCCGAGTCCTGCTTGGACATGTACCAGAGCGCGATGCGAACGCCGATCAGCTTGTTCATCTCGCTGACGTGCACCAGCCCCAAGCCGTTGAAACGGTACCGGCCCTTCCGTGCGTAGCAGTTGAAGAAACTGCCCTTATCGTGACCCACGCGATTGAGCCACTTCTCACCCAAGGACTGGGTCAGAAACCAGGCGCCCTTGTGCAGATGCCCGTCGAGCAGAACCATCAAGTGGTAATGCACGCCGCGGCTGATGCCGTTCTCGCGCTTGATGATGAAGCCCCGATAGCCAGGCACGATACGACCCATGCGCAGCGCGCGCAGGTACTTGAACACGGCCGCGTCAGCGACCTTGGTGTAACCCCACCCTTTGGCGTCAGGACGAAAGTAGAGATCGATGCGCAGGATCAGCAACCGAGAATGGCGCTCGAACAGGGCGGTAATGTAATCGCAGCCACTCTTGAAGTTATCTTCGGCCTTGCGTTCGTGGTCGTGCAGGCGGTTCTGGAACTTCTGCGAGCGGCACACGCGGCGCACGAAATCCACGAAGTGATGCAGCTTTTCAACAACCTCGGCCCCCTGGCCATCGAACAGCGCGTGCGAAGGCTTTCCCCAGCGACAAATCGTGTGCCACCCACGCATCACCGCGCGCAGCAGCACCGAGACGACCGGATGGAAGCGGTGGTAGGCGTAAGCCTGCTGCCAGTTGCGCCCCTCGTCCTCTTGTGCCGCGAAGTACATGCAGGCACCCAGAACCTTCTTGCCCAGCTTGGTCAGTTTGAGTCCAGGCTGGTTGGCCCAGCGAGCGAACGTCGGCGCGACCGGAGATTCATCGCCCTCCATGATGCTAGCGTACAGCCGTTGCAACTGAGGCATGAAATTGAGCAGCTGCTGATCGTCCGTGTTGTAGCCGAACGCCTGCCCGCCGTTGGTCTGCCAGCACAGGAACTTCTCTGCCGCAACTTCGTGCAGCGATTCGCACCGAATGATGTCGGTGATGGTTTTCCCCAGATAGGTGTTGTCTTCTCCTTCGCTGTCGAGATCAAGATAGTCCTGCGGTAGTTGTTGCTCGAGCATTAGGTGTTGCACTCCTACGACATGCTTCTATGGTTAGTGACAGGAATACATGGTGGACTTGGTATTTGTATTGGTATTTGTATTACATACAAAGCCGGAATTCAGGCCTAAATGACTCCCTAGGAAACACCTCCATTGGCGATCGAAGCTGCCGGCCAAGCCCAGGTATCAGCTCATTTTTTCAAGTGTCGAGATAGCGCTGTAGAACAAGGTCCTCAGTTGGCGACGCTGCGTTCAGCTACCCAGCGGAACACGTCGCCGGAATGCCACCCGATTGCCCGCTGACCCAACTTTCGCTGCTTGGGAAACGTGCCCTGGCTCATGTAGAGATAGATCGTCGAGCGCCCCAAGCGAGTGATTTCTTTCACCTGGGAAATGCGCAGAATCGTGTTAGTAGTCTGGCCGCTCATTGCAAGCCCTCCGAAGCACCACAACGTCGTGGCGGCGCGCATTTTGCGGGACGACATTTGGGGCCCGCATTCTTTCCCCGGAAAGTTCTTAACTGTCCGGTCTTGAATCGCCACTGGCCTTCGAATGCAGTTCGTCTTGTTAGGGCGAGCCGAATAGTCGAATGGCGATTCCGCGCCGTCTCATCTTTTTCGGCGGCAGCCCAGCTGGAACCGCTACGGGACAACTCGACACAGTCCAACAACGTCCATGTGACCGGGACCTGTGCCCGTGGATGCCGTTGCAGCAAGTCAGTCGCGGTGGGATGTTCGGAACTATCCCCGGAATGTTGGTCTGGGCATGTCGCCAGGGCCCATAAAGGCGGATCTCTTCCCAACGGAGCCCATGCCTTGGTCAAACCCCTCCTCGCGTTTCCCGATCTCTACCCCACCTGCCCTATCGATCTGCTTCCGGAGCCACTAAGGGGCGCTGTCCAACACGCGATCCAGAAGATGGAGATTCCTGCGGCCGTCGCCTTGACCGATGCCATTTCCGCCGCCTCTGCGATCGTGCACTGCGGCTACGACTGCATCACTCCGGACGGGGAACCCATGCCTGCCACGATCAACACCTGCGTTGTCGCTCCCAGCGCAACGGGAAAGGGCCGCTCGATCAAGCTGTTCTTCGCTCACGCCCTCCAAGCGCAGAAGGAACGAAAGCCTCGCGACAGGGAGAAGGAAACGGGCGAACGATCTGCGGCACCCCCGCGCGCTCTCCTCGTAGAGACCATGATGAACAAGCCCAGTTACCGAGCTCTGATGGAGGAGCTGGATGGCGAGGGGAGGAACGTCACCATCCAGCGTGAGGAAGGCGCGAGTTTCCTGAAGTCCGACCTTTTCAAGGACAACACTGACGCGCTTACCCAGCTCTGGAGCGGCGACCCGCCGCTTGACCACCACGTATACGGCACCGAACTGATCGCGGCTGACGCGCGTGGCGGACTAGGTTTTCGCATCCAGCCTGACCTGATGTACGAATATCTTAAGAAGCGCGGGCGTTTGGCCTGCAAGCTTGGCTTCTGGCCTCGGACCGTCGCCGGTTGCCACGACCCGGAGCAGTTCCCGTGGAACGAGAAGTACCATCTGTTTCTCGATCGAGCCGTCAGCCCAGCCGCCTACCATCGTCGGGTGGGAGAGCTAGCGGCGCAGATCAATGACAGCAACAAGTCCGGCTTCGCAGGTCGTATCGGCGTGAAGCTGGATGCCGACGCCATTGCATTCATGCTGGAGCTCAGATACCGCATGAAGCAGTGGTTGGTGGCTTACTACGCCGACATACGTGAAGCCGCTGGACGCGCCTGGGAAAACACACTGCGCATCGCTGTGGTGCTCCACGTCTTCTGCGAAGGAAACGGTAAGGTATCCCGCGAGATGGCTGAGCGCGCCTGGGCCATCGTGGAATGGTCGTTGTCTCAGCACCGTCTGATCTTTGTCGAAGCCATTCGGCCTCCATCGAAACCGACGAAGCTAGAGCCCGTTAAGCAGCCCAAGCTGCCGCAGCACCAGCAACGCCTGAACGCCGACATGCAATTCATGCTCAACACCATCGGTGCCCGTGCCCCATATAGCCCGGCCAACAGAGTCCGCTTGGCCGACGTCTTGTTGCTGACCGGCTTCGACAAGACTCGCTTTCTGAAGACCCTTGGCTGGCTAGTCGCTGGGTACTACGTTGTGGTGGAAGGCGTCGATGAGTACGCGACTATCCTCCTGTTACCCCCGCGCTTCGGTATTCCTTCAGGGTAAGCCAGCTGACGAATCTCGCACTACTGCGGCAAAAAAAATAGCACCAGGATAGAAGGGGGAGCAGGAGCCCCCCCGTGATCCTCACATTGCCTACACCCAGCCCCGCGCAGCCATTGTCAGAGTTTCGTGACCGCCAACAATGATGTGGTCGAGCAAACGCACATCGACCAGTGCCAGGGCCTGTTTTAGGTGAGCGGTCAGTGCCCGATCGGCCACCGATGGCTCAACAGAACCGGACGGATGGTTATGCGAGACCACTACCGCCGCCGCGTTGTGCAGCAAGGCCTGTCTCACAACCTCGCGCGGATGGACTTCGGCGCCATCGATAGTGCCGAAGAACAGCTCGACGTACTCGATGAGTTGGTGCCGACTATCCAGAAATGCGGCCGCGAACACTTCACGGCCGTACCCGGACAGCCGCTCGCAGAAGAACCTGCACGATACGTTCGGATCCACGAACGACTCCCCACGCCGCATCCGCTGGTCAACCACGCTCCTCGCAGCCGCCAGGATTTGGTCAGCGGTCGCCAGCTCATAGCGAGAACGGCGACTGCGAACATACAGCGAGCAATCGGACCGTAACTCTGTCGACATCCTAGCCACCCGCTTTGGTGCTATCGACATCTACGCTGGCCAACTGCTCACTCGTCGGCCTGTGCATGGGCTCTGCAGTGGCGCTGCGAGGTTGGTCGTCCTGCCTATTGGCCGCTTCGACTGCCTCCACCTGCTTCCGGCGCCCCAGTAGCTTCACCACGCCATACAGTGCCAACCCATACACCACGACCCCGCCAATCACACGAAACATCATTTCGTCACCTCGTCGTTGTTGATCACGCGCCGCCCGCACGGGCGACTTTTTCCTGAAGCCGGGCACGCAGACTGACCGGCGATTCCGTCGGGCTGCCGCTTTCGTTACCGGTTTCACCTGTCGGTGGATAGAACTCCTCGACCACTGCGGGCACGTCTTCATCCAGTTCCTCAGAAGCGCCGTTGGCGAATCCCTGCCGTGCCGCCTCATCCAGCGCAGCCTGGTCGAACCCGCTCTCTCTCCGCCACGTGTCCCGCTCCCGCGCCTCCTCGATGGCCTGCTCCACCGTCAGGCCAGTCCGCACTACCAGATCGACGTAGTAGATTGCGGACCGGTGACTCATCGTCGTGGACTTGCCGCGCAGCTTGAGCTCCAGGGGCATGCAGGCCAGTCGTCCGCCAGAGACGGCGCTGAAGTACTGCAACCTCGCCGCCAGAGTGCGGATGGTGTTGAACGAGGTCGTGCGCAGCACAAAGCTGCCCAGTGCGTCGTCTTCGCCATCGCCGATCAGTACGTTGAAGCGGGCGTAGGCCTTGCATTCGCCGTCGGCAAATTTGCAGGCGTCCGGACCGGCGCAGGGCAACGCCTCAATGCCGTCATTGCCGGAGCGCCGGCAGGTGTCACCGTTGCCCACGCACACTGGCCTACCTGAGCTGCGGTCGAACAGCGAGTAGTCAGCCCGCAGGTTCAGCGCCGGGTCGTTGAACAGCAGCCGGACCGGGACGGACCGGAGCTTGCCACCACTGTCTCGGCGCAACAGTTCGTCTAGCGGATGCAGCACCCAACCATCCCGGTTTTGCACCTGGCTGGTCAGGGTGAACTGGTCGTCCTTCTCCGGCAGGCGCTTGCCGTTGCGCTCCACCACCCGGCCGATGGAGATCCGCCCGACCACGGGCGGCGTAATCACAAGCCCTTTCAGCATGTCGCACTCCTTTCAGTGGTGTCGGTTTGTCGGGACAGGAGGAACCGGCGCGAGCCAGGCGTGGTCACGGTGTAGCGGGCTGCAATGTCGGGATAGGCAACGGCCAACGCCTTCGTATCGATCCGGCTTCCGTCCTTGGCTCGCTTGAAGGTGGCCACGCCGTTGGCAAAGGCCGCCTTGGAAGCATCGCCCATGGCCTGCTGGATGGTCTGCTTGAGACGTTCGGCGTCACGCTCCTTGGCGGCGATCTCCTGATCCAAATCCGCCAGGGCGTCGAACGTATTGCCAAGCTCCGCATTGCTGGTGAAGTCCAGCGTCGTGTCGTTGCCCTGGTACAGATGACGCAGCGCACGGGCGGCCGACTCGCTGCCATCCGCGGGAGGAGGCGTGTCGGACTCGACGTGAGCCCAGAAGCGACTCTCCAGAACCATCAACCGGGCGATGATCTCGTCGTCCCGTTCGACGCGATGGATCTCCAGCTTTTGGCCACACAGCAGGGCGGCCACGTCCGCGGCCGCCTTGCCGGTAACCGCCAGTTGGTGCTGCACCTGGAGCAGGACGTATTCCGGAACCCCGTCCTTCCACAGCTTCGAGCCGAACTCACCGGCGGTCTTACACTCCAGGATCTGCACATCGGGACTGCCGACCACTTCCCGATCGATGTTGGCCAGCATGAAGGGCAGCGTCGGGTGCTGGAGCACCGCGTTGAGCTTCCTGACTTTCCGACTGGTCTTCTGCTGGTAGGCCACTGCCACGTAGGGCTCCAGCAAGGTGCCCCAGAACCGGGGATCGTCCATGCCTTGATGCTCGCCGGCTGTATCCACCCGGCCGGTCTTTTCCAGCCACAGCGCCAGCGGGCTCTTGTAGGGGTTCAGCCCAACGGCGGCAGCCGCATCAGAGCTGCCGATACCGCCCTTGCGGACTTCCAGCCATTGGTCGCGACCCAGCTTCGTGGTGTCCACCAGGCGCAATGCCGCACGTCTTCCCATTTCCTTTCTCCAAAATGAAAAGGCCACCCAACTGGGCGGCCTTTGTGGCAATTGTTGAGCTCGCTGCGTCTTGCTTCAGTCGTTCCAGAACACATGAATGCCGCCGCCATCGGCCGCGATGAACTGCACGTCGCCCTTTGCTGCAACCTCGCGGCCGTAAGCGTCGAAATCGAATCCCGGCCCGGTCTGCGAGAGCCTTCCGATCAGCGCGAGGTAGTGCCGGGTCCAGGCCCCGACATCGGGGTACGTGCCCTGATAGCTGTCGGCGAAGACATCCGCCGCGTTAAGAACGTTGTCAAAGCGTCGTCTCGCCCAGAGTTTCTCGAAGGGCTCGCCGTAATCGTCCACAGCGTCCTGATAGGCCAGTAGCTCCTCGATGTTCGGGTGCGGGCCGAAATCTGGCATCCCGTCATAGGCGAGCACGCACCAGCCTTTGGCGCCTTTTTGCGGCTGCTCACGCAATATCTCGGCAATCTTGCGACGCATCGCGCCAGCATTGTCGACGTCGATCCATTGACCGCGCCGGCCGCCGTACGCGCCGACTGCCCGGACAGCAACAAGGATCCGGGACATTGGAAATCTCCTGACAGAAGAAAGGCCGCACAAGGCGGCCTTCGGGTTCAGCTCATGTATCAAGGGAGCGCAGCCAGCTCCAGGCAAGAAAGCCGTTGCTTTCCACTCAATTGACCTGCTTAAGCTTCCCGTTGTGCAACAGGTACTCAACCTTCCCTTCTACCGATGGGCAGCAGTCAGGATCATCGGGGCCGAGCGTCAACGTCTTCAGCCTGACCGCTCCTTCTTCGACCGTCACTTCGTTGATCGCATTCCCAGTCCCGCCCACGGGCGTCGTGCTGGCGAACTTCAAAAAGCCATCGCCTTGCCGCAGGAACGCGGAGAGGTATTGCGTAGAGGTGTTCTGTGAACCGACCTCAATCGTGAACAAGGCTGCAGCATCGCTAGCCCCGTCCCCATTCAGATCTCCCGCCGCCACCTTGCGCGCGCCCGTGTACTCATCGCCGGCTTCGGAACTGGCCGTGATCGCAATGGCGTTATCGATCACTGCCTCATCCGACGCTTGACCACCCAGAGCCGAAGGTTCGCCGTCGTCCGATTGGGTCGCGGCAGCCGCTGCACCATCCTGCGCTACCGGTTCGCTGAGACTGTTATTCGACCTGTCAGTCGATTCGCTCTCAATGCCCATTTGCTTCAACGCCGTGGAAGGATCGACGCCGCTGCATTGGGCCGCGCCAACGGCCGTTGCTTCGACGAAGCCAGGAAGCATCAACTCCCCTTTCTGCATTGCCTCCAAACCGTCCACGCCGTACTTGTCCTCTAATTTGTCGTAGATGCATGTGCATTTTGATTTAGGCGCCCCTTGGCTCGTGCATCCGGCCACGAACTCGCTTCTGACCTTTCCACCGCAGGCGGCCACCATCATCGAAGCAGCAGCGACAAGCAACACGCGCATTACTCGCTTCTGGACCATTGTCATTTCCTCCCGAAGGTCAGGAAGCCGATGACCCCCAGTAGGACCAAGCCACCAATGGCTTTCCCCAGGCCAGGAATGAGGATGGCCGGCCAGATCAAGGAACGCCCCAGGTTGTACATAAAGCCCTTGTAGGCGTAATCACCCCACCAGTTGCCATAGATGGCAAACACGAATATCAGCAGCACATATACGCCGAAAACAATACGTCCCATTCAACTATCCCCGTTCTCTATGTTGGAAAATCAACTTGTCCGCGCACCGCGTTAGCCTCGAATCGCTCACACGGTCACCTAACCTTCCACGCTCGCGGAAAGCGCTTCCAGCCACGATTCGGATTGGTCCTCGAACTGACGCATCAACCCCCTTGCCGCGTCCCTCGGGATGCCAATCCGGGTGAACAGAATCAACAACGCTTCTTCGCGCGCCACTTTCAGCTCGAACTCCCCCGTTCCATCTCGATGGAGGAACATCGCTGACATCATCAGCAGGTCTTCGTCATCCAGCTCGATGGGCCGTCCGAAAACGAACGGAAACCTTTCTCGATATGCGAGTTTGTAGACCTCGCTGATCTCGTGCAGCCGCGTGAACCGATGCCCCGCGCCCTCCTTGAACTCACTGGGAAGCTTCGAGAACCCGTAGTAGTGCAGAACCAGGAAGAGCATCAAAGCGAGCTCGGCGCTTTCGGCGTCGGCCGATGCCTGGCCATGCCGCGGGTTGCGTCGCACTGCCTCGCACAAGTCTGAGAAGCGGTCGGCGATGCCCCGCATTTGGCGATCGATCAGCTCATCGATCAGAAATGTTCGTCCCTCTCGCTCCGACCGCAGCGCCGCCATGGCAAAGCGATGAAGCGTCCAGAGCGCATCGACGCCAGACACCCCGCGCGCTACTTTGGATTCAGCGCGGTCATTGGCGGATGCCTTGGTCGGTTTGAACACCTCCGACAAGCGCGCTGCGAAGGTCAGGATGGCCAAGTGGTCAACCAGGTCGGCCTTGAAGAACTCGGCCCCATTGATAAGGACGCGGCTATCCGTACCTGGCTCCACCTGCTTGATGTCCCGGAAGACGATCCGCCTCGGGTTCTCGAACTTCTGCTTGCAATAGATCGCATCGCTCGTGACCAGAAGCCCCTCCTTCGCGCCGCCGAACAGGGTGTCGTCCAAGAGGACGATCACCTCGCCCGACGAGACGCCAGGCGCGTAGGAGGAAATGGCGCCCTCCAGCTTCTTGCGCGGGATGTTGGGCCGCGCGTACACCTTGTCGTGAAACCACTCCCATTCCGGTTTCAGAAGAACGGCCGCGGCGTCTTGGATGCCCGGAGCAGGGGCCGCGCATTCCCGAGTCGGCGCGCTATGGGCGGAACGGTCGGATGCGCCTTGGTCCACCCTGGCGCGCAGCTCGGGGCTGGTGAGTGCCTGGTAGGCCTCATTCACCAGCTGCATCTTCTCTGTTGCCCACGCCTGGGTTTCGGCATCCGCCTGGGCATAACGGTCGGGGTGGTACTGGCTGCGTCGGCCTTTGTAGGCCAATTCAATCTCCTGGCGCCCGGCGTTCGGGCGAATCCCCAAAATGTCGTAATAGTCCTTGCCGGACACGCTTCCCCCTGTTCCTACGCATTGTTCTGCAGGAGCCTCAGCTCCCGTCCACTGGCCCCGGCTTGACGGAGCCATACCTCTATCTGAAAGATAGAGTCTGCCACGCTGTTAGAGGTTTCGTCATGATTTGGGCCACCTTCGTCTCTTCGTTGCTCGGTGCCCGAATCCTCCGCACGCGCTCTGTTCGCCGCTCGCCTGATTCAGGCGCGGCAACTGCGTGGCCTCAGCCAGCGTGCGCTGGGGGACCGCATGGGCTTGGGTAAGGACAAGGGGTCCTCCCGCATCAACCGCTACGAGCACCAGGTCACGGCCATTGGCTTCGACAACCTGGAGAAGCTCGCAGAGGTGCTGGACGTGCCCGTCGCCTACCTGATGGCGGACAACGCCGCCATGGCCGACGCCATTCTTGAACTGTCCAAGGCCAGCCAGCGCCAGCAAGCCAGCCTGGCCTTGGCCGTCAAAGGACTGACGGCGACGCCGGCACTGACCAAAGTCCTGGTCAAGGTGCTGCAGCTCCCCAAGCACGAGCAGGAACGCATCACCCAAGCCCTGCTGGGACTGTTGCCTGATCCCGCGGGCAAGGGCGAAGACGCCTGAAGCACCCGGTACTCCGGATGCTTCAAGGCCTCTATCGCCCCCTGCCGACTAGGCCACCAACTTCATCACTTCGTCCCAAGCCCGCTGCTTGAGCTGGGCGCCTTGCCCGAACCAAGCCGCGTCTCGACGGTGATCGTCGCTTCGAGCACGACGACGGTGATCGACGTACTCGGTCACGCTGTTGAGCAAGCCCCACGCCGTGCCGCGGCTGGAAGCCATCAGCGCGCCCCGACCGCCGCCCTCGTACAGCGAGCGGACAGTGGCCATCGCCTGCTCGTTGACCACCGTGGCCCTGTTGTCCTGCGCCTGGTAGGTCAACACGCGGCGCAGCAGAGCTTCCACCGAATCCGGATCGACCGGCCGCTCCACCAACGCCTTCATGCGCGCCACGAAGCCATCCCACGAGGACACGGTGATGCCCAGCTGGCGCTTCACGGCATCCGGGTCGAACTGGCTACGGTGCGGCACCTTGATGGCGCTGCTGGTGTTACCCAGGGCGATGGCGAGGGTGTTGTTGCAGACCACCCGCACCGAGGTGAACTGCGCCGTGGTCGCCAACGTGCCGTCGCATGCAGTGGCCAGCAGCAGATAGCCATCCACCTTGTCCCGGCCCTTCAGGCTCGCGCTCTGGCCGGTCCGGGCCAGTGCCCAGAACTTGCGGCCTTCGCGCAGCACGCCGCCCGTCTCCAGCTCGAATCCATTGCAGGCCGTCAGATCCCGATAGAACTCCAGAATCTCGCCCGGCTGCACGACCTGGAAGCGCTTGGACACCACCGACAAGGGGGCCTTGGTGTCCGAGCGGTACAGCACCTTCTGCTCCGGGAAGGCGTTGATCACGCCGATGTTGTTGCTGCCCGTGACGTAGCGGACTTCCGCTTCGTCGATCTGCCAGTCCATCCCGGCCTGCTTCTTCCAGACCTCAATCGGCTGCTGCGGCGCCAGCGGGTTGCCCAAGCCATGCCACGGGCGCTCGCCGGTGTAGGCCATCGTTTCGACCAGATGCATTTCGTTTCCTCATTGTTCGCGGCATAAACACACAAGGCCCGGGCGCGATGCCGGGCCTTGTGTGGAGCCAGTGATGGATTGAATTAGGGGACCTTTGAGCCATCGCAGGTGGTGCATCTGACGATGCCCACCAGGACGGCCGCGGTCACGACCAAGACACAATAGATCGCGTCGAGCTTGCCTCTGCTCACATCAAACACCCGTTACGGACGCATCGAGCGGAGCGTCCAAGCGCGAAGCGGGTCTCCACCGACTTCATGAGGGTGTTATAGGTTTGAAATCTCCTTCAATGTGCTGGGCATGAGTCCCGGCGGACGATGGAAGCATCTATCACTCTCATCAACTAGTTATGCGACCGCATGGGCGCGCTGGCGAAGTAAGTGCGGCCTAGGGTTGATGTTCAACGGCGATCGTCATGCCGAAGGTCAGCAGGATCGTCTTGAGCGCCTAGTCGCGCTCCCCGGCGAACGTCTTAAAGGCGCACACAGCCCAACTGGTCCGGGCTCGCTCAAAGCGGCGCTGCGGTCCGTTCCGGACAAAGGAATTGGCCGCCCTGGGATGCGCGGGGGGCGATTGCGTCAGGTCTACGGCTTGCGTGAGCCCGCCTGCAAGGAAGGCCGGTTGCGCAACTTACCCCGTATTACTTCGTTGTTCGCAACGAATTAAATTGGCGTATAGTTCCGTGCCATGCGCTACACGCCCGCCCAGATGAAGGAGGCCTTAGGGGTCACCGAAGAAACCCTTCGCCACTGGCGGAGGAGCCTTTCCCCGCTGAAGGGAAAGCGGGGATATGCCCCCTGTTTCAGTCCTGGAGACTTGCTCGCGCTAAAAGTGGTGACCGAGCTCCATGGGCTGGGCATCAGCGTCCGCCAGCTCAAGCCCATCGCGACCGATCTCTTCAAGACTTGTTCGCAGGGCGTCTGGTCCAGCTTGGAGAACAAGCTTTTGGTCTTCGACAGCCAAACCATGGAAGTCATGACCATCGGCGAAGAGGGGCGTTGGGCGCAGCAGACCCGTATCGCCGTCCCCCTGAAGCTGTTGATCGAGCAACTTCAGCAGCGCTTGTCCGAGGAAGAGGTGCGCCCGGCGCAACCCGAAATTGTGTTTCCGCCGCTGGGTGTTGCCCAAGGGAGGTCGAAATGAGTTTGGCACTAGCCATCGACAACTTGGATACGTGGCGAACGCAGCTGGGACTGATGCCGGTTCCGTTGTTCGGCCACCAGAACGAACGCCGCCATGTGCTCCTCAATGGCGGCAAGGGCAACTTTTGCCTCGACTTGGCCGCCGACGAACAGGATAACGGCGCCGAGCGCGATCGCGCCTGGTCGACGGACGTCGGGCACTATGTAAAGGTCAATCGTGACGCCGTACGTGTCTGGCGCTGGGACCAGTCCACACCAGAGGTTTACAAGCACGAGCTCGTTGCGGGCAACATCGTCAAGTTTCAGACCTACCTCGAGGAACGACAGCCGTCCAAGACCAGTTCGGTGGTCGGTCACTTCATGTCGATTTACCGCCAGGTCCGCACCATGCTAGGTGAGCGTGTCACGGGCCCCGATGCGCTGCAGGCCTTCCTGTATCTGTTGGCCAGCGCAGACGAAGGGGAAAAGGGCGCTGTCACGCGGATCGACTGGACCAAACTGCCTCGCGCACAAGAGCTGACCGAATCGCTGACGAAACTTCAGCGCGATGGTCTCCGCGAGGACATGGTGCGCGTGCGGCCCGGGGATCAGCTCAAGCCGATCATCCCACTGGTGCTACGCCATGCCTCAGGTCGACTTTTCCAAGAGGCGCACTACCTGGTAGAGCTGGACCCCCAGTTGTCGTTTTTTGGCGCCTCCGAAGCCAAGAGGGTGGGGCACGACTCCGCAAGCGGCGCATTCTTTACTCCGAGCCCCTTGGTTCGCACGGTGGTGGAGGAAGCATTGAAGGCGCAGCCACAGATCGCCTCCGATATCACAGTGCTGGATCCGGCGTGCGGCTCGGCTGAATTTCTGCGGGAGGCCCTACGCCAGCTGCAGATGCGTGGCCACAGCCACCGGGTGAAGCTGGTTGGCTGGGACATCTCGCCCGCGGCGCTAGCCATGGCGCGGTTTGTCCTGGACTGGGAACGCAGCCAGAGCGACTTAGACGTCGAGGTCGTGCTCGAGGAACGCGACGCACTGGCGCTTGATGCATGGAATACGGGCGCCCGCCTGATACTGATGAATCCGCCCTTCGTCTCCTGGCAGGGGATGGGCGAAGAACAAAAGCAGCGGCTGACCGAGCGCTTGGGAACTTTGGCTTCGAAGCGGCCCGACTATGCCAGCGCCTTTTTCTACAACGCGGTCAATGCCCTGCCCGAAGGTGGCGTGCTCGGCGCGGTGCTGCCCGCTTCGCTGCTGGACGGCGAGTCGTACGTGGAGCTGCGCAGTTCCATTGCTGCGAACATCAAGCATCATCTGATCGCCCGCTTGGGAAGCCACACGGTTTTTGCCGATGCTGTCGTGGATGCCGGGCTCTACGTGGGCGTACGCGGCGAACTCGACCGGCCACCACTGGCCGTGTGGTCGAATCACAAGGCTGACTCGTCGGCGCGTGCCTTGCGCCGCCTACGGTCGATCACGCCCGAAGCGGTCAAGGGTTGTGTGATCGACAACGGCGACTTCAGCGTCTACGCCGCAGAACACTTGGGGCGGGATGGCAGCAGTTGGGCGCCACGATCCTATACCGCCTACCGACTCCTCCAGGATGTCCATGCTCTTCCACGAGCCAAGTCCCTGTTCGATGTCTCCCAAGGCACCATCACGGGCCTGAACAGTGTCTACCTAGTGAGCCGCGACTACGTTCTGTCCCTGCCTAAGGGCGAGCGCAAGTACTTCCGCCCGGCGGTCGTGAACAATTCGATCGTCGACGGGATGTTGAACGACGTAACTTACGTCTTCTACCCGCACGGCAAAGGCCTCGAGATCGACTCGGAAGAGACATTGGTCAAGAAGCTGAAGGTCTTCGCTGCAGATCGCCTGCTTCCGAACAAGACGGCGCTGCGCAAGCGATCGAGGATCAAGCCAGATCAATGGTGGGTGCTTTCGCTGCCACGGCAAAAACTAGATGCCGTCGGCCCCAAGATCATTTCCACTTACTTCGGTGGGTCTGGGTCCTTCGCGTGGGATCCCGACGGGCGCTATATCCCCATTCAAGGCTATGGTTGGACCCCGAAGACGGGTGACATCGTCGGCTGCGAAGTGGCATACCTGGCCCTGCTGAACCATCCGCTGATCGATATTTTCTTGTCGGGTGTGTCCAACAACCTGTCTGGAGGACAATGGAACCTGTCCGAGCGCTACGTCAATCATCTGCCCCTGCCTAAGCTGAAGCCTGATACATCGCTGACCGAAGCGCTGGGCGAGATGGGCATTGCCTTGGGCAAGGGTGAGCCGCCTGACGGTGATTTGTGGACGCGAACGGTTTATCAGGCATATGGACTGAAGCCGCGGCCCTGACGTGAGACGCGCAGACAAGAAGCGGCATCGCGCCTCTGAATCGACCAATGCGCCGCAGTGCATTGTCGCATCGGACGACAGCCTTGCACGCAAGTGCGGGCAGGCGTTAAGTGGCGCACTTGGACTAGATCATGTTGAGCATCAGAAGTGGCAACACCGAGGCACGACTTCGCTCTACTTCTTCACGCCACCGCTGATTGAGGCGGAGATCCGGGGGCAGAACCGCCCGGTGCTTCCGCTGCCCGACGGAAAGCGTTGGCTGCACGTTGCCATCGATTTGCATTTCATCGCTGACAAGCGTTGGCGCGTGAATCACATCTCAATCGGGTTGCTTCAAGGCGATCCATCCACGCCCCAGAAGGATCAAGTGCTGCGTGCGGAGTGGCAAATTCATGAAGCGGTGGATGATTCTGGACATGCGCAACCCCATTGGCACGTCCTCAGCGCAGCTGGCATTGTAGAGTTGCCCACGTTTGATGAGGTCGTGGAGGCGACGCCAGGGTTTGAAGAGTTTCTTGCCGATCCGCAACCGACACCTATCAGTGGCGAAGCATACGGTCACTTCCACTATGCGATGGCTACCGACTGGCACCGCACGCCCTCGACAGGGCATTACCAAGTGCTCGCAGACGAATCCGCACTGTTGTCTTGGCTTGGAAGCTGCGTGCGATACATTCGCCATCAGCTAGACCACGTTGATCGAAAGACTGGCAGCGTCGCTACTTAATTCCCATGCTTTCGCCTCAGCCTGCAGCGCTGATGCCATGGATTACCGGGGAGTCACAATGGACGAGAAGGACGCCTTCTTCGGCCAGCTGACTGCTATGCAATGGGCGCTATTAGCACTTGTTGAAGCAGCCCCTTCGCGCGAAGAAATCTGACCGCACTACGGGGCGTGACCGTGCACGATGAGCGATACCGCCAGAGTGACTATAGCCCCGCGATCCGCGATGAGTTCTTGAAAGAGTTGCATGTTGTCGCCGATCTTCTCTTCGCGCCAAGGGGCAACACCTAAGGTGGCTGGGATTCCGGAGAGCGCCAGGGTTGCGTCGTTTGGCCGTCTAGATGTGGAACGATCGCTTTTAGCTGCCGGTTTCGACCGGCCGTTGCAACGGCCGGTCGAAACCGCAGACATGAGAAGGTACAGCAACCTACCCTCGAACCTCAGTTCCCAGCTTGCATCGCTACGCGGGCATATCCCCCCGTTGTGATGCCATGGCTAGGTCCGATGATGCGGCGAGCTTGTCGTTTAAATGTCGCGACGGGCTACTCGTCGCGACATTGGAGGCGATGCAGCTGGGAGATTTAGGACCCGACTGTAGCGACTGCCCGCATGGGTAGCAAAGGGCCGGGACGAACGCTGAATCGCCTCCACGCCAACTACTGCGCGCCATAGGAGGGGGCCAACAGAATAGCCATGCGTCATGGGTTGCTCGGTGCACTTCGCCACCGGTTATTGGAACTCACTCCATCTTCTTGCGAATCGGCACGACCTTCTTGCTCGCCTGTCGCAAGCCGTCCAAGTAATCTGCCCACGCTTGCATCATCCTCTTACGTTCCGACAGATGAGCCGTGCGGTTGTAGGCTCGTCCTAGTGGATCACGTACTGCATGCGCTAGCTGATGCTCGATGTAGTCCGGACGGAACCCCAGTACTTCGTCCAGGACAGTACGCGCCATCGCACGGAACCCGTGCCCTACGATGGTCTCTCCGTCAAACCCCAAGTTACGGAGGGCGGCATTGACCGTATTCTCGCTCATGGGGCGATCAGCGCTACGGACGCCGGGGAACACATAGTCGCTGCGCTTGGTCAGAGGCCACAGTTCCTCCAACACCGTCGCAGCCTGCACTGACAATGGGACGATGTGCGCGGTCTTGGTTTTGCTGGTGACGTAGCGCCACTCGCCGGCCTCCAAGTCGACGTCCGCCCATTTGGCCTGCCGCAGTTCGCCGGGGCGCACAAAGAGCATCGGGGCAAGCTTGAGGGCTGCCTGGGTTACGGGCGAACCCTGATAAGTCCACAGCGCGCGCAGAAGCTCACCGATCCGCTCGGGCTCAGTGAGGCTTGCGAAGTGCTTGGTCTGTGGCTGCTCTAATGCCCCTGTCAGGTCGTCAGCGGGATTCCGCTGGGCTCGGCCCGTAGCAATGGCGTACCGGAAAACGCGCCCTGCATGGGCGCGGGCCCGATGAGCGGTTTCCACGACGCCTCGCCGTTCTAACTTCCGCAGAGCAGCCAAAAGAATGGGCGCACTTACGTCAGTGATCGGCATGTCGGCAATTGAGGCCAGATCCTTTTCGATCAATCGGCGCTCCCGCTTTACCGAACCCGGGCTGAGCCCTTCCTTCGCTCGCTTAGCCAACAACTCCAGCCCAATGGCCCCAAAGGTGCTGTTTACTCGCTCGGCCTGCACGGCTCGTTCGACCCGGGCGACATGGGCCGGATTAGCTCCACCCTTCAGCAGCATGCGCAGCTTGTCGCGCTCAGCGCGGGCCTGCATGAGCGACATCCCCGGATACTCGTCAATAGTCACAATGCTTGGCTTGCCGGCATAGCGGTAGCGGTAGCGCCACACCTTTGCACCAGTGGGACGCACCTCTATGCACAGACCATTCGAGTCAGCCACGCGAAATGAGGCCTCTCTGGATTTCAGTGCGCGAAGCTTGGTGTCCGTGAGCATGTGAGTCAGGCATCTGTGAGTCGAAGCGACCCCATGTCGCTCGTCGACTCACAGCCTGACTCACTTTATTTCTGGATGCAACTGGACATCAGTGGACCCAAGCAGCCGCGCATGCCTCTATTTCATTGGCGTTCCTGGTGTCTTCCGGACCAACTCGGACAGCCCTGGACTACTTTTTTGTGGGCCCACCAGGATTCGAACCTGGAACCAAGGGATTATGAGTCCCCTGCTCTAACCGTTGAGCTATAGGCCCGTGGGCTGCGCATCTTACCAGCCCACGCTTTCAGGCGGCTCGCCGCTCGGGCGAGCCCGCCGCGCCTTCAGCGCCCAGCTGCCGACATCGAATACGGCCGCTCCGCCGCCCCCGTCGCCCATGCCTTGTCGGGCTGCGCCTGCATCGTGAAGTGCAGCTCCCCACCCGCCATGATTTCCTCATGACGGATGAAAGCCCGCTCCAGCGGCTTGCCATTGAGCATCGCCCGGCCGATATACGGATGCGCCGCATCAAGCCCGTCGGCCACCACCGTGAACCGCTTCCCATTGGGCAGGTTGAGACTCGCACGCGGCAGGAACGGCCGGCCGATGATGTACTCGTTGCTGCCCGGCGCCACCGGGTAGAACCCCAGCGCGGTGAACACATACCAGGCCGACATCTGCCCCAGGTCGTCGTTGCCCGCCAGCCCATCCGGCCGCGCCGCGTACTGCGAGGCCATGATCTGCCCCAGCCGTTCCTGCGTGCGCCACGGCTGGCCGGCATAGGCGTACAGGTAGGCGACGTGGTGGCTGGGTTCGTTGCCGTGCGCGTACCAGCCGATCAGGCCGGTGATGTCTTCCATGTGCTCGAAGATCTTCGGGTCGACCTTGGCGTCGAACACCGCATCCAGGCGCGCGACCAGCTTGTCCTCGCCGCCGTGCGCGGCGGCCAGGCCGGCGACGTCCTGCGGTACGTACCACGAGTACTGCCAGGCGTTGCCTTCGGTGTAGTCGCTGCCGTAGCCGCTGGCGGTGGCGTCGAAGGGTTCGCGGAAGCTGCCGTCGCGCTTGCGTGCGCGCATGAAGCCGGTCTTCTCGTCGAAGGCGTGGCGCCAGTTGGAGGCGCGCTTGCCAAACTGGTCAGCGACTTCCTTGTTGCCCATCGACTCGGCCATGCGCGCGATGGTCCAATCGTCGAACGCGTACTCGAGCGTCTTCGAGGCGGCCTCGCCTTCCTCGTCGATCGGCACGTAGCCCAGTTGCATGTACTGGGCGATGCCGTCGTAGGGGCCGTAGCTGGCGCTGTCGACCATGGCCTTGAGCGCCTTGTCGGTGTCATAGCCGCGGATGCCCTTCATGTAGGCATCGGCGATCACCGGCACGGCGTGGTAGCCGATCATGCACCACGTCTCCAGGCCGTGGAACGACCACACCGGCAGCACGCCATACGGGCTGTGGTCGTGCGAGGCCAGCAGCGAGTTGATGAAGTCGTTGTTGCGCTGCTCCGGCTGCACCAGCGTCAACAGCGGATGCAGCGCGCGGTAGGTGTCCCACAGCGAGAACGTCGAGTAGTGGGTGAAACCCTTGGCCTGGTGCACGGCGTTGTCGGGACCGCGGTAACGGCCGTCGCTGTCCATGAAGAGGCTCGGGCCCATCAGCGTGTGGTACAGCGCGGTGTAGAAGCTGCGGCGCTGCGCTTCGGGGGCATCGACGTCGACGGCACCCAGTGCCTGCATCCACTGTGCTTTCGCGGCGTTGCGCACGCCGTCGAAGTCGAAGCCCGGCACTTCGGCGTCGAGGTTGGCGATCGCGCTGTCCTCGCTCACCGGCGAGATCGCGACCTTCACCACCATCGACTTGCCGGCGGCGCCGTCGAAGTCGAAGGCGCCGACCAGTTGGCGGCCTTCGATCTGCGCGCGCTGGCGCGGGTCTTTCTCGCCCGGCGGCGGGAAGCCCTTGTAGGGGACGTCCTGCTCGGTGTCGTTGAACTGGTGGCCGCTGACCGGCTGCGAGAAGCGCATGGCGAAATACAGCTGGCGGCCCGGCGCCCAGCCGCGGGTTTCGCGGAAGCCGGTGACGGTGCCGTCGCTGCGCAGGCGCAGCCGCGACCACTGCACCTTGCCCAGGTAGTCGTACATGCTGGTGCGCAGGTCGACCAGCACGTGTGCCGGCTTGCCCTTCGGGAACTGGTAGCGGTGCACGCCGACGCGGGCGCTGGCGGTCAGTTCGGCGCGGATCGCGTAATCCTGCAACGTCACCGCGTAGTAGCCGGGCTGGGCGATCTCGCCGTCGTGGCTGAAGCGCGACATGTAGCCGCTGCCGGGCTTGCCGATGTCGCCGCGTTCGAGCTTCACCTCGCCGGCGATCGGCATCACCAGCACGTCGCCGAGGTCGGAGTGGCCGGTGCCGGAGAAATGCGTGTGCGAGAAGCCGGTGATCGTGTTGTCGTCGTAACGGTAGCCGGCGGCCCAGCCGTAGCCTTCCTTGCGCGACTTGATCTGGGTGTCGGGGCTGAGCTGGACCATGCCGAACGGCACCACTGCACCCGGGAAGGTATGACCTTCGCCGCCGGTACCGATGAAGGGGTCGACCGAGGCGTAGGCGCGGGCGGCGGCGGCATCGGCCCTGGGTGCGGGGGCGGCGACGACCATGCCGGCCATCGCCCAGGTGCACAGCGCCGACAGCAGGAAAAGACGGCGTTGGATCGCGGGCGAGGGGGTGGTCTGGCGGGCAAGGCGGGGCATGGTCGCTCCTGGGGTCCGCGGTGCTGGCGGACGGGAATTTAGATCGTTCTAATGCCAAGTCGAATGTCGTCCCGAGCGTAGCGAGGGACCTGCTGTCTGGCCGCGGAAAGCAGGTCCCTCGCTCCGCTCGGGATGACAGAGCAAGCCGCGGCAACCTAGCACGCGACCGCCGCCGGTTCATGCTGCGGTGCAGAATGCGCTCCTCTGACCCCGGGCGCAGGATGTGTGCAATTTAGAACGATCCAAATCCCGCCAGATGCCCTCCGGACTTCCGCGATGACCCCACCGGTGCGACCCCGCGCCCGGGTAACCCTGGCCGACATCGCCAGCGCCTGCGACCTGTCGCGGGCGACGATCTCGCTGGTCCTGCGCGGCAGCCCGCTGGTCAACGCCGAGACGCGGGCGCGGGTCGAGGCCGAGCTCAAGCGCCAGCGCTACGTCTATCACCGCGGCGCCGCCAACCTTCGCCGCAACGTGTCCTCGACCGTGGCGCTGGTCATCAACGACCTGTCCAACCCGTTCTTCGCCGAGTTCGCGGCGGGCGTCGACGAGGCCCTGGCCGCGGCCGGCTACGTCACCCTGCTCGGCAGCACCGGCGAGTCGGCCGAACGCCAGCAGACAGTGCTGGCCTCCCTGCTCGAGCACGATCCGGCGGGCATCATCCTCTCGCCCGCCGAGGGGAGCGACGGTGCGCGCCTGCGCGGCTTGCTCGGCGTGCATACGCCGACGCTGGTGTTCAACCGCGAGCTCGGCGCCGATTGGGATTTCCTCTCGCTCGACAACGTGCGCGGTGCGCGCATCGCCACCGAGCACCTGCTGGCGCAGGGCCATCGCCGCATCGCCTTCTTCGGCGGGCACCAGGATTCCAGTTCGTGCCATCAGCGTCGCGAGGGGTATCGCGAGGCGCTGGTCGCGGCCGGCATCACGCCCGAGCCGCAGTGGCTGGTCGAGTGCGCGCCGACGCGCCTGGAAGCGGCACGCCAGACCGGCGCGTTGTTCGTGCGCGATCCCGCGCCGACCGCGGCGGTCTGCTACAACGATGCGGTCGCGCTCGGGCTGATGGCAGGACTGGCCACGCGCGGCCGTCGCGCCGGGCAGGATTTCGCCATCACCGGTTTCGACGACATCCCCGAAGCCGCCGTCAGCGCGCCGCCGCTGACCACCATTGCCGTCGACCCGCGCGCGCGCGGGCGCCAGGCAGCCGAACTGATCCTGCAGCGATTGCGCGACCCGTCCGCCACGGTCGCCACCGTCGTCGCACCCGTGCAGTTGCAGATCCGTGCCAGCAGCACCATCCCGCAGCCCCAAGGAGGAACCAGCGCATGATGCGAAACGACCAGACCCCAGCCACCTCGTCGCCCGCCACCGCCATCGCGGTGCTGACCACGATCTTCTTCACCTGGGGCGCACTGACCAGCCTCAACGACGTGCTGATCCCGCACCTGAAAGCCGTGTTCGCGATGAACTACGCGCAGACGATGCTGATCCAGTTCACCTTCTTCAGCACCTACCTGGTGATGTCGCTGCCGGCCGGCAAGGTGGTGGCACGCTTCGGCTACAAGCGCAGCATCGTGATCGGCCTGGTCGTGGCCGGCATCGGTGCGCTGGCGTTCTTCCCGGCCGCGAGGATCCCGTCGTACCCGTTGTTCCTGTTCGCGCTGTACGTGCTCGCCAGCGGCATTACGTTGCTGCAGGTCTCGGCCAATCCGTACATCGCGCTGCTCGGCGATGCGCAGAGCGCGTCGAGCCGGCTGACGCTGGCGCAGGCGTTGAACTCGTTCGGCCATGCCATCGCGCCGGCGCTGATCGGTCCGCTGATCCTGTCGGTCGCGGTGATCGGCGGCGCCGAGCTGGCGCAGATGCCGCTGGCCGAACAGACCGCCTACCGCATCGCCCAGGCCGAATCGGTGCAGCTGCCCTACCTCGGGCTGGCCGTGGGCCTGTTCGCGCTGGCGGCCTTCGTGCTGCTGTTCCGTCTGCCGGCGCTGACCGAGGCCACGGAGGGTGCCGACCACAAGGTCCACACCTTTGCCGAAGCGTTGCGCCATCGGCACCTGCGCCTGGGCGTGGTCGCGATCTTCGTCTACGTCGGCGCCGAGGTCGCGATCGGCAGCTTCCTGATCAACTACATCGCCAGCCCCGGCATCGGCGCGATGGACGAGTCGGCCGCCGCCAAGTACGTGTCCTACTACTGGGGCGCGGCGATGGTCGGCCGCTTCATCGGGTCGCTGCTGCTGCGCAGGATCGAGCCGCGGATCCTGCTGGGCCTGTTCGCGATCGTCACGATGGCGCTGCTGGCGACCACCATCGTCACCGGTGGCCCAATCGCGATGTGGAGCGTGATAGCCATCGGCCTGTTCAACTCGATCATGTTCCCGACCATCTTCACCCTCGGCATCGAGGGCCTGGGCCCGCTGACCAGCAAGGCGTCGAGCCTGCTGGTGATGGCCATCGTCGGCGGCGCGGTGGTGCCGCTGCTGCAGGGCGTGCTTGCCGACCGCATCGGCATCCAGCACGCGTTCGTGCTGCCGCTGCTGTGCTACGTCTATGTCGCCTGGTACGGCTTCCGCGGTGCGCGACGCGAGCAGGTGCCGGTGCAGGCAGCGGCGGTGACCTCGCCATGAGCACGACGCAGGGCCGCACCGCGATTGCCTGCTTCGGCGAGGCGCTGATCGATTTCCTCGCGGTGCCGGCCGTGGCCGGTCAGCCACGCCAGTTCGCCGAGTACGCCGGCGGCGCTCCGGCCAATGTCGCCGCCGCGGTGGCGCGGCTGGGCGGCAACGCGCGCTTCGTCGGCATGCTCGGCGCGGACATGTTCGGCGAGTTCCTGATGTCGCAGTTGCGCGCGATGGGCGTGGACACGCGCTACACCGTGCACACGTCGGCAGCACGCACGGCACTGGCCTTCGTGTCGCTCGACGCCGACGGTGAACGCAGTTTCAGCTTCTACCGCCCGCCGGCCGCCGACCTGCTGTTCCGCGAGGAGCACTTCGACCCGACCTGCTTCGACGACGCAGCCGTGCTGCACGTGTGCTCCAACAGCCTCACCGAGGCCGACATCGCCGCCACCACGCTCGCCGGCATGCAACTGGCGCGCGAGGCCGGGGCGATGGTCAGCATGGACCTGAACCTGCGTCCGTCGTTGTGGCCGGAAGGCGTCGACCCGGCGCCGCGCCTGTGGGACGCACTCGCGCAGGCCGACCTGGTGAAGCTGTGCCGCAGCGAGGCCGACTTCCTGATCCGTCGCGCAGGCGACGAGAAGGCGATGCTGCGCCGCTTGTGGCAGGGGCACGCCAAGTGCGTGCTCATCACCGACGGCGACCAGCCGGTGCGCTGGTTCACGCGCGATGCCGAAGGCGTGGCGCCTACTTTCGCCGTCACGGCGATCGACACCACCGCGGCCGGCGACGCGTTCGTCGGCGCCCTGCTGCACCGGCTGGTCGAACGCGGCGCCGGTGCCGACTCGCTGGTGACGCTGCTCGATGACCGCGTCGCGCTCACCGATGCACTCCGACACGCCGCCGCCGGTGGCGCGCTGGCGACGACACGCCATGGCGCGTTCGCCGCCATGCCGGGCCGCGACGACCTCGATCAACTGCTGCGACCCATTTCACGGACGGAACCATGAGCCGCATTCCCCCTTCCCTGCCCGACTTCCGCAGCCAGGACTTCCTGCGTTCGCACATCGCCGAGACGATGGCGTTCTACCACCCGCGTGCGATCGACCCGCAGGGTGGCTTCTTCCACTACTTCCGCGACGACGGCAGTGTCTATGACGCAACCCACCGGCACCTGGTGAGCAGCACGCGCTTCGTCTTCAACTACGCGATGGCAGCGCGCGAGTTCGGCAATGCCGAGTACCTGGACGTGGCGCATCATGGCCTGCGCTATCTGCGCGAGGTCCACCGCGACCCGCGCAGTGGCGGCTATGCCTGGACCATCCGCGACGGCGTCGCCGAGGACCGTACCAACCACTGCTACGGCGTCGCCTTCGTGCTGCTCGCCTATTCCACTGCACTCAAGGCCGGCATCGACGAGGCCGCGCCTTGGATGGACGAGACCTGGGAGCTGCTGGAATCGCGCTTCTGGGAGGCCGAACATGGCCTCTACCGCGACGAGGCCGACGCCGACTGGAACTTCTCCGGCTA
Organism: Lysobacter sp. Soil_N_23; assembly: GCF_057656135.1. NCBI lineage: Bacteria > Pseudomonadati > Pseudomonadota > Gammaproteobacteria > Lysobacterales > Lysobacteraceae > Lysobacter > Lysobacter sp. Soil_N_23. Next base: position 169,628 of record NZ_JBDGKY010000001.1, read on the forward strand.
CCGCGGCCAGAACGCCAACATGCACATGTGCGAGGCGATGCTGGCCGCGTTCGAGGCCAGCGGCCAGTCGCGCTACCTCGATCGCGCGCTGATGCTGGCCGACCACATGACCCGCCGTCAGGCCGCGCAGGCCGGCGGCCTGGTCTGGGAACACTACGACCGCGACTGGAACATCGACTGGGACTACCACCGCGACGATCCCAGGCACCTGTTCCGCCCGTGGGGATTCCAGCCCGGCCACCAGACCGAGTGGAGCAAGCTGCTGCTGATCCTCGATGGCCACCTGCGCGAGCGCGGTGTCGTCGCCGACTGGCTGCGCGAGCGCGCGGCGCACCTGTTCGACACTGCGGTGGCTGCCTCCTGGGACGCGCGCCACGGCGGCCTGTTCTACGGCTTCTCGCCCGAATCCGGTTACCCGGTCTGCGACCACGACAAGTACTTCTGGGTACAGGCCGAATCGCTCGCCGCGGCGGCGCGGTTGGCGCAGGCGACCGGCGACGCACGCTACTGGGACTGGTACCAGCGCCTGTGGGACTACTCGTGGCGCTTCTTCATCGATCACGACCATGGCGCCTGGTACCGCATCCTCGATCGCAGCAACCGCAAGTACAGCGACGAGAAGAGCCCGGCCGGCAAGACCGACTACCACACCATGGGCGCGTGCCATGACGTCCTCCACCTGCTGCGCGCGCACGCGCCGGAGCCTGTCGCCTTATGAACCTTCGTCCCCTGCTTCTGAGTGTCTTGTTGTTCCCCACGGTCGGCGTCGCGGCACCTCCCTCCCCGAAGAAACCCGCGACGCCGCCCGTACTTGACCAGGCGCAGGCCGCGCAGAGCGCCGAGCGCGTCAAGGCCGAGTTCCTGCACGCATGGCTCGGCTACCGCCAGCACGCCTGGGGCCACGACGGGCTCAAGCCGCTGAGCAACGCGCCGCACGACTGGTACGGCCAGTCGCTGCTGATGACGCCGGTCGACGCCCTCGACACGATGATCCTGATGGGCCTGGACGACGAAGCCCGCGACGCACGCGAGCTGATCGCCACGCAGCTGTCGTTCGACCGCGACATCGACGTCAAGCACTTCGAGATAGTGATCCGCCTGCTCGGCGGCCTGCTCTCGGGTTACCAGCTCAGCGGCGACGAGCGCCTGCTCAAGCAGGCCGAAGACCTCGGCACGCGGTTGCTGCCGGCGTTCGATTCACCGACCGGCCTGCCCTACGTCTACGTGAACCTGCGTACCGGCAAGGCCCACGGCAACGACAGCAACCCGGCCGAGTCGGGCACGCTGCTGCTCGAATACGGCACGCTGAGCAAGCTCACCGGCAACCCGGTGTTCTACGAGAAGGCCAAGCGCGCGCTGGTCGCCACCTATGAGCGTCGTTCGAAGATCGGCCTGGTCGGCGAGCGCTTCGATGTCGAGAGCGGCAAGTGGACGCAGACGCGCAGCCACGTCGGCGCCCGCATCGACTCGTACTACGAGTACCTGTGGAAGTGCTGGAAGCTGTTCGGCGACCGCGACTGCCTGGCGATGTGGAAGTCCAGCATCGCCGCGGCCAACCGCTACTACCCGGAGGAGGTCAACGGCGCGCTGTGGGTGGGCCACGTAGACATGAACACCGGCAAGCGCCTGGGCAGTCTTTACGGCGCGCTCGATGCGTTCTACCCCGGGCTGCTGGCGTACTCGGGCGATGTCGAACGCGCCCGCCGGCTGCAGGCGTCGTCGTTCGCGATGTGGCGCGTGCACGGCATCGAGCCGGAGCAGTACGACTACCGCAAGGGCGAGGTCACGCATCCGCGCTACCCGCTGCGCCCGGAGATCATCGAGTCGGCGTGGTACCTGCACTGCCTGACCGGCGACAGGCAGTACCAGGCGATGGGGCTGGAGATGTTCGAGGACTTCGTCCGCTACACCCGCACGGGCTCGGGCTTCGCCACGCTCAAGAGCGTGGTGACGAAGGAGAAGGAGGACGATATGGAGAGCTTCGTGCTGGCCGAGACGTTCAAGTACTTCTACCTGCTGTTCGCGCCGGCGCAGACGCTGGATCCGGGCAAGGTGGTGCTCAACACCGAGGCGCATCCGCTGCGGAAGACCTGGAAGTAGGCCCGAGCACTCATCCCCCTGTCACCGTCATCCCCCTGTCACCGTCATCCCCCTGTCACCGTCATCCCGGCGAAAGCCGGGATCCATTTGCTCTTGCCGTCGCCTCAAGTCACTGGGTTCCCGCCTTCGCGGGAATGACGAGCAAGAGCAACGTCCATGGATCCCCGCCTTCGAGGAGATGACGGAGAACTGTGAGGCGATGAGCTGGGCAATGAACCCCCGTCATTCCCGCGAAGGCGGGAATCCAAGGACGTCGCCTTGGCTCCTACCGCATCGATATCCGAAACAGCCCGCCCGACCCCGGCGACGCGGCCAGTGAAGCATCACTGAGTCGCGCCCGCGCCGTCGTGACGAACAAGTCGCCATCGGCGCCAATGCAGACACTGCCCACATGCGGCGCCGGCAAACGGACCCGCTGCACGCACGCACCATTCGGCGCGATCCGCGCAACCTCGCCTGCGCCCCACAGCGCCACCCAGAAACTGCCATCGTCCGCGATCGCCATGCCGTCCGGCTTGCCCGGCAGATCGAGGAAATCGGTAACGATGACCGGTTCACCCAACGTTCCGGCGGCAACGTCGACCGGATAGGCAAGCAGCGTGCGCGTCAGCGTGTCGATCACGAACAGCATGCGTTCGTCGGCGGAGAAGGCCATGCCGTTGGCGACGCCGAGACCTTCCGCCACCCTGGCGGCCGGTGCGTCCGGCGATGCGGCATGGAACACGCAGCCGCGTCCGGCCAGCACGCCACGGTGCATGCTGCTGCCCCACAGGCCACCGCGACTATCGACGATCAGATCGTTGAGGCGGCAGCCGGCGCCGGTGTCAATGACCGGTCCGCGCGAGAGCACTGCACCACTGGACGCATCGATCTGCAGGAACGCGTCTTCGCCGTTGCCCACCAGCGTGCCGTCGGGCAGCACGCCCAGCGACCACACGGGCTCGGACATCGATGCCTGCGACCAGTCGCCATTCGCCGGCGTGCATGCGAGCAGCCGCCGACCGGCCGGATCCACCCACACGATCCGCTCGCCCTGCACCACCGGGCCTTCGCCGACGGTGGCTTGCGGGTTGCAGACCAGTTCCACCTTCGGTGACGCGGATTGCGCAACCGCCGCCACCCATTCGCGCGCACGCGCGCCGACGGCATCGGCACTTCGACCAGGCTTGTACAGGTCCGACCCGGTACCGAATGCCACCGCGCCGGCAGCGACCAGCAAGGGCACCGCTTCAGGCGTGGCGCCACCGACCGCGATCAGCTGCACGCCCGCAGGCATCACCGCCCTGATCGCGGCAAGCGTGGCGGCATTGGCCGGAAACGCCTTGAGGTGACGCGCACCCGCGGCGATTGCCGCGAATGCCTCGCTTGCGGTGGCGAAGCCCGGCAGCGGTAGCATCCCGTGCGCCAGACTCGCGCGGATCACGTCGGCATCAGTGTTGGGGGCGACGCAGAACTGACAGCCGGTGTCGACCAGCCGCTCGACATCGGCCACGGTCAACACCGTTCCGGCACCGATGGCCATGCGATCGCCGAAGTGCTTGCGCAGCGTGCGGATGGTGGTGAATGCATCGGGCGAGTTCAGCGGCACTTCCGCCAGCGTGACGCCCGCATCCAGCAAGGCGGCCGCCACGGCGATCGACTCCTGCGTGGAGATTCCGCGCAGTATCGCGATGATGGGCGAGCGGCGCAGTCGCTCGTCGAACTCGGCCGTGAACGCCGCAAGACCGTGCTTCATGCCGGCGCACCCAGATACAGTCCGTGCATTGCCGCGAAGCCCTGGGCAGTGGCCTCACGCGACTCCACGATGTGGCTGTCGATGTCGAGATTGCTCAGCGCCGCTGCATACAAGGTGCAGACCGGCCCGGAGCCGACCAGGGGAATGCTGGCGTCTGCAAGCTCCGGGAACAACGCGCGCGCATCGGCAATCTCCGAACCGATCAGAAGACCGCGCAGGTACGAGGCGCCTTCACTGCGCTTGATGTCACCGCGGATCACCGCAGCGCGCGCACCGAACAACAACGTACCCAGCCCCGCATCGCGACGCACGCCGGCACGCACGCCGTCGAAGAACGCCGGGCTGACATGCGCCGGCCCGTCGACAATCGATGCCAGCAGGCCGGCGGCGGTGAGCCGATCGAAGATCTCGCCCGACATTGCGGTGGAGAATTCGCGCACGCGGCCATGGTCCATGCGAACCCACTTGGTGTGCGTGCCCGGCAGCGCGACGATGCCCGACTGCGGCAGGCGTCGTGAAACGAGCAGGCCGAATAGTTCGGTTTCCTCGCCGCGCATGATGTCGGAGGCGTTGTCGCGGGTGCGGCGACAAGCCAGTCCCGGCACGATCCGCACCTCGACTTCGCCGATGCGCGTTTCGCGCAAGCCCTGCGCCAGACCGCCGAGGGCGACGGGGCATTCGACGTAACCGGCATCGACCCAGCCGATGTTCGATCCGATCATGCCGCAGGCATAGCGGTGCGAAACGCCCGGCCAGCGCACCGCCACGCTCGCCATGTGGCCGATCATGCCGTCGCGGTCCAGGCTTGCGATTCCGGCAGGCGCCTCCATCGCGTCGACCACCTTGGCATCGGCATCGATCAGGTAGGCGCGAAAGTTCGAGCTGCCCCAGTTGATGCCGACGATGCGGCCTTGCGTGTGCTTTTGATTCATCTGCTTGTGGAGGTGAGTGGAGGTGGCGGAGTTCAGCGCCTGGTGACGCCGGCACCGCCGTCGACGGGGAACACGCCGCCGGTGATCCAGCCGCTGCGATCGCCGGCAAGGAACCACGCCAGCTCGGCAATGTCCTGCGGCGTGCCCAGGCGCCCGAGCGGGTGGCGCTGTATGTTGCGTTCGCGCGCCAGCGCCGGGTCGGGCTCGCGGTCGAAAGAGGACTGCAGCATGGCCGTATCGATCGATGCCGGGGCGATCGCGTTGACGCGTATCTGCCACGGCGCCAGCTCCAGTGCCGCGGTGCGCGCCAGTTCCTCCAGCGCCGCCTTGGAGCTGGCATAGGCAGCGAGCGCCGGCGTGGCGAAGCGGGCGTTGATCGAGGTGAGCAACACGATCGAACCGCCGCCGCGTTCGCGCATGTGGACGGCGCAGTGCCGCATCAGGTGCGCAGCGGCGATCACGTTGACCGCGTAGGTGTCGGCGAACAGCTCGTCTGCCGAATCCATCAGCGTTCCGGGCGGGCAGATCGCGGCGCAGTGGACCAGCACATCGGCCGGGCCAAGCGCCGCCTCAAGCTCCGCCACGGCAGCATCGATGGCCGTGGCCGAGCGCAGGTCGGCGACGGCCGACGCATCGGCCGCAGGTGCGCGATGCAGGTCCAGCGCCGCGACGCGCGCGCCGTCCTGCTGCAAGCGGCGGACAACGGCTGCGCCGATCCCGCCTGCGGCCCCGGTCACCAGCGCCACCCGACCCGCCATGTTGCCTTCGCTCATTCCGCGATTCTCCGCCTGGTCGAGGTCGATCGCCATTTACAGCCGCGCGATGCCTCAGAAGCGGAAGGTCACCGTCGCCTTGTAACCGCGACCGAACACCACGTTGGTGCGCAGGCCCTCGTCGTACCCGTCGAAGGTCTTCTGCTGGCTGTCGAGCAGGTTGATGCCGTCGAGCTGGAAGGTGAGGCGGTCGTTGAGGTCGTAGCTTACCGTGGCCGACAGGTCCGAGTAGGTGTCGTTGTAGATGCCGGTGGCCGCCGCCGACAGCGCCACCAGGTACTCGTCGCGCCAGTTGTACGCCAGGCGTGCACTGAACGGTCCCTGCTCGTAGTAGCCGATCAGGTTGGCGTTGTTCTTCGACAGGCCCGGGAAGGCCATCTCATTGCCGTTGATGTCGGTGATGGGCGTCTTCGAGTCGATGTAGGTGTAGGTCGCAACGATGCCGAAGCCGCCGGCGATCGGCACCTGCGCCAGCAGTTCCAGGCCCTGGATGGTGGCGCTGTCGCCGTTGACCTTGCGGTTGATCAGGAAGTTGACGCCACCGTAGGTCTCGGCGCTCTGGCGCTGGACGATGAAGGTCGACACGTCCTTGTAGAACAGGCCCGCCGAGAGCATGCCCTCGTCGCTGTAGTACCACTCCAGCGACAGGTCGTACTGGTCGGCCTCGAACGGATCCAGTCCCGGCGCGCCGCCGGTGCCTGTGCCGGGGGTGATCTGCACGCCGTTGTCGAAGACGGCATTGTTGTTCAGCGAGACACCGTTGTTGAGGTCCTCGGTGTTCGGGAACGCGACCACGCGGGCGACGCCGCCACGAAGCACCAGGCTGTCGTTGATGTCGAGCTTGGCGATGCCCGAGGGCAGCCAGTAGTCGTCATTGCGGCTGAACACCGTCGGCTGCGGCGAGCCGTTCGGGTTGATCAGGTTTCCGGTGGAATCCATGTCGCGGCCGACGTAGCGGATGCCAACGTTGCCCGCCAGCTGCATGTTGCCGACCGCGGTGTTGAGGTCGAGCTTGGCGTAGGCCTCGGTGAAATCCTCGGCGATGTTGAACGTGCCGGCATAGGCCAGGGTGTTGTTGGCGCCGTCGACGCACTGTGGGTCCTGCGTGATCGACGGGAACGCGGTGAACGCGCCGCACCCGGTGAAGGCATGGCGGGTGGCCGCCAGGAAGCTGCGCGGCAGGCCGGCAAACTCGCCGTCCATGAAGTCGTTGTTGCTGTGGATCTCGAGGAAATCGCCGAGCTGGTTGGCGGGAATGCCGCCGGCCGGGCGGATGTCGGCGCGCAACGGGTTCTGGGTGGTGTCGAGCGAGCTGTAGCGGGCGCCGAAGTTGAGCGCGCGGATCGCCGAATCGTCGAAGTCCCAGCTCCAGTCGGTGCGCACGGCGGTGGTGTCGGTCTCGGCGCGGTAGCGGTTGTCGAACAGGATCGACAGGCGCAACTGGTCCGGATCGGTGAGATCGACGCCGCGCACGTTGAAGCTGCCAAAATCGCCATTGGTGAGGTCGAAGTCGACCAGCGAGGTCAGGCCGGCCACCGGTTGCAGTCGCATGTAGTTCTGGTGGTACTCGGCACTGGAGGTGCCGTAGGACACTTCCGCCGAGCCGCCCAGGTGACCCTCGCCGCGGAACGTCGCGCGCAGGGCGCTCGACCAGACCTCGGCATCGATGTCGGCGATCTCGGTATTGACCAGCACCGGGCCGGCCGAGGTGCCCTTGATCAGGATGTCGTGCGGCGAGTACACCGCGTTCGACAGCGCCGCGCTCGGGTTGAAGGCGATCCAGTAGCGGTCGCGCTTGGCGTCCTGCTTGGAATAGAACGTGTCGGCGGTGAGCTCTACGCCATCGGTCGGGCGCCACTGCAGCACGGCGCTGATGCCGTACTTCTCGCGATCGTCGTTGATGTCCTGCGCGCGCATGTCGGTGCTGCCGAAGCGCGTGCGCGCGGGCGTCACCGTGGTGTCGTTGAAGCGGGCGTAACCGGAGAACGTGTCCAGGCCCTGCTGGACAACGTCGTACTTGCTGTAGGTCGCCGAGATCAGGCCACCAAAGCTGCTGTCGCTGTTGCGGCCCGACAGCAGCGTGAACAGTCCGCCGCCGCCGTTGCCGCCGAGTTCGTCATAGCCGGCTTCGGCGGTGACAACGTTCTGCGAGGCGTCGCCGGCCAGCGGCTTGCGCGTCTCGATGTCGATGATGCCGCCCAGCGCACCGGCGATCTGGTCGGAACCGGCAAGCTTGGTCACCGACAGGCGCGAAATGAGCTCTGACGGCACCAGGGTCAGCAGCCCGTAGGTCGACGTGTTGAGCTGGTCCAGGCCGTTGCCGCCGCGTCCGGTCGCGTCGACGATCTGGCGGCCGTTGTAGAGGATCACGTTCTCGCGCAGGCCACGCACCAGGATGTCGCTGCCCTCGCCCATGCCGCGCTCGAGCTGCACGCCGGCCACACGGCCCAGCGATTCGGCGACGTTGGTGTCGGGCAGCTTGCCGATGTCGTCGGCGACGATCGCGTCGACGATCTGGGTCGAGTCGCGCTTGATGTCCTTGGCCGCTTCCAGGCTGCCGCGAATGCCGATCACCGTGACCTGGTCGAGCGTCCGCGGTTCGTCACTGGTACTGGAGCTGCTTTGGGGAGCCGGGGTCGCCGCTTCGGGCGCGGCGGTGCTGGTCTGTGCCGCGGCGGCCATGGACGCCAGCAGCGCGGGTGTCATCAGTGTGGACAGAATCGTTCGACGAAGCTTGCGCATGAACCGGGCCTCCCCCCGAAGTCATTGCTGGGTCTTGTTTGCGATACGAACTGCTTGCGTTGTGTGGCTAATATAGCAATATATGTTCTGCGCAAAGCAAGGGTTTTTGCGGATAAATCGTTGCTGCAGCGCAATAATCTCCAGATTTCAATCAGTTGGAATGTTGCCGTGGTAGCAACGTCCAGCGACACATCCGCAGGCGTGACGCAACGGGGAACTCATGAGCGAATCCACAGGGAAGGCAGACAAGGGCGCGGCACTTACAGGCGCGGCACTTACAGGCGTATTCCCGATCCTGCCAACCATCTTTGAAGACAGCGGCGCGATCGACTACGCCGGCACGCGCGCGGTGCTGGAGTACATCCTGGCCTCGGGCGCCGACGGCGTCGTGTTCCCCGGCCTGGCCAGCGAGTACGACATGCTCGGCACCGACGAGCGCCTGCAGATGACGGCGCGTCTGGGCGAATGGATCGCAGGACGCGTGCCGCTGGTGATCGGCGCCAGCAGCCCCGATCCGGAACTGGCGATGCAGTTCGCGCGTGCAGGCGCCCAGGCCGGTGCGGTTGCCTCCATGGTGCTGACCCCGCACCGCCACGCCGGGAATCCGCAGGCCATGGCCGACTACTTTTCCGCAATCCATGAAGCCAGCGGCATTCCCGTGATGCTGCAGAACGCACCGGCGCCGATGGGCGTCGGCCTTGCCGTCGACGAGGTCGCCTGGCTGGCCGAGCAGGTGCCGGGCATCCGCTACGTCAAGGAAGAAACGCAGCCGTCCGGCCAACGCATCACCCAGCTGAGCGAGCGCACGGGTGACGCCCTCGATGCGGTGTTCGGCGGCGCCGGTGCGCGCTATGTGATCGATGAACTGGTGCGCGGGGCCAAGGGTACGATGCCGGCTTGCGAAGTCACCGAGGTGCACGTGGCCATGCTCAAGCGGTTCGCCGACGGCGACATCGAGGGCGCACGCGAGCTGTTTGAACGCAGCCTGCCGCTGCTCGGCGTGCAGGCGGTGTTCCGCTGGCGCCTGACCAAGGCGGTGCTCAAGCGCCGCGGCCTGATCGGCAGCGATCACGTGCGGGCGCCCGGGCCTGCACTGGATGCGTTCGACCAGCGCGAGGTCGATGCACTGCTGGCACGCATCGCTGATCTGGTCCCACTCGACCGCGTGCCCGGAGCGACATCGGCATGAGCAAGGTGCGCAGCGTCGAGACCTTCATCGTCACCGTGCCGCGCGACACGCCCTACCTGGGACCACTCGGCCCGGGCGAACGCATCAACGAGCGCGGCTACGTCGTACGCAAGGGCAACGGCACGATCTATCCGTCCGTGGATCGTTCGGTCGTCGTACGGATCACCACCGACGACGGCGCGGTCGGCTGGGGCGAGACCTACGGCATCTGCGCACCTCGCGCCGTCTGCGAAATCATCAACGACCTGCTCGCACCGGAGGTTGTCGGCCGCGATCCTGACGATGTCGAGCAGGTCTGGGATGACCTGTACGGGCTGATGCGCGTGCGCGGCAGTTTCGGCGGCTTCTACGTCGATGCGATCGCCGCGCTCGACATCGCGCTGTGGGACTTGCGCGCACGCGCGCGGAGCCAACCGCTGTGGCAACTGCTTGGCGAACGCCAGCGCGAGCAGGTGCCTGGCTACCTGTCAGGCCTGCCGGCGGCGACCGTGGCCGGGCGCGTGCAGATGGCGCGCGAGTTCCAGCAGCAGGGCCATGACGCCTTCAAGATCCACGCCGTGGTCAGCAGCGAAGGGATCGTCGAGGAGATCGCCGCATTGCGCGAGGCTTTGGGCGACGCCGCCGAACTGATGGTCGACCTCCACTGGAAGTTCGATGCCGACCCGGCGCTGGCGCTGATCGACCGCCTCGCGCCGTACCGTCTGCAGTTCGTCGAGGCGCCGGTGAAACCGGAGGATGTCAGCGGCCTGGCGCGCGTGGCGCGCGAAGGCGCGATCGCAGTCGCCGCCGGCGAGGAATGGCACACCGAGTACGAGGCGCGGCTGCGGCTGGAAGCAAACGCGGTGCGCTATATCCAGCCGGAGATGGGACACACCGGCATCACCCAGTTCCTGCGCATCGCGCGATTGGCACAGGCGGCCGGCGTGGCGATCGCACCGCACGCTACGATTGGCACCGGCATTTTCCTGGCGGCGAGCCTGCACGCCTCAACGGTAATCAGCGGCCTGTGGCGCCACGAATGGCAGCACTCGGTATTCGCCCGCTCGCTGGAGTTGCTCGACACCGACATGGACTATGCCGATCGCCACTACCGTCTGCCGACCGGCCCCGGCCTGGGCGCGGTACCGGGCCAGCGCTTCTGGGATTACGCCGTCGGGGTCGCCTGAACGACGCTGCCATCGAGGGACTGGATCAGGCGCGAATGTCGCGCCTGTCGCACCGCCAGCCACGCCAGCAGCATCGCGATCGGATGCAGCATCGCCATCAGCACGAAGGTCCGGTCGAACTGGTGCCCGGCGACGAGCTTGCCCACCACCTGCGTCGACAGCATCCCGCCCAGGCCACTGCCGGCACCGATGAAGCCGAAGACGGTGGCGATGTAGCGGCTCGGGTAAAGATCCACCACCAGCGTGCTGATGTTGATCTGGAACACCAAGTGGGCGAACGCCACCAGCGCGGCGATCGCGAACAGGATCGTCAACGGCGGATGGAACGCGGCGATCAGCCCCAGCGGCGCCAGCATCGCCGCGCCGGTCATCGCGACCAGGCGACTGCGCACGGGCGTCATGCCGCGCTTGATCAGGCCGCTGGATATCGCTCCGCCGCCGACACTGCCGACGTCGGCGGCCAGGTACACCAGCCACGCCAGTGACGCGACCGCGACCAGGGTCATGCCGCGCTGGTCGTTGAGGTACTTGGGAAACCAGAACAGGTAGAAGTACCAGACCGGATCGGCCACCGCCCGCGACAGCACCAGCAGCCACATCGACCGATCGCGCAGCAGGCTGCGCCACAGCGAGCCTTCATTCGTGATCGGTGCAGCCTCGGCGCTTGCAGGCGTTGCGGCCGCGGTTTCGCCGCGCGGCGTCGAAGGAAAGATCCACCACCATGCCAGGATCCACAGCAGGCCGACCGCACCTGTGGTGATGAACGCCCAGCGCCATCCGAACACCACCGCGATGCCACCGATCAGTGGCGGCGCGATCGTCGCGCCGACCATCGCCCCGGCGGTGTAGATGCCCAGCGCCAGTCCGCGTTCCTGCGGCGGGAAATGCTCGGAGACGACCTTCGAGCCGACCGTGTAGTTGCCCGGCTCGCCGAGCCCGAGCGCGAAACGCGCAGCGCCGAGTTCGCCGGCAGTGCGCACCAGTCCGGTGAATAGATTGGCGATCGACCACCAGCCGACGAACAGGGCCAGTGCCACTTTCGATCCCAGCCAGTCGGTGATCCGGCCGGCCAGCAGGTAGGCCACGGTGTAGGCGAACAGGAACATCTGCACGACGCGCGCATAGGCCGGATCGTCCATGCCGAGGTCGCGCTGGATCGTCGTCGCCAGGATCGACAGGGCCTGGCGGTCGAGGTAGTTGATGACGGTGGAGACAAACAGCAGGGCGAGCAGTGCCCAGCGGACGCGGGCCGATCCTTTCCAGTTCACGAAGTACCGCCCGCTCCCCAAGGTGTCGCTGGACGGTATTGCTAATTTAGCAACACGTCAATCCGCACTGCATCATGCCTCAGCCGATCTCCCTCACCGCCTCACGCAGCGCGGCGACCAGATCGGCGGTCGCCGACTCCGGGATCCAGCCCGACATCGCGATACCCGCATGCACCGGATCGCCCATCGGCACGGCGACGATGTGGTGGTCGCGATCGTCGGCAACGTGGACCCGGGCATACCCCTGCGCGCGGGTGACCTGCAGCGTCGCCAGCAGCGACTCGATGCCCTCGGGGAACATCGGAATCTCGATCCCCGCATAGAGGTCGCGGATGTCCTCGTCGGTCATCTGCGCGAGCAGGACGATGCCGATGCCGCTGGTAGTGGCCGGCAACAGGCCGATGCGACCCAGTCCGCGCGCGGCCTCGATCCCCGGCGGAGCATGGAACAGGTAGCTGACGCTATGGTTCCACAGCACGCCCAGGGCGACGGTGTGACCGTACCGGCGCAGGTCCTCCAGCACCGGCAGCGCGCGCCGGATCAGGCCGGAGGCGAACAGGCTCTGCGCGGCCAGCACGTGCATGCCCGGGCCGGCGGTGTACTTGCGGTTGGCGGTCTGGCGGGCGATACCCAGGTACGCCAGGGTCTTGAGCAGGCGGTTGACGCGGGTCGGGTTGGCATCGAGCTGGCGCGCCAGTTCCCGGCAGCCCACGGGCTCGGGCGAGGAGGCCAGCGCCTGCAGCGTGGCGATCCCGTCGATCAGGCTCTGGTTGGGCTGCGCGTTCGGCTTGGCTTTCATCCGTTCAGGGTAACGGCGAACGGGGCTGACGGACAGATGGCTGCTATATGCGCAACGAAAGCAGCGTCCATGGATCCCCGCCTTCGCGGGGATGACGAGCATCAGAGCAACGCCGCTGGGTCCCCGCCTTCGCGGGGATGACGGTCCTCCAATGACGGTGGGAGCCCCTCTCCCGTTTACGGGAGAGGGGTTGGGGTGAGGGCCACCGAAGACCGGGCAACAAAGCACCGAAGCGTCGTCCGCAGAGGCAGGCCCAACACGCACCAGCAGGCCCCTCACTGCGTTCGGGACGACAGGCACAAAAAAGCCCCGCGAATGCGGGGCTTTTCCGATCCAGCTACCGACAACAAATCAATCGATATCAAGGAAGCTGCGCAACTGCTCCGACCGGCTCGGATGACGCAGCTTGCGCAGCGCCTTCGCTTCGATCTGGCGGATGCGCTCACGCGTGACATCGAACTGCTTGCCCACTTCCTCGAGGGTGTGGTCGGTATTCATGTCGATGCCGAAGCGCATGCGCAGCACCTTCGCTTCCCTCGGAGTCAGCCCGGCGAGCACGTCGCGGACCGTCTCGGTCAGGTTGATGTTGGTGGTGGCCTCGACCGGGGACTCGATGTTCGTGTCCTCGATGAAATCTCCCAGATGCGAATCCTCGTCGTCGCCGATCGGGGTTTCCATCGAGATCGGTTCCTTGGCGATCTTCATGACCTTCCGGATCTTGTCCTCCGGCATGTCCATTTCTTTCGCCAGCTCTTCCGGAGTCGCTTCGCGGCCGTACTGCTGCAGCATCTGGCGGCTGATGCGGTTGAGCTTGTTGATCGTCTCGATCATGTGCACCGGGATACGGATGGTGCGCGCCTGGTCGGCGATCGAACGGGTGATCGCCTGGCGGATCCACCAGGTCGCATAGGTCGAGAACTTGAAGCCACGACGGAACTCGAACTTGTCGACCGCCTTCATCAGGCCGATGTTGCCTTCCTGGATCAGGTCGAGGAACTGCAGGCCACGGTTGGTGTACTTCTTGGCGATCGAGATCACCAGGCGCAGGTTGGCCTCGACCATTTCCTTCTTGGCCTTGCGCGCCTTGGCTTCGCCATAGGCCATCTGGCGGGAGATGTCCTTGATGTCGGCCAGGGTCAGCAGCGACGCGGTTTCGACCGCGATCGTGGCTTCCTGCTCGGAGATGATCTGGTCCTTGACGTCACGCAGGCCCGACGACCACTTCTGCTTGCGCTTGAGCAGCTCGTCCACCCACTCCAGATTGGTCTGGTTGCCTTCCCAGGCGCGGATGAAATCCTTGCGCGGCATCTTCGCAACGCGCGTGGACAAGTCGAGGATGCGGCGCTCGTGGTCCTTGATCTTGTTGACCACCTCGCGCAGGCCGCGCACGAGGACATCGGTCAGCGGCAGCGGCAGCTTGAAGGTGACAAACACCGCGGCCATGTCCTCGCGCAGCTTCAGCGCGGTCTTGTGACCGGCACCGTGCTTGGCATGCGCCTTGAGGAACTTGTTGTAGTGGTCGGCCAACGCTTCCATGCGCGCGGCTACCTCGACCGGGTCCGGGCCGCTCACGACCTCTTCGGCTTCCTCGGCGACGGGTGCTTCTTCCTCGTCGTCATCGGCCTCGGCATCGGGGTCGGCCACCACGACCGGCGCCGGCGGCTCCGGCACGTCGTCGAGGTGATCGTTGAAGCCCACGATAATTTCGGCCAGGCGCTTCTTGCCCGCCTTGTGCTGCTCGTAGTCTTCGAGGATCGAGGCGATGGTCGCCGGAAAAATACCCAGCGATGCCTGGACCTGGCCCAGGCCTTCCTCGATGCGCTTGGCGATGGCGATTTCGCCTTCGCGGGTAAGCAGTTCGACCGTACCCATTTCGCGCATGTACATGCGCACCGGGTCGGTGGTGCGGCCGCCTTCGCCGTCGAGCGCGGTCAGCGCTGCGGCAGCTTCTTCGGCGGCGGTATCGTCGACTTCACGGTTGCCCGTGCCGCCGTCTGCGAGCAGCAGGGTTTCGGCATCGGGGGCCACTTCGTGGACCTCGATACCCATGCCGTTGATCATGCCGATGATGTCTTCGATCTGCTCGGCATCGACGAGGTCGTCGGGCAGGTGATCGTTGACCTCGGCATAGGTCAGGTAGCCCTGCTCCAGGCCCTTGCTGATCAACTGCTTGATATCGGAGGAGGGGGGCTGACGTTCGTTGGCCATGTGCTGCGCCACCGCGCTATGAGAGGATGGGGAACGTTCCAGTATATCAGGCCGGAGGGGTCGGGGCCGGACTCAGGACCGAAGAAGGAAGGTGACCGGGCCGTCGTTGACCAGGCTGATCACCATATGGGCACCGAAGCGCCCCGTTTCCAGCCCCCCCGTGTGTGTTTCCCTGCAGATTCCGACCAGCCTGCTGAACAAAGGTTCAGCCAGCTCGGGCGCGGCGGCGGTACTGAAGCCCGGACGCATCCCGCTGCGGGTATCGGCCGCCAGGGTGAACTGGCTGACCAGCAGCAACCCGCCGCCGGTGTCCGCCAGACCAAGATTCATTCGGCCACCCTCGTCGGCAAATACACGGTATCCGAGCAGCCGTTCGGCCATCCGCTGCGCCTGGGCTTCGCCATCGCCCGGCTCCACGCCCACCAGGGCCAGCAGGCCGGGGCCGATGGCACCGACAGTTTCGCCTTCGACCCGCACGGTCGCCTCGGTCACGCGTTGGATCAGGGCCAGCATGCAGGTCGTCGGCTCGTTCGGCGGAAGTGGGATTTCGGGGCTGTTGTAGCCTAATGCGCGGTCCGGGCGGAAGCTCGGCGCCCCCCTCCCTCGTCGAACCACGCCATGACCGGCTTTGCCGCCCGCTTGCTCTACGCCTCCGCCGCCCTGCTCGGCCGCCTGCCCTGGTCGTGGCTGCTGCGCCTGGGCGATGCGCTGGCGGCGTGGTGGCGCTGGCGCGATGTGCGCGAGAGCCGGGTGGCGCGGATCAACCTGGAACTGGCGTACCCGGATCTGCTGCCGGCGCAGCGCGATGAACTGCATCGGGCCATCCTTCGCACCACCGCGCGCCAGGTACTGGAGACCGTGCGACTGTGGACTCGCCCGCACGCAGAGAACCTGGGCCTGCTGCGCGAGCAGCACGGGACCGAGCTGATGGACCAGGCGATCGCAGCCGGCCGCGGCGTGATCATTGCCGCACCCCACCATGGCAACTGGGAGCTGCTGAACCAGTGGCTGGCCTGGCGCACGCCGCTGGCGATCCTGTACCGGCCGCCGGAGTCGGCGGTGGTCGAGGCGTTCCTCAACCTGGTCCGCGCCGATGCGGGGCACGACGGCGGCGACAACGGCGAGCGCGTCACCCAGGTCCGCGCCGAAGGGCCGGCGATCCGCCAGCTGTTCAAGCGCCTCAACGACGGCGGCGTGGTCGGCATCCTGCCCGACCAGCAACCCAAGGCCGGCGACGGCGAGTTCGCGCCGTTCTTCGGCGTCCCGGCGCTGACGATGACCCTGCTCGGCCGCCTGGCCGCGCGCACCGGGGCGACCGTGCTGTTCGCCTGGTGCGAGCGCGTGGACACCCACACCGGCCACCCCGGCTTCGCCCTGCACATCGAGGCGGCACCGGCCGCGGTCGCCGATCCGGATCCGAAGGTGGCCGTGGCCGCGCTCAACGCCTCGGTCGAACACATCGCCCGGCGCGACCCGGCGCAATACCAGTGGACCTACAAACGCTATACGCTGCGACCGCCGGGTTCTGGGGAAGAGAACCCGTACTGGAACCGCTGACCGGGCGACGCCGTCGAACCACGGGCATCGCTGGCGCGGCCGACGCCTGACACCTGACGGATGCCCATGCTCACGCCCGACTCGCCGCACGCCCCGCCGCAAGCCGCGCCATCCGATGGCGTAGATTCCGCCGCCGAATGGCAGCCGTTGCCCGCTCGCTCCCGCACGCTGTTCCTGCTCGGAACGGTGCCGCTGGCGATCCCGTTCGCGTTCGCCGGGTTCATCTTCGCCCGTGTCTTCGAACTGCCGGCGTTTCTCGCCCCGCTGGGTCTGATCGTCGGGCTGGCGCTCGGCATCTGGCTGGGCCTGAAGCAGTACCGCCATACCTTCTGGCGTCTCGACGAGGACGGCCTGGGGATCCGCCGCGGTCGCATGTGGCAGCGCGAGACCCGGGTACCGGCCACGCGCGTGCAGCACCTGGACCTCAAGCGCGGCCCGCTGCAGCGCCGGCGCAACCTGGCGACGCTGGTCGTGCACACCGCTGGCACCCGCCACAGCTCGGTGTCGGTGCCGCACCTGGACGCCGGCGACGCCGAGCGCCTGCGCGACCGCCTCGGTCGTCAGATCGACCACGATGACGACCAGTAACGGTCAAATGACCGCCACCGAACCCGAGCGCCGCCTGCATCCGATGTCGTGGCTGTTCGTGCTGCTGCAGCAGCTCAAGCAGTTCATCGTGCCATTGGCGGTGCTGCTGTTCTTCGGCCGCGGCGACCGCAACGAACTGTGGCCGCTGATCGGTGTCGCCGTGCTCGTGGTGACCTCGCTGTGGCAGTACTTCACCTACCGCTACGGTGTCGCCGGCGACCACCTGGTGGTGCGCAGCGGCCTGCTCGAACGCAGCCTGCGCGTGATCCCGTTCGCGCGCATCCACAACGTCGCCCTGCAGCAGTCGCTGCTGCACCGCCTGTTCGGCGTGGCCGAAGTGCGCCTGGAATCGGCCGGCGGCGCCAAGCCCGAGGCGCAGATGCGCGTGCTCAAGCTCGACGATGCGCTGGCGCTGGAAGCGCTCGTGCGACGTCGCGGCGCCGCCATCTCCGCCGATGCAGCCGTCGATGAGCCCGCTGCCCACCCCCTGCTGATCCTGCCGCTGGGCGAAGTGCTGCGGCTGGGGCTGGTCTCCAACCGCGGCATGATCGTGGTGGGTGCGGCGTTTGCCGGCTCGGCGCAGTTCAGTCCCAAGCTCATCCCGAACCTGTTCGAAGCCTTCGGCATGCGCCTGTTCGGCTATGCGGGCGAGCACGGCTTCGGTCCGGTCGAATATGCCGCCGCCGGGCTGGCGGTGTTCGCGGTGCTGGTCGGTGCGCTGCGGCTGTTGTCGATGACGCTGGCGCTGTTGCAGTACTACGGTTTCCAGTTGAGCGAGCACGGTCGCCGGCTCACGGTCGAACGCGGCCTGCTGGCCCGCTGGCGCACCAGTGCTTCGCGCCGGCGCATCCAGGCCTGGACGCTGCGCGAAGGCGTGCTGCACCGCCTGCTCCGACGCCGCAGTCTCGAGGTCGATACCGCAGTGGCCGAGGAAGGGCGGCAGCAGCGCGCCTTGCGTGAGCTGGCGCCGATCGCGACGCCGGCCGCCTGCGACGGCCTGATCGAACACCTGCTGCCGCGGGCGGACTGGCTGCAGCTGGCATGGACTCCCCTGCCGTCGTCGAGCTGGTGGCGGCTGTTCCTGCCGTCGGTGCCGTCCGTGCTGATCGTGGCCGCGGCGCTGTGTGTGCGGTTCGGCGCGTGGGGTCTGCTGGTCCTGCTGTGGCTGCCGTGGTCGGCGTTCAAGGCGCGGCGGCGCGCGCAGCGGGCCGCGTACGCCGTCGGCGACTACATCATTGCGGTGCGCGAAGGCTGGTGGAACCGGCATTGGCGCTTCGCCGAGATCGACAAGCTGCAGGCCCTGCAACTGACGCGTTCGCCGATCGACCGCCGCTGCGGCACCGCCACGCTGTGGCTGGACACCAGCGGCGCCGGCGCACTGGCACCGCCGCTGCGGGTGCGCTTCCTGCCCGAGGCGCAGGCGCAGGCGTTGTATGGGCGGCTGTCGCACACGCTGGCGCAGCGGCCGCTGCGCTGGTGATTGGCGGGTGTAGGAGCGAGCTTGCTCGCGAACCACGTCTCCGGCGCCCATCGCGAGCAAGCTCGCTCCTACACATGCGGGCGATGGGCGGCGGGTCAGGGGCGCCAGTAGCCCAGCTCGCGGCGGATCTGCAGCGCTCGCCACCACGATGACAGCGGCTTGCGCCGCAGCGTCCCGAGCTCGCCATTGAGCAGCGCTTCGGTCGCGGCCATCACGCGCTCCGACGAGTGTCCGTCGCGGTAGGGATGGATCGAATCGGCGTAGGCCGTCAACGCCGCGAGCAGCGACGGCTCCGGCGCGAAGGCGCGCTCGAGCATCTGCGGCAACCGCGCCGGATCGTCGAAGTCGAGCATGTGCGGCTTGGGCGCGCGATTGCGGAATGTCACCACCGGCTTGCGTTGCACGACGAACTCCGACACCACCGAGGTCGTGTCGGCCAGCAGCACGTCGGCGGCGCGCTGCGCGGCGACCAGCTGTTCGGTTTCGAAGAACGCCGCGTTGGCACCGGCCAGCGAGCGATAGCGCGCGAACAGTTCCGGCGGACACTTGGGATGCAGGGTCAGCAGCCAGTAACGCTCGCCACGGGCCACTTCCGCGGCGATCGCGTCGAACAGGTGCGGGGCCGCGCTCAGGCGTTCGGTGAAGGTGGAGGCGAACATCACCACCGGCCGCGAACCGGCCGGCGCGCGCAGCGCCGCCGAAGCGCCTTCGTCATCGCGGAACAGGGGGTCGAGCTTGGGCCAGCCGGTCTCGACCACGGCGAAGTGCCCGGCCTGCGCCGCCAGTGCCTGGAACGGCGCCGTCGTCGCCGGACCCTGCGTGCAGTACAGGTCGAACAGCCCGCGCACGCGGAAATGGCCACGCTCGTCCGAGCGTTTCTCGACGTTGAAGCCATGAAACAGCTGCATCTTGGCGCCTTCGATGAAGGGCGGCACCCAGTTGGCGGCGCTGAACACCGCGCGCGGTTTCAGCGCGACTGCCTCGTGCAGGCCTATCATTCGCACCGGCGCCGGCAGTCCGGCGCCGGCGGCGCCGTCGACGAACCAGGCGTACACGCCGTGCCCCGCTGCTTGCAGCGCCTGCGCCAGCGGTTGCAGGATGGGCAGCGCATAGCGTTCGCTCGCGAACAACAGGTAATCGGCCATCAACGCTTCCTCGAATACGCCATCGACGCAGGACACACCGGGTGCGACGCAGCCAGCGTCAGCATGCCCGCTGTCGGCCTGCATTATCGCGTTCAACGAGGCCGACCGCATCGGCGACTGCATCGCCTCCCTGGCGTTCTGCGACGAGGTCGTCGTGGTCGACTCGCATTCGACCGATGCCACCGCGCAGATTGCCCGCGACCTCGGTGCCCGCGTGATCCAGCGCGCGTTCGACGGTTTCCGCAGCCAGAAGCAGTTCGCCATCGAGCAGGCCACGCACGACTGGGTACTGTGCCTGGATGCCGACGAGCGCGTCAGCGACACCCTGCGCACATCGATCGAGGCCGAACGCGCCGGCGCCTTCGGCGATGCCGCCGGCTATCGCTTCGCTCGCCTGAACGAGTACTTCGGCAGGTTCCTGCGCCATGGCAACGCCTACCCCGACCGGGTCCTGCGCCTGTTCGACCGCCGCCGCGGCGGCTGGCGCGGCACGCGCGAAGTGCACGAGGCCGCCAGCGTCGACGGCCCGGTGCGGACCATCGGTGGCGACCTGATCCACTACCCCTACCGCTCGCTCGAACAGCAACTGCTCAAGACCCAGCGCTATGCACGGATGATGGCCGAGCACGACTTCGCCCGCGGCAAGCGCGCGACCCTGACCGGCCTGGTGCTGTCGCCAGCATGGCGGTTCTGGCGCGGCTACCTGCTGCGGGGCGGCTTCCGCGACGGCTGGCACGGCCTGGTCTACGCCTACGTCCGCGCCAACTACGTGCGCCAGAAGACGATCATGCTGTGGATGCTGCAGAACGGGCAGCCGGTGAGCGGGCCGGAGCGATGAACGCCAACGTCCCGACGCGCGCCAGCGTCGTCATCACCACCTACAACTGGCCGCAGGCGCTGGAACTGGCGCTTGAGGCACTGGCACGCCAGCACACGCTGCCGCACGAAGTCGTGGTCGCCGACGACGGCTCGCGCGACGACACCCGCGCCATGCTCGAACGCGTCGCGCGCGCCTTCCCGGTGCCGTTGCGGCACAGCTGGATCGAGGACCGCGGTTTCCGTGTCTCGCTCGCCCGCAACCGCGCCATCGCGGCGACCAGCGGCGACTACGTGCTGCTGCTCGACGGCGACATGCTGCCGCACCCGATGTTCGTCGCCGACCATCTGCACGCCGCCGAACGCGGCAGCTTCGTCCAGGGCATGCGCGTGCTGACCGACGAGGAAGGCCGCGACCGCCTGCTCAGGCACGAAGTTTCAGAACTGGGCTTCTTCGACCGCGGCCTCACCCGCCGCCGTCACACGCTGCGGATTCCGCCACTGGCGGCGCTGTCGCTGCGCAGCACGCGTGGCCAGAGCGGCAGCGCGATCAAGACCTGCAACCAGGGCTGGTGGCGCGACGACCTGGTGATGCTCAACGGCTTCGACGAGCGTTATGAAGGCTGGGGTCGCGAGGACAAGGACCTGGCCGTGCGCGCGTTCCATGCCGGGCTGGAGCGTCGCTCGCTGCGCTTCGCCGGACTGGCCACGCACCTGTACCACCCGGAGCGGCACGAGGAAGGCGCCAGCCCCAACGACGGCCTGCTCGCCGACACCCGCGCCAGCGGCCGCGTTCGCAGCCCGCAGGGACTGGACCGGCATATCGCCGAGTTCGCAGCGCATCCCCTGCCGGATCTGCGCACCGGCTGACTCTTGCCCTGTCATCCCGAGCGCAGCGAGGGATCTGTTTTCGCGGCGCAACAGCAGGTCCCTCGCTGCGCTCGGGACGACAATTGGTTGCTGCCTTAGCGGCAGCCCGCCGCGGCGGCACCCGGCACCAGCGTCCATCCGCGCCTGTTGGCATTGCCCAGATGCTGCGTCCTGCCACTGTCGATGCATTCGGCCAGCGCCACGTCCTGCACCAGCAGCCAACGCGTCGCCGACGCCCCGCGCTGCCATGCCAGCCCGCGCTGCATCTGTTCGTCGAAGTCGACCTTGAAGCCGAACTCGGCGACGCGACGGTCGGCCATCAGCAGGTTCTGTTCGCGCCAGGCGACCAGGCCCAACTCGGCCTGCGGGCCGATGCGACGGCCGACTTCGGTCATCAGTCCGCGCGCCGACGAGGAATCGTTGAGCAGCGGTGCCAATGCCAGGCCGAAACATACCCAAAGCCCGGTCAGTGTCGCCAGCATCGCCGCGATCGGACGCGCGCGGCCGAACCAGAGCAGGCAGCCGACGCAGAAGAATCCCAGTGCCGTGATGCTGGCAGCAAGCGCGGTGGATACGTCTTCGAGCGATCGCTCGGCGACGAAACGGCGCTCGAAACCGGGATCGGCCAGCAGCATCGCCAGGCCACCGACGAGCAGGCCGATGGCCAGCACCGCGCTGAAGCCGAAGGCCAGCCGGCGCACGCCCTTGCGCCGGATCAGGCCCGGCAACAACGGCCCCAGCGCCAGCGCCATCATCGGCAACGCCGGCAGGATGTACATGTCGCGCTTGCCGTTGGGCAGGGTGAAGAACACCAGCACCAGCGCCCACCATGCCAACGGCAACAGGTAGCGCGGGTCGCGCCGGCGCAGGCGTCGCCACCACGCCGGGATCGCCCATGGCAGCACCAGCACCGTCGGCAACCACATCGTCGCCATCACTTCCAGGAAGTACCAGACCGGCTGGCCGTGGTCCCAGGAAGCGCCGTAACGCTTGGCGGTCTGGCGGATCAGGATGTCGTCGATGTAGGCGCGGTATTCGGGGCCGGCGTTGCCAACCGCGGCGATCAGCATCGGCACCAGCCACACGCACGCGGCCAGCACGAAGGCGAGCGGACCGAGCCAGAACTTCGCGCGGCCGGCGTGCACTTTCACGTCCCAGCCGCGCAGCGAGGCGATACCGGCCGGGATCAGCATCAGCAGCGCGATGAAGCCCACGCCCTTGCTGATCGTGCCCAGTGCCGCCGCGGCCCAGCCGAGCATCCACATCGGCCAGTTCGGTCCCTGGCTACGCGCGACCTGCAGCACATGACGCAGCAGTCCGTAATTGGCCAGCGTGATCCAGAACACCACCAGCGGATCGATCTGCGCCTTCTTCGCCTGCCAGGTGAACTGCAGCGCGAACAGCAGCGCGTAGCCTGCGTAGATGCCGACGCGACGGGTCCACAGTCGACGCCCGAGATCGACCACGCACCACAGCGTCCCCAGCGCGGCCAGCAGTGACGGCAGCAGGAAGGCGATGCGCCAGTTGCCGAACACGGTGTAGGCGATCGCCTGCAACCACATGAACAATGGCGGCTTGTCGGAGTACAGCTCGCTGCCGCGATGCGGGAACAGCCAGTCGCCGCTTTCGATCATGTGTTTGGCGACGAGGGTGAAGCGCGGCTCGTCCGCCGGCCACGGATCGCGAAGACCCAGGCCCGCGCCGAGCACGAGCACGGCGATGATCCAGAACAGCGTGGTGTCGTTGCGCCAGGTCGGGCGCGAGGCGAGCGGCTTGAGCATGCGGCGGATGATAGCGGGAGGGCGTCGTGGCGATGTCGGAACGGATGGTGCCGCGCGCACGTTGCACGCGCACACCTGCCGCCTCCAACTCCCCGTCACACCCAACTCGCCGTCACACCCAACTCCCCGTCATCCCCAACCACCCGTCATCCCCGCGAAGGCGGGGACCCAGCGACTTCGCTTTGGCCCGACCACCAGCGCAAGCAACGACACTGGGTCCCCGCCTGCGCGGGGATGACGGGTAGTTGGGGTATGAGCAGTTGGGGATGACGGGTAACGGGCGCGCGCCGGGAACTGCGGCCCTAGCCCTTCCTGCGCAACCGCGCATAGAAGAACCCGTCGCAGCCCAGTTCCCCCGGCAGGCGCTGGCGGCCAGCACCGCTGGTCCGCCCGAAACGCTCGTCGAGCGGCTCGGCAACCGCATCCGGCGTGCGCACCAGGAACGCACCGACCTGCGCTTCGTTCTCGGCCTTGAGGATCGAACACGTCGCGTAGAGCAGCACCCCGCCCGGCGCGACGGTGGCCCACAGCGCATCGAGCAGGCGTGCCTGCGTCGCCACCAGTGCGGTCAGGTCGGAAGCGCGGCGGTGCTGCAGCACGTCGGGCTGGCGGCGGATGATGCCGGTGGCCGAACACGGCGCGTCCAGCAGCACCGCATCGAACGGCGTGCCATCCCACCATGCCTGGGTGTCGGCGGCGTCGGCGGCGAGCAGCTGCACGCGCTCGCCCAGACGCAGGCGGGTGAAACCCGAGCGCATGCGATCCAGGCGTTGCGCGTCGATGTCGAGCGCGACCAGGCGCAGGGACGCATCGCGCTCGAGCAGGTGCGCGGTCTTGCCGCCCGGTGCGGCGCAGGCATCGAGCACGCGTCCGGACGGCGGCGCGGCCAATGCCTCGACCACCAGTTGCGCGGAGGCGTCCTGCACGGACGCAGCGCCTTCGGCGAAGCCGGGCAGCGCCGCGACCGCTGCCGGCGTGTCCAGGCGCAGTGCATCGGGCAAGCGTTCGTCCACCTGCGACTCTATGCCGGCTTCGTGCAGGCGGGCGCGATAGTCGTCGCGCGATTGCTGGCGGCGGTTCACGCGCAGCCACATCGGCGGTTCGGCGGCGCTGGCATCGAGAATCGCCTCGGCGTCGTCGGGCCAGTCGCGGTTGATCTGATCGCGCAGCCACTTCGGCCAGTGCGCATGCGGTTCGCCCGCCGGCAAACCCTCGCGCTGGGCGCGACGCAGCAGTGCATTGACCAGGCCGGCCTGGTGACGTCGGCCCAGCGTACGCGCAGCTTCGACGGTGGCCGCCACTGCGGCATGGGCCGGCAGGCCGAGCGGATCGAGCTGGGCGAAGCCGACGAACAGCAGCGCCTTGAGTTCGCTGTCGCGCTTTGGCAACGGACGCGGCACCCATGCCAGGAGCGCCGACTCGAACCGGGCCGGCTGGCGCAGCACGGCAAAGCAGATGGCTTCCACCAGCGCGCGATCGCGTGGATCGGCAATGCGCGGCAAGGCCAGTGCGAGTTCGGCCTTCAGCGAGCGACCGTGATGCAGCACAGCGTCGAGCACGCGTGCGGCGGCAGCGCGTGAAGCAGCGCCGCTGTGGTTCGTGCTGGAAGTCTGGTCAGGGCGTGGCATGGCGGCCGTCAGCGCAGGTCCGGGCGTCCGTTGAGGTAATCGGCCGCGGTGATGGCCTTGCCACCGTCGCGCTGCAGCACCCGGATGCGTAGCACGCCAACAGCACAGGCGACATCGAGGCCATCGCGGCTGGCGCGAAGCAACGATCCCGGCTCGGCGCCATGGGCTTCGTCCAGTGCGACCGCACCGTGCAGTCGCAGGCGCTCGCCGGCCACGACCGCCTCGGCCATCGGCCAGGGATTGAACGCGCGCACCTTGCTGGCCAGCACCGTCGCCGGCTGCGACCAGTCGAGGCGGGCCTCGGCCTTGTCGAGCTTGTGGGCATAGGTGACGCCATCCTCGGGCTGCGGCTGCGGCACCGGCCGGATGTCGGCGCGCAGCAGGCCCAGGCCGTCGGCGAGCACCTGCGCGCCGAGCGCGGACAGTCGGTCGTGCAACTGGCCGCCGGTTTCGTGCTCGCCGATCTGCAGCGACTGCGAGAGCAGCACCGGACCGGTGTCCAGGCCCTTTTCCATCTGCATCAGGCACACGCCCGACTCGCTGTCGCCGGCTTCGATTGCGCGCTGGATCGGTGCAGCGCCGCGCCAGCGGGGCAGCAGCGAAGCGTGGACGTTCCAGCAACCGTAAGTGGGGATGTCGAGCACCGACTGCGGCAGGATCAGACCGTAAGCGACCACGATCATCAGGTCCGGCTTCAGCGCGCGCAGCGCGTCCTTGGACACGACCGACTTGAAGTTCTCCGGCTGGAACACTTCGATGCCGCGCAGCAGCGCTTCGCGCTTGACCGGCGACGGCGTCAGCTCGCGGCCGCGCCCGGCCGGGCGATCGGGCTGGGTGTAGACGGCGACGACTTCACCGCGCTGCGAGGCCGCGCGCAGGCACGGCACGGCGAAGTCGGGGGTGCCGGCGAAGACGATTCTCATGGGAGGGGAGCTGGAGGCGGGAATGGCGAAGCGGGAATGGGGAATGGGGAACGTCAGGTTGAGGCGCCGGACCGAATACGGCCTGCTGGAGCTGGATCGGGAGCGTTACGAAAGTCGGTGCAGCGGATGGCCGGCACGCGATCATTCCCCATTCCCGCTCCACCATTCCCGCTTCTCTATTCCCGCTTCACAAGCCTCACGCCGCCGCCTGGCGACGCTGCTTGGCCAGCTTCTTGCGCACCATCTCGCGCTTGAGCGGCGAGAGGTAATCGACGAACAGCTTGCCGGCCAGGTGGTCCATCTCGTGCTGGATGCACACCGCCAGCAGGCCCTCGGCTTCGATCGTCTGGGGCTTGGCGTCGCGGTCGAGGAAGCTGACGGTGATGCGGTCGGCGCGGGTCACGTCGGCGAAGATGCCGGGCACCGACAAGCAGCCTTCCTGGTAGACCTGCTCGCCATCGCGGGCGGTGATCTCCGGGTTGATGAACACCCGCGGCTCGTCGTGCTCCTCGCTGATGTCCATGACCATGAAGCGCTGGTGCACGTCGATCTGGCTCGCGGCCAGGCCGATGCCCGGGGCCTCGTACATGGTCTCGAACATGTCGTCGAGCAGCTTCTGGAATTCGGCGCTGGTCACGCGCGCAGGGTCGACCGGCGCGGCGACGGTGCGCAGGCGCGGGTCGGGGAACTCGAGAATGGGAAGCAGGGCCATGGCGCGGGATTCTAGACAGCGGGTTCGGGACAGCGAATTAAATGGGGGCGTGTGTCACAACCACAACAAGTAGTGCGATTGTAACCCCGTTGGGCCCCCGCCACGCTTGCAACCGTGCGCTTCTTCTGGGCTATATTGCCGCGGGGCCCCGCCTTCACCGGCGGATGGGGAAGCTGCCTTGGGGCAGCACGTCAAGGGGCCGTCGAACCAGGCTCATTAGGGGAAAACCAGATGGTCACCATTTTCAAACCGTTGCGCACGGTGCTGACCGCTGCGTTGCTGACGGTCGCCACCTACGGCGTGGCCGCCGAGGTCGCGGGCAACCATCCTGACACCTACGTGGTCAAGAAGGGCGACACCCTGTGGGACATCGCCGGCAAGTTCCTGCAGAAGCCCTGGCTGTGGCCGGAGATCTGGCAGGCCAACCCGCAGGTCAAGAACCCGCATCTGATCTACCCCGGCGACGTGCTCTCGCTGGCCTACCTGGACCGCGTCGCGGTGCAGGAGGGTCCGCGTGAAGAGGCGCCGATCAACGCCATCCCGCTGTCCGACGTCGAGGCCTTCCTCAAGGACATGCGCGTGGTCGAGGAATTCGAGAGCCTGCCCTACGTGGTCGGCCTGGAAGAAGACCGCCTCGCCGGCAGCCTCGACCAGGTGGCCTACATCAAGGGCCTGGCCGACGCCCAGCCGGGCCAGCGCTACGCGGTGGTGCGTCCGTCGCACCGCTACGTGACGATGGATCCGGAGCGTTGCTGCGACAACTCCGGCCGCCGCGCCGCCGACCTCGACTACCGGGGCAAGCACAACATCGGCCTGGAATCGCTCTGGAACTACCAGATGCCGGCCGGCGGTGGCGAGTTCCTGGGCTACGAGCTGACCAAGCAGACCACCGGCACGATCAGCCGCGGCATCACCGGTGACGCCGAGGCTGCCACGCTGGTGATCGATGGCAACGGCCGCGAAGTCCGCGTCGGCGATCGCCTGATCCCGGTCGAGGCCCAGGCCTACGACCTGCAGTTCATGCCGCACGCTCCCAGCCAGGAGATGGCGATCGACCAGGCCCGCGTGATCGCCGTGGCCGACATGCTCACCAGCGGCGGCAACCGCGACGTCGTGGCGCTGTCGGTCGGCACCGCCGACGGCATCGACAACGGCACCGTGCTGTCGACCTGGCGCCAGGGCAGCGTGGAAGTGGACCGGGTCAAGGTCGGCACCGACCGCAGCTACGACGCCACCGGCCGCGGCAGCCAGGTCAAGATGCCCGACGAGTTTGCCAGCCACGTCATGGTCTTCCGCACCTTCGAGAAGGTCAGCTACGCGCTGGTCATGGACGGCATCCGCCCGACCCGCCTGGGCTATCGCCTGAAGCATCCGGACGCGACCAACTGATCGCTGACTGATCCAGGTGCAGCCCTGCGAGCAGGGTCCACCTACGATCCAAGACGACGGCGCCCTAGGGCGCCGTCGTCGTTTCCGGCCCAGGCTTGGGCGATGCCGCCCGCCGCGCCACCACCCCCTGTCCTCGCCGATGACGACGACGCCCACGCCCTGCTGCGGCTTCTGCTGGCCGGCGGCGCGGTCGAGCCGCGGCGACGGCTGCTCGAACGGCATGGCGGCCCGGCACAGGCACTGGCGGCGGGCCCGGCAGCCTGGCGCGAAAGCGGCCTGACCGCGGCGCAAGTACACAACCTCCGCAAGCCCGATACGCCGCGCCTGGCCAATGCCGAGAAGTGGCTGCGTCAGCCTTCCCACCATCTGCTCGGCTGTCATCACCGCGACTATCCGGCGCTGTTGCTGCGTGGACCCAACGCGCCACTGGCGTTGTTCGTCGCCGGCGATCCGACCCTGCTCTGGCATCCCTCGGTCGCCATCGTCGGCACCCGCGCGCCCACGCCTGCGGGGATCGCGCACGCGGCCGGGTTCGCCCGCGACCTGTCGCAGTCGGGGCTGGCGGTGACCAGCGGCCTGGCCGCCGGCATCGATACCGCCGCCCACGAAGCCACGCTCGCCGCCGACGGCATCACCGTGGCCGTGCTGGGCACCGGCCCGGATGTCGCCTACCCGCGCGCCAACGCCCGCCTGCTGGCACGGATCGCCTCCTGCGGCGCGGTGGTCAGCGAGCACCTGCCCGGCACGGGCCCGCAGCAGTTTCACTTCCCCACCCGCAACCGGATCATCGCCGGCCTGTCGCTGGCGACCCTGGTGATCGAAGCGGCCTGGCAGTCCGGCGCGCTGATCACCGCCCGCCTGGCCGCCGAGGCCGGACGCGAGGTCTTCGCCCTGCCCGGCTCGATCCGCAACCCGCTGGCCCGCGGCTGCCACCGGCTGATCCGCGACGGCGCCGGCCTGGTCGAGGACCCGGCCGAGATAATTACTGCCCTGGCCCCGCAGGCACAGGTGCTGGCGCAGGACTTGAGGACCCGCCTGGACGCCCCAATTCACCCCGGTGACGAAATCGTTGGCCGGGCGGCGAGTGATTCAGCCGCCGAAGACCCCGACTACCAGCAGTTGTGGCTGGCACTGGGTCACGACCCCACCAATATGGATGAACTTGTCACACGGACCGGATTGACGGCCGCTACAGTGTCCTCCATGCTGCTGCTCATGGAGCTTGATGGTCGTGTTCAGGCACAACACGGCCGGTACTTCCGCAATCGCTGAACCGGGTCTTCGAAAGGGGACACCCAGCGACCCGCGGGTCACCCGCAAGTTTCTGCCCACCGCGCCGCATGCGGCGCAGGCCGAGGGAAATGAAAGAGAGCATTCTGGACGTCCTGCTGTACCTGTTCGAGCACTACTTCACCGAAGATGCGGACCTCGTCCGCGACCACGATTCGCTCCGCAGCGGTCCTCTCTTTGACGAGCTCGGCAAAGCCGGGTTCAGCCCCGCCGAGATCAACAAGGCCTTCGAATGGCTCGATGCGCTGGCCCAGCAACGGCCCAGTGCCAGTGCCCCGCGCGCCGACGGCCCGACCCGCATCTATTTCGGCCCCGAGCTCGACCGGCTCGACGTCGAATGCCGCGGCTTCCTGATGTTCCTGGAGCAGCACGGCGTGCTCGATGCCGGCCAGCGCGAGCTGGTGCTCGACCGCGCCATGGCCCTGGACCAGGACGAACTGGACCTGGACGACCTGAAGTGGGTCGTGCTGATGGTCCTGTTCAACCAGCCCGGTTCCGAGGCGGCCTACGCCTGGATGGAAACGCAGATGTTCGAGGACGAGCCCGAGCCGGTGCACTGAGCCGGCCCGCGCCTGCCCCATCCGGCCCTCCGGCCCCCTTGCCCGGGGGCTTCGCCTGACCGCCCCAGGCGCAGCGGCGGCGGAACGACCGCCACGATTTCCCGGCCCAATGCAGGCACGCTGCAGCCGCGCCGCATGCGCCCGCGATCCCGACTTCACGCAGCCGCGCTTGACAGCCGTGGCAGGCGCATGCCCTCAATAAATAAAAGGAAGCCCCCCTGCGCCCGCCCGAATGCCGGCCCAGCCTTCCTCGGACCTCAACCGTACCAACCGCCAGCAGCACCGGAACAGGTCCTGCGGAGCCCCCATGGCCAAGAATCTCCTAATCGTCGAGTCGCCTGCCAAGGCCAAGACGATCAACAAGTACCTAGGCAAGGACTTCACCGTCCTGGCCTCCTATGGCCACGTCCGCGACCTGGTGCCCAAGGAGGGCGCGGTCGATCCCGATCGCGGCTTCGCCATGCGCTACGACCTGATCGAGAAGAACGAGAAGCACGTCGACGCCATCGCCAAGGCTGCCAAGAGCGCCGACGCGCTGTACCTGGCGACCGACCCGGACCGCGAGGGCGAGGCGATCAGCTGGCACATCGCCGAGATCCTGCGCGAGCGCGGCCTGCTCGAAGGCAAGACGCTGCAGCGCGTGGTGTTCACCGAGATCACCCCGCGCGCCATCAAGGAGGCGATGACCCAGCCGCGGCAGATCGCCACCGACCTGGTCGATGCGCAGCAGGCACGCCGCGCGCTCGACTATCTGGTCGGCTTCAACCTGTCGCCGGTGCTGTGGCGCAAGGTCCAGCGCGGCCTGTCCGCCGGCCGCGTGCAGTCGCCGGCCTTGCGCATGATCGTCGAGCGCGAGGAAGAGATCGAAGCCTTCATCGCCCGCGAGTACTGGTCGATCGAGGCCGAGTGCGCGCATCCGACCCAGACCTTCACCGCCAAGCTCAACAAGCTCGACGGCAAGAAGTTCGAGCAGTTCACCGTCACCGACGGCGACACCGCCGAGGCCGCGCGCCAGCGCATCGTCAAGGCTGCCAACGGCGCCCTTCACGTCACCGACGTCGCCAGCAAGGAGCGCAAGCGTCGTCCGTCGCCGCCGTTCACTACTTCCACGCTGCAGCAGGAAGGTTCGCGCAAGCTCGGCTTCACCACGCGCAAGACCATGCAGGTCGCACAGAAGCTGTACGAAGGCGTGACTCTCGGCGAAGAGGGCACGGTCGGCCTGATCAGCTACATGCGTACCGACTCGGTCAGCCTGTCGGAAGAAGCGCTGGGCGAGATCCGCGACGTGATCGCGCGCGACTTCGGTACGCGCGCGCTGCCGGACAAGCCCAACACCTATCAGACCAAGTCCAAGAACGCGCAGGAAGCGCACGAAGCGGTCCGCCCGACGTCGGCGCTGCGCACGCCGGCGCAGGTGTCGCGTTTCCTCAGCGACGACGAGCGCCGCCTGTACGAGCTGATCTGGAAGCGCGCCGTCGCTTCGCAGATGGTCCCGGCCACGCTCAACACCGTTTCGGTCGACCTGGCTGCCGGCAGCGAGCACAGCTTCCGCGCCTCGGGCACGACCGTGGTCGACCCGGGCTTCCTGGCCGTCTACGAGGAAGGCAAGGACACCAAGACCAGCGAGGACGAGGACGAGGGCCGCAAGCTGCCGTTGATGAAGATCGGCGACCGCGTGCCGCTCGAGCGCATCCACGCCGACCAGCATTTCACCCAGCCGCCGCCGCGCTTCACCGAAGCGGCGCTGGTGAAGGCGCTCGAGGAATACGGCATCGGCCGTCCCTCGACCTACGCCTCGATCATCCAGACCCTGCTGTTCCGCAAGTACGTCGAGATGGAGGGTCGCAGCTTCCGCCCGTCCGATGTCGGTCGCGCGGTCAGCAAGTTCCTCTCCAGCCACTTCACCCGCTACGTCGACTACGACTTCACCGCCAAGCTCGAGGACGAGCTCGATGCGGTGTCGCGCGGCGAAGAGGAATGGGTGCCGCTGATGGAGAAGTTCTGGGGCCCGTTCAAGGAGCTGGTGGACGACAAGACCGAGTCGGTCGACCGCAGCGAAGCCACCGGCGCGCGCGAACTGGGCACCGACCCCAAGAGCGGCAAGCCGGTCAGCGTGCGCCTGGGTCGCTATGGGCCGTATGCGCAGATCGGCACGGTCGAGGACGAGGAGAAGCCGGAGTTCGCTTCGCTGCGTCCCGGCCAGAGCATGCACACCATCGAGCTGGCCGACGCGCTGGAGCTGTTCAAGCTGCCGCGCAAGCTGGGCCAGAGCAATGGCCATGAAGTCAGCGTCGGCATCGGCCGCTTCGGTCCCTTCGCCAAGCGCGGCACCGTGTATGCATCGCTGCCGAAGGAAGACGACCCGCACACGATCGACTTCGAGCGCGCGGTGTTCCTGATCGAAGAGAAGGAAGAGATCGCCCGCAACCGCATCATCAAGCAGTGGGACGGAAGCGACATCCAGGTCCTCAATGGCCGCTTCGGCCCGTACATCAGCGACGGCAAGCTCAACGGCAAGATTCCCAAGGACCGTGAGCCGGCGTCGCTGACGCTGGAGGAAGTCACCCAGCTGCTGGCCGATACCGGCAAGCCGGTGCGCGGCCGCTTCGGCAAGAAGAAGGCGCCGGCGAAGAAGGAACCGGCGGTCAAGGTGGCCAAGAAGGCGGTGGTGAAGAAGGCTGTTGCGAAGAAGGCACCGGCCAAGAAGGCTGCAAAGAAGACGGCAGCGAAGAAGGCGGTGGCCAAGAAGGCGCCTGCGAAGAAAGTGGTGAAGAAGGTCGCCAAGGCCAAGGCCTGAGGGCTGCCCTCACCCCAACCCTTCTCCCGCAAGCGGGAGAGGGGCTTTGAGATCCTCCCTCATCCTCAAGAGGGATGGGCTTTTGATCCCTTCTCCCGCTTGCGGGAGAAGGTGCCCGAAGGGCGGATGAGGGCAGGCCTTGCCCGCTATCCTTCCCCCATGCCGCAACTGACCCCCACCGAAGCCGCCACCGCCCTGCGAAACGGCGCCGTCATCGCCTACCCGACCGAAGCCGTCTGGGGCCTGGGCTGCGACCCGTTCGATGAAGCCGCGGTCATGCGACTGCTCGCGATCAAGCAGCGGCCGGTCGAAAAAGGCCTGATCCTGATCGCCGGCACGCTGGATCAGATCGACGGTCTGCTCGACTGGCAGGCGCTGTCACCGCCGCGCCGCGAGGCGGTGCTGGCGACCTGGCCGGGTCCCAACACCTGGATCGTGCCGACCACCGCGCGCGTGCCGCGCTGGATCACCGGCGCCCACGACGGCGTCGCCGTGCGCGTCAGCGCCCATCCGACGGTCATTGCCCTGTGCGCTGCGTTCGGCGGGCCGCTGGTGTCCACCAGCGCCAACCTCAGCGGCGAGCCGCCCGTGCACGCCCGCGATGCGCTCGATCCGCGCCTGCTGGTCCAGCTCGACGGCGTCAGCGCGGGTGAAACCGGCGGACTGGCGTCGCCCACTGCCATCCGCGACGCCCGCAGCGGCGACCAGTTGCGCGCATAGTCAAGCCATCGGCACGCTGGCTTAACGGTCCACGCTGGCTTAACGGCTGAGGTCGTAGCGTCCCGGCGCCGGGCGTTGATCGGCAACGCCACGCAGACCAGGCCCAACGGGAGGCCGTCATGAAGATCTCGCAGATTTCTCTGCTGACGCTGGCGTTGCTCGCCGCGCTTCCTCTGGCGGCACAGGACAAGTCCGCCAAGGCAGCACAACTCTCGCCCGAGCAGCAGGCGATGATGCAAGCCTGGGAAGTGGCCGCGAAACCGGGCGAACAGCACAAGCAGCTGGCCGCGATGGTCGGCAAATGGACCACCAAACAGACGATGTGGATGGACCCGTCCGCACCGCCGTTGACCGAAACCGGCTCTGCCACCAACACGCTGGTGCTGGGTGGTCGCCACATCCGCCAGGACTTCCGCAGCAAGTGGATGGGCCAGCCGTTCGAAGGCGTCGGCTTCAACGGGTACGACAACGTCACCGGCAAGTACTACAGCACCTGGATGGACAGCGGCTCGACCGGCATGTACGTGTCGCACGGCGACTACGACCCGGCGACGAAGACCTACACCTACCTGGGCGAGATGGCCGACCCGGCGTCCAACGGCGCGAAGATCCCGGTGCGCCAGGTCGTGCGCGTCGTCGACAACGATCACCAGGTGTTCGAGATGTACGAGACCCGTGGAGGCAAGGAAGCCAAGACGATGCAGATCGACTACACGCGACAGAAGTGAGGGAGCCGCGGCCATGATCGCCCATTCGCACCTTTCGCCGATGCCGTCGACGGCGCATGCTGCGCGCATGTCGTCGCGCCGTCCCATCCTGCTCGCTTTCCTTCTCGCCTCGGTGCCGGCGATCGTGAGTGCTGGCGACATCACCATCTACCGCTGCACCGATGGCGCGGGCAAGCTGACCCTGCGCGATACCCCGTGCCACAAGTGCGAGACCCAACAGGCCAAGGAAATGCAGCGGCCCAAGGATCCACCCAAGCGCGCCAAGGCCAAGGCGACGACAACGCGCGCTCCGTCGCGTGCGGCGGCGGCCACGGCCGCCACGGCGGCAGCGCCTGCCACCACCACGCGCTACATCGTGATGACACCACCCAAGCCCATGTACGAATGCACCACGCCCGACGGCACCAGCTACATGAGCGACACCGGCGAGGGCAACCCGCGCTGGATGCCGCTGTGGGCGCTGGGCTATCCGGTGGTGGATTCGCGCACTTCGCTCGGCGACAACATCGGCGGGCGTCCCGGCCGGCCGTCGGGCACGCAGCCCGGACCGCCGATGGGCGGTCAGTTCGTCTATGACCCGTACGGCCCCGGTTCCTGGGTCCGCGACGCCTGCAGCGAACTGCCGCAGCAGGAAGTCTGCGCACGCCTGCGTGATCGCCGCTGGGAACTCGGGCGCGCCTACAACAGTGCCCTGCAGAGCGAGCGTCAGCAGATCGACGTGGAGCAGCGCGGCATCGATGCACGCCTGGCCAATGATTGCGGTGATGCCTGATGCGGTCGACCGGGGGGAGCGTCGCGCGGCGACGACTGACGTGCCTGCTGCTGTTGCTTGCCACCGCGCCGCTCGCGCAGGCGCAGGTGACGATCTATCGCTGCACCGATGCCAGCGGCGCGGTGACGCTGCAGAACGGCACGCCGTGCCCGAAGGGCAGCAAGGAGGTCAAGCGCGTGGTCGAGGCGGCGCCGTCGCAGTCTCGCGCGCAGTTCCTCTCCGGTAGCACCACGTCCGCCCCGGCTGCAGCTGCACCTTCGCCCGCAGCGCCGCCAGCTGCAGTTGCAGCACCTGCAGCTACCGAGCCTGCAGCGACGGCGCCCGCACCGGCTGCGACAGTACCGCCTGCCACTGATCGCGGCGCACGAACATCGCCGCCGCCGCTGTTCGAGTGCCGCACCTGGGAAGGCCACCGTTACCTCGGCGACGAAGCCCAGCCGCCGCCGCGCTGCGTGCCGGTGGCGATCACCGGCCTGGACGGGACCAGCGGCACCGCCGCCGGCTCGGCCTGCCAGATGGTCGACGACCAGTGCCAGCCGGTGCCCGATGCCCTGCTGTGCCAGGGCTGGTCGCAGCGGCTGAACGATGTCGAATCGCAGTCGGTTGGTGGCGGCGACAATCGCGCGTACGCTCAGGCCGAGGCCAAGCGCCTGCGCGCGATCATCGACGGGAGCAGTTGCGCGGCCCCCTGAGCATGCAACGTGCGGGCCGGGCTTTTTGGCTGGCCCCAGCTGGCCTGGTTACCCGGTTCAATGCGTTTACCGAAGCGTCGCACGCGCTGTCCGGCGACTGTCCCGACTACTGCGTGTGCCGCAAGGAACGCCGACTTGGAGATGGATTTGTCCGCGGTGCGACCCGCTTCCTTCTGGTGGCTGCTGATCATCACGTGCCTGATGGTCGCCTCGGTGGCCGCCGGCCTGGTCTACACCCTGCGCGGTTACATTCCGGCGCATTGGCAACTGCCGGTGCGGGCGTTGCTGTTCAACGTGCGCATCGACGAGCGCGTGTGGATCACGATGCCCGACGGTGTCCGCCTGGCCGGCACGCTGTACCGGCCGCGCGGCGCGAGCGGGCCGCTGGCCACCGTCTTCATCCGCCTGCCCTACGACCGCAAGCGTTACGGCGAGGCGCTGGGCGATGCGATGTTCTTCGCCCGCCACGGTTATGCGGTGCTGGTGCAGGACGTGCGCGGCAAGTTCGAATCCGAAGGCGAAGGCTTCGTGCCGTGGCGCCATGCCACCGGCGATGGCGTGGCGACGCTGGAATGGATCACGCAGCAGTCTTGGTCGAACGGCAAGGTCGGCACGATCGGTTGCTCGGCGCTGGGTGAGCTGCAGTACTCGCTGGCCCGGGCGAACCATCCCGCGCACGCGGCGATGATCCCGGGCGCGGCCGGTGGCGCCGCCGGATTGCTCGCCGGCAACGCCGAGTACTTCGGTGCGTTCGAAGGCGGCGTCCTGCAGTTGGCCGGCACCGCCGGCTGGTTCTCCAAGCATGGCGGCAAGATGCCGCACTCGGGTGCACCGGACGTTCCGGCGATGGCCGGCCTGCTGCCACAGCTGCCGGTGCAGGACCTGGTCCAGCGCGCGCGGCCCGGGCCGAACGCCTACGATGACTTCGTGCAGACTCCGCTCGGTGACGCCGGCTGGAATGGCCTGGACTACGTCACCGATGCCGACCGCGTCACCACGCCGGCGCTGGTGATCAACACCTGGGGCGACCCGACGATCGAAGGCACGCTGGCGATCAGCGAAGCGGTGCGTCGTTCATCGCCGCAGGCAGCGGCGCACCAGCACGTCATCATCGCGCCGGGCAATCATTGCGAGCATGAAACGATCGCCGACCTGGGCCGCTTCGGTGAACTGCCGATCCACAATGCCGAACAGCCCTACCGGCAGTGGTATCTGCAGTGGTTCGATTACTGGTTGCGCGGCAAGGGCGACGGCCTGGCCAGCCTGCCGCCGTACCTGTATTTCGTCGTCGGCGAGCAGCGCTGGCTAAGTTCAAGCACCTGGCCGCCGGTGCAGGCACGGCACCAGCGCTGGTACCTGCGCAGTGGCGGCAAGGCCAACACCCGCGACGGCGATGGCACGCTGGGCCCGCAACCCGACAGCAGCGAGCACTCCGACGGTTACCTCTACGACCCGCTCGATCCGGCGCCCTCGCGCGGCGGGCCGCTGTGCTGCAGCGCCGATCCGCATGCGCTGTCCGGGCCGGTCGACCAGCGCGATGTCGAAACCCGCAATGACGTGCTGGTCTACACCTCGGCTCCGCTGGAGGCACCGATGCGCATCGTCGGACCGTTGCGCGCGCACCTGACCGTCTCGTCCTCGGCGCCCGACACCGACTTCGTCGCCCGCCTGGTGCACGTGTGGCCCGACGGACACGCCACCAACATCCAGGAAGGCGCGCTACGCGCACGCTATCGCGACGGCATCTTCTGCCCGACCCGGATGACGCCCGGCCAGACCTACGAGCTGACCGTGGACATGCGTTCGATCGCCTACCTGGTGCCGCGTGGACACCGCATCCGCCTCGACGTCACCAGCAGCAGCTTTCCGCGGCTGGAGCGCAACCTCAACACCGGCGGCCGCAACTTCGACGAGTCCGTGCCGGCGCGGGCCCTCAATCGCGTCCACGTCGGTGGCGAAAGCGGTTCCTACCTCGAGCTTCCGGTGCTGGCGATGCCGGAGCCACAGGAGTAGCGGTAGCGAAGCCGTCCGCGGAACAGGTGCGATTGCGCCGGTTTGCCTTCATCCCCGCGAAGGCGGGGACCCAGCGACGTTGCTCTTGCTCTCCGGACGCGGTCCCAGCCTGGATCCCGGCGTTCGCCGGGATGACGATGCTCCAACCTCCGCCCCGACCTTTGCGGAACGGTATGCTCGGCATCCCGAAGCGCTGGTGGCGTGGAGACGTCCCAGCCGACCCCTGCGGAGACCGTCATGCCGAACCCTCCTCGCCTGAAGGCCACTGACTTCGATCCCGAAGTGCTGCGCCTGTTCGACCAGTACGTCCACGGCGCGATCGATCGAAGGGGCTTCCTCGCCGGTGCCGCGCGCTTCGCTGCAGGCGCCGCCGGTGCGGCTGGACTGCTCGCCGCACTGAGCCCGCAGTTCGCAGCGGCGCAGCAGATCAAGCCCGACGACAAGCGCCTGCTGGCCAAGCACGTCGAGTTCGCTTCGCCACAGGGTTACGGCACCGGTCGCGGCTACCTGGTGCGCCCGGCCAAGGCGCGCGGCCCGCTGCCGCTGGTGCTGGTGGTTCACGAGAACCGCGGCCTCAACCCCCACATCGAGGACATCACGCGGCGGCTGGCACTGGCCGACTTCATCGCCTTCGCACCCGATGCGTTGTTCCCGCTGGGCGGTTATCCGGGCGACGAGGACTCGGCGCGCACACTGTTCGGCCAGCTCGACCAGGCCAAGACGCGCGAGGACTTCGTCGCCGCGGCCGGCATGCTGGCCGGCATCGAAGGTGGCAACGGACGAATGGGCGCGGTCGGCTTCTGCTACGGCGGCGGCATCGCCAACTTCCTTGCCACGCGCCTGCCCGACCTCGCTGCCGCCGCACCGTTCTATGGTGCGGCCGCACCGCCCGAGGACGTCCCGAAGATCAAGGCCGAACTGCTCGTCGTCCTTGCCGCGAACGACGAACGCATCAACGCCGGCTGGCCCGATTACGAGGCTGCGTTGAAGGCCGCGAAGGTGCGCTACACCCTGTTCCAACCGCCCGGCACTCAACACGGATTCAACAACGACACCACGCCACGCTACGACGAGAAGGCCGCGAAAGAGGCCTGGGCGCGCACGATCGCGTTGTTCAACCGGACGCTGCGCAAAGGCGACTGAGGGCGCGGCCGCGCGGCAACACTGCGTTCTCCGCGTGACGACAAAGCGTCCCGTATGCTTTGCGCGTTCCCACGGGATACAGCGCCATGGCCACCGACCGCTTCGCGTCCGCCGTGTTCGACGAATACCTGGAGAAGGCGGTCAGGCACGCCTCGGCCTACCTGCGCACGCTGCCCGACCGCCACGTCGGCGCGCGTGCGAGCCGTGACGAGTTGCTGCAGGCACTGAGCGTGCCCCTGCCCCGGCAGGGCGACGAGGGCGGTGACGTGATCGACCTGCTCGCCGCGCAGGTTGCGCGCGGCGCGGTGGCCTGCAACTCGCCGCGCTACTTCGGCTTCGTCATCGGCGGCGCCTACCCGGTGGCGCTCGCCGCCGACTGCCTGGTGTCGACGTGGGACCAGAACGCCGGCATCTACGCGATCTCGCCGCTGGTGGCGGTGGTCGAGGAAGTCGCCGCACAGTGGTTGCTGGAGCTGTTCGATCTGCCGCGCGAGTCGGGCGTCGGCTTCGTCACCGGCTGCCAGATGGCCAACTTCACCTGCCTGGCCGCGGCACGCCATGGCGTGCTGCGGCGTGTCGGCTGGGATGTCGAGGCCGACGGTCTGGCCGGCGCGCCACGCATCAACGTCATCGCCTCGGCCGAGTCGCACATCACCATCGACGTGGCGATGCGTTACCTCGGCCTGGGCACGCGCGCCTTGCAGCGCGTCGAGAGCGACGGACAAGGGCGCATGCGCGTCGATGCGCTGCGCGAGAAGATGGCGACGCTGCAGGGCCCGACGATCATCTGCGCGCAGGCCGGCAACGTGAACACCGGCGCCTGCGACCCGTTGCGCGAGATCGGCCGCATCGCCAACGATGCCGGCGCCTGGCTGCATGTCGACGGCGCGTTCGGCCTGTGGGCGCGCGCCAGCGACGCGCAGCGCCATCTTGCCGACGGCATCGAGCTGGCCGACTCGTGGGCGACCGACGCGCACAAATGGCTGAACGTGCCTTACGACAGCGGCGTGGCCATGGTCCGCCATGCCCAGGACCATCGCGCCGCGATGACCTCGGCCGCCGCCTACCTGATCCAGACGCAGGGCGCCGAACGCGACGCCGTCGACTGGGTGCCCGAGTTCTCGCGCCGTGCCCGCGGTGTACCGGTCTACGCCACGCTGCGCGCGCTCGGACGCGACGGCATCGCCGACCTGGTCGAGCGCGGCTGCGCACGGGCAAGGCAGATGGCCGACCTGCTCGCACGCGAGCCTGGCGTGCGCATCCTCAACGAGGTGGTGCTCAACCAGGTGCTGGTCCGCTTCGACGATGACGACGACACCACCCGCGCGGTCATCGCTGGCGTACAGGCCGACGGCACCTGCTGGCTGGGCGGCACCAATTGGCAGGGCCAGGCGGCGATGCGGATCTCGGTGTCGAACTGGGCCACGACCGGGGACGATGCGGACCGCAGCGTTGCTGCGATCGCGCGCGTGTTCCGTTCATTGCGCAATCCCCCGAAGCATTCCTGAGAGGAACATCACCGTGGTCGAAATCATCCTGCTGCTGAGCACGGACGACTATGCAATCGAGCATTGGGAACAGGCCCCCGACGTGGTCGACTACAAGGGCAGGCCGTTCTCGCTGCGCGCCGGACCGCGCGCACCCGTGCCGACCGACCACGAACTCGAACCGGTGGCCGTCTATGCGCCGGACGAACTCACCGAGGAGGAGTTCCAGGACCTGTTCTACGCGTTGCAGCCGAAGATCCCGGAGCTGGCGCTGAAGTACAGCTAGGTCTTGGCGGCCTGCTGCTTCCGCGTCCACCGGACCAGCACCACGATGCTGGCCACCACCACCACCGCCGTGATGATGGACGTCTCCGGCCCGAACTCGCCGCCTGTCAGCCAGGCCGGACCGTGGTAGATGCTTTCCAGCGGCGCCTTCGCGCGCCAGTCTTCCAGGCCCGACAGCGGGATGCCGGTGGCGAAGATGGCGAAGTTCCAGGCGGCGTGATGCAAGCCGACGACCCACAGGTTGCGCGAGACGATGAAGACGCAGGTCCAGAACGCGCCAATCAGCGTCAGCGCCAGCACCATCGCCAGGTCGGCACCGGCATTGAACCAGTGCATGATCGCGAACACCAGCGATTGCAGGAGCACCGCTGCGACCGTTCCCAGCGCGCCTTCGAGGGCGCGGAACACGATGCCGCGGAACACGATCTCCTCGATGATCGCCGCCACCAGGATCGCGCCCGCGATCGGCGGCACGCCCTGCATCCCGCGGACCGCGACCACTTCGTAGTTGCCCAGTGCGAACAGCGACAGTGTCGTGATCGAGATCAGCAGCGCGCCCGACAGCGCGCCAAGGACGATGCCGAGCGGAACGATGCGCAGCTCCGTGGCCGCGCGCTTCTCGTGGAAGCGGACGTAGAGCCAGTAGCCGAGCAGGGCGAACGCCAGGATGCCGCTGCGCCTGAGCACGGCCGTCGTCGGCTCGGCCAGGTGGAACGCCGCCGCCAGCGCGGGCAGCAGCAGCGACCGGAACAGCAGCATCGACAGGGTGACGGCGGCCAGTGCCAGCACCAGCTTCAGCAGCGCCTGCCAGGCCAGATGCAGTCTCCGTGGCGCTGCACCCGATGCGGCTGGTGTCGTGCCTGGCATCAGCGGCCCACCAGCTGCTTCAGTTTCGCCACCACCTCGGGCGTCAACGGCCCGAGGATCCCGCGCCGCGCTGCAGGAATGTGCGCGGCCGGGTCCTCGTCGGCGAACACGTAGTGGTCGAGCAGCGCCTTCCAGGCCGAGCGTTCGGCCGGCGGCAACGACTTGAATGCGAGGATGCAGTGCGCCAGCGCATCCAGGCCCGGTTCGGCGACATGCCCCGGGTACGCCTCCGGGCGCCACCAGTAGTTCACCAGCGCGTTGAGCGTTTCCAGCGACTCGACGTGATGCCACCACACCGGCGGGATGTAGATCGCGTCACCGGGTTCGAGTTCGGCCACCTGGGCGTGCTCGATGGCGTCACGCAGCCGTGGAAAGCGCGGATCGT
Source organism: Lysobacter sp. Soil_N_23 (assembly GCF_057656135.1). NCBI lineage: Bacteria > Pseudomonadati > Pseudomonadota > Gammaproteobacteria > Lysobacterales > Lysobacteraceae > Lysobacter > Lysobacter sp. Soil_N_23. Next base: position 211,168 of record NZ_JBDGKY010000001.1, read on the forward strand.
CCTGGCCCTGCAACCGCGGCAGGCTGATCGCCGCCGCGGTCGGCGCGAAGTCGAGCGGCCCCACGTACAGGTTGCGCACCTGCTCCGGCGGGAACAGCGTGAAGCGGCGACGACCGCAGGCGACGACGGCGAGATTGTGCGAACTGTCGAAATGCGCCGGCGTGGTGACGCGGTTGCCCATCCACAGGCGCGGTCGTGCGGACGGGCCCAGCAGCGGCAGCGCATGTTCGTCCAGGATCCCGGGAAGGCTGTCGGCGATCAGCGCGCTCTGCATGGCCACCCCTGGCCCCGGTTTTTCCTGCAACCGGCTGTAGGAAGCCAGTCGCTGCAACACCTGGGTTACGGTGACGCGGAATCGTTTGTAGTTGAAGCCGTCCATCTGCGCGTCGTAGCCGACCACGCCGCCCGCGTCGGGCGCCATGACCAGCACGTCGACGGGCGTCCCGTTGTCGTAACCGAGCAACGCCTGGGCGAAGGCAGTGTCCGATTGTCGCGCAAGCACCACCAGCGGCCAGTCCCGGCACAGGCCACGCAGCACCACGGGCCGGCCACCGTCGACGAGGCGTTCGGCGGTGATCGGAGGCCCGTCGGGCGCGATTTCCTCGATGGCGGTCGGCATCAGGCTGGTGCAAGTCGCAGTGTGCGGATGTTGATGCTAGCGAAGACGCCGGGGTTGAGTTGCATGACCGGTTGCCTGGTGCGCGCCGTGAGGACGCGCCGACTCTAGCATCCGGCCCGTGGTCGATTCCTAGTCGGTGACCAGCTTCGATGCCGCCTGCGCGGCGCGTGCGCGCGGGTCCGCCCAGACACTGTTGGGTTCGCCGTCGCGGGCGCGGCGGCCGGTGGCACGCGCGAGCCAACCGAAGCCGAAGGCCATGGCCAGTGCGCCGGCATCGATGGCGAACAGCGACCACTCGCCCTTCATCGCCGCCACCCACAGCCAGGCCCCGGTAACGAGGCCATGCGCCGTCGGCACGAACGCGGTGGTGACCGCCGCCACCCACAGCAGCTCCTGCGCCGCCCGCACCGGCGGGCGCAGCGCCGCCCACAGCGCGCACAGCGCCCAGGTGGCGAAGCAAGCGGTCTTGATCGTCAGCTCGCCGTCGCCGGCAATGCGCAGGGCCGGCCACTGCGCCAGCTGGGTGGCGATGAACGCCACCGAGATCGCCACGCACACGCCGATGCACACGCCCACCGTGGCGCGGGCCATGCCGAACTGCGCCACACCCTGCTCGAGCTGGCGGCGCTTGCGTCGCGACTCGACCCACAGCAGGTTGCCGGAATAGAACAGGAACGCGCCACCGATACCGAGCACGAAATACAGCACGCGTACCCAGGTGTTGCCGTACTCGCCGAAGTGCAGCGCGTAGGCCGAGGCCAGCGTGGCGTGGTTGGCATCGCGGCTCCCAGGCAGCTGCGTTGCCAGCAGGGCGCCGGTGTTGGCGTTCATCGCCACCGCGCCGACCGGCCCCAGCGAGCCGGGCGATTCGCCCGAGATCTCGATGGTGGCATTGGCATCGCCGGCGTGCGCCAGCTTGAAGTAGGCCGGTTCGAACGACGCCAGGCCCTGCGCGCGCGCAACTTCCATCGAGCGCGCATGCAGCATCGCCAGCGAGCCCATCGGCTGTTCGCGTCCGGCGGCCGTTGCCGCCGGTGCGGTATCCATCGCCGGCCCCAGCGCCGCCATCAGCCCGCCGCGATAGATCAGCGGGTTGAGCGCCATCATCACGACCATCACCAGGCACAGCAGCGCGCCGGTGATGGCGAACATCAGGTGCATCGGCAGGCTGAGCACGCCGATGACGTTGTGCGCGTCCTGCCAGAAGCGCTTGAGGTTGCGCCCCGGGCGCAGCGCGAACAGGTCGTCGGCGAGCTTGGGCAGGTGGATCACCAGGCCGGAGATCAGCGCCAGCCCGTACAGCAGGCTGACGATGCCCATCAGGTACTGGCCGGCGACGGGAATGCCGAGCGAGTAGTGCAGCGCGTTGACCAGCTCCGACAGCGCCCCGCCCGGCATCTTGTCGCTGCCGTCGAGGTTGTCGAGCGTGGCGTAGCGCCAGGTGCCGCTTTCGTCCTGCCAGTAGCTGGCCGCCTGCGGGTACTCGCCGCCGGGGAAGACCATGCCGACGTGTTCGCGCGCCTTGGGATGGCGCGCCAGCGTCTCGTCGAGCAGTCGCTGCGCGTCATTCAGGCCCTGCTCCGTCGACATCGGTGCATGCGGCGTCTGCCAGGCCTGCAAGTCGTGGTGGAACACGGTGATCGCGCCGGCGTAGAACGCCACGAACAGCGCGAAGCCGGCGACCAGGCCAACCCAGGTGTGCACGCTGGTGAAGGTGCGCAGGGTATTGGACTTGAGCTTGATCACGTCAGCGCACCCACTGCAATGTCTGCAATAGCCACAGCGTGGCGAGGCTGACCACTGCGCCGCCACCGAACCACGCCCATGCGCGCTTGCCGTTGCGGAACTGGAAGGCCAGCGCCATCGCCGCCATCCAGATCGCGAAGAAGGCGACGATGCCGGCGACCAGCGTCGACTGCCACGGACCCGGCAGCAGCCAGCACACCAGACCGGTCACGCCGGCCGACAGCCCGAAGCCGGGAATCGCGGCGGCGGTGGCACGGCCCCACATCAGCGCGACTCCTTCGACTGCGAGCGCAAGGCGAGATAAGGCAAGGCCAGCATGCCCAGCATCCAGGTGTCGAGCATCGCGCACAGGCCGGCGCCGCCGCCGAGCAGGCGCATCCACAGCACCAGCCCGACCACCGCCAGCGCAAAGCCAATCCGCGTGGAGCGATGCGGGTGCTTCGGCTTCGGCGACCAGCGGCAGTTGCGCGAACCGGCATACAGCGCCAGCGCCGACAGCAGCGTGCTGATCAGTGCCGACAATGCCAGTGCCGTTTCCATGCTCAGGCGCTTACCAGTGGAAGCGTGCGGTCGCGGTGACCGTGCGCGGATAGCCGTAATAGCACCAGGCCGCGCTGTTGCAGGCGCTGATGTATTCCTTGTCGGTCAGGTTGTTGGCGTTGAGCTGCAGGCGCCACTGGCCGATGTCGTAATGCACGGCGGCGTCGAACAGCGTGTACGACGGCGTCTGCCACAGGTTGTAGGCATCGCCGTAGTGTTCGCCGGTGTAGCGCACGCCGCCGCCGAAGCCCAGGCCCGAGAGCGCGCCGGAGGTGATCGTGTAGTCGGCACCGAGCGAGGCGACCTGCTCGGGCTGCAACGCGATTTCCTTGCCCAGCGACAGCGGGTCGGTGCTCTGCGTCACTTCCGAATCGGTGTAGGTGTAGGCGCCGTAGATGCTGAAGCCGTTGCCGACGTTCCAGCGGCCTTCCAGCTCGATACCGTTGACCTCGGTCTCGCCCTGCTGGACCGAGAACAGGGTGTGGTTGGGATCGACGGTGAGCGTGTTCTCCTGCACCAGGCGATACACCGCCAGCGTGGCGAGGATGCGGTTGTGCGCCGGCTGGTACTTCACGCCGGCCTCGATCTGCTCGCCGGTGGTCGGCACGAACGCGTTGCCGTTGAAGTCGGTGCCGACGGTCGGCTGGAATGACTGCGAGTAACCGACATACGGCGCCAGGCCGTTGTCGAACAGGTAGTCGACGCCGACGCGGCCGGAGAACTCGTCGTCGCTCTGGTGGCCGCGGGTGCCGCCGATCAGCTCGCGCGTATCGGTGCCGACCCAGTCCTGGCGCCCGCCGAGCGTGACGACCCAGCGATCGAGCTTGATCTGGTCCTGGAGGTACAGGCCGGTCTGGTCCTGGTCCTGCACGGTGCGCGAGGTGTAGTCGGGCGTGACGATCGGGCTGCCGTAGACCGGATTGAAGATGTCCAGGGTCGGGGCGGTGAATGCGAACGCCTGCGCGTACTCGTTGCGCGAATCGCGGTAGTCCAGGCCGGCGAGCAGCGTGTGCCGGGCGCGACCGGTGTTGAAGGCGAAGGTCAGCTGGTTGTCGATGCCGGTGTTCTTCGACTCTTCCTCGGTCGCCCACAGGTAGCGGAACAGCGTGCGCTGGTCTGCGAGCAGGCCGAACGCGCCGACGGCGACGGCCGGATCGATGTCGGTGGTGCCGTAACGCACGTTCTGCTTGAACACGGTGCCGCCGCCGAAATCGTGGCTGTATTCCCAGCCCAGCGACTTCATGGTCTTGTCGTAGGTGTTGTAGCCCGGCTCGCCGGTGAAGCGGTTCATCGGGATCTTGCCGTTCGGGTTCGGCAGCAGCGTGCCTTCCGACGGCAGGAAGCCGGCACCGGCGACGGTGTCGTTGCGCTGGTAGCGCGCGAGCAGGGTCAGCGTGTTGGCTTCGTCGGGCTTCCAGGTCAGTGCCGGCGCGACGTAGTAGCGGTCGTCGTGGACGTAATCGACGACGTCATCGCTGTTGCGGGCCAGGCCGGTGAGGCGGTACGACCACTCGCCGCTGCCGCCGAGGGCGCCACCGAAATCGAATGCAGCCTGGACCATGTCGTAGCTGCCAACCTGCAGCTCGACCTCGCGCAATGCCTCGTCGACCGGACGCTTGCTGACGTAGTTGATCAGGCCGCCGGGCGGCATCGCGCCGTAGGTGACCGAGGCCGGCCCCTTCAGCACTTCGATGCGCTCCAGGCCGAACGGCTCGATGCGGGTGATGCTGGTTCCCGAACCATCGGCCAGGGCGAGACCGTCGAGATAGCGCGCCGGAGTGAAGCCGCGCACCAGCAGCCAGTCGCTCCGAGGATCCGGGCCGTAGCCGCCGCCCTGGGCGCCGGCGGTGTACCACACCGCTTCCTCGGCGCCGTGCACCGCACGATCGCGCAGTTGCTCGTCGGTGATCACCGAGACCGACGCGGGGATCTCGCGCAGCGGGGTATCGGTCTTGGTCGCGCTGCCGCTGCTGCGGGCCAGCGGAGCGTGCACCTCGACCGAGTCCAGGTCGGTGGCCGACGGCGAGGCGGTCTGGGCGTGAGCGGCGACCGGCGCGGTCATTGTGGCGGCGAGGGCCAGCGCGAGGGCATGGCGGGAGACAACGGCGGTGCGGGGAAGGGACATGTGGGGACCAGGCAGGGAGGCGGCCACCCCGTCCATGGGGTGTTGCGGTGGGCACCGGGTGAACCGGTGGACATCCGCTCGGCAAGAGATGGGAATGATTCGCATTCTAAAGGCCGGGTGACCCGAGGGCAAACGGTGAGGCGACTTCTACCTCGCCATTAGCCGCATTGGCCTCATCCCGCATTGGCCTCATCCCGCATTGGCCTCATCCCGCATTGGCCTCATCCCGCATTGGCCTCATCCCGCATTGCCCCTCACCCCGTCATTCCCGCGAAGGCTGGAACCCAGCGTCGTTAGCTCCTGCTGTCCGCGGCACGCCGCGAGAAGCCGAGCAAAGTCACTGGGTTCCCGCCTTCGCGGGAATGACGGGGTGAGGGGGAACGTCCTTGGGTTCCCGCCTTCGCGGGAACCACGGCATCAGCGCCTCAGAACCCGTAGCGCAAAAACCCGCCATCCACCGCGATGCACTCACCGGTGACATACCCGGCGGCCGGCAGGCACAGGAACGCCACCGCCGCCGCCACTTCCTCCGGCTCGCCGATGCGCCCCAGCGGCGTGCGCAGCAGCACCTCGTCGAGGTAGTCCGGATCGGCCAGCTTGTCGGAAGTGCGGCGCGTACGGATGTACCACGGCGCCACCGCATTGACGCGGATGCCGTCCTCGGCCCATTCCACCGCAAGGTTGCGCGTCATCTGGTGCATCGCCGCCTTGCTCATGCCGTACGGCGCGCCGGTGCGCACGTGGGTCATGCCCGAAACGCTACCGACGTTGACGATGCTCGACGCGGCGTGCCGCGTCAGCAACGGATGCGCATAGCGCGACAGCTCGAACGCGGAAAACACGTTCACCTCGAACACCTGCCGCCACTCGTCCTCGGTGTAGTCGGTGGCGACCTTGCTGATGTTGCCACCGGCGTTGTTGACCAGGATATGCAGGCCTTCGCCGAAATCCTCGACCCAGTCGAGCAGCTCGCGGCGCTGCTCCTCGTCGGCGACGTCGGCGACGAAGCCCTGGATGTCGCGGTCGGGGAAATCCTCGACCAGTTCGCTGCGCGCGGCGTCGAGCGCGGTCGAATCACGCGCGGCGAGCAGCACGTCGGCACCGAAGCCGAGCAGTTCGCGCGCGATCGCGCGCCCGATGCCGGCGCTGCCGCCGGTGACCAGGGCCAGTTGTCCGTCCAGGCGCCAACGCTTCGGGTCCATGCCGCTCTCCGGTATCGCACTGCGTGAAGGTGGTCGCGGCTTGGCACGTTGCCGCGCGCGACGGCCGCTGTAGCATAGCCGCCAGACCAATCGAGGGTGCCCGGATGTCGCGATCGCTGCTGTGCGCGTTGATGGCGTTGGCGTTGCTGGCCGGGTGCTCCAAGCCCAAGCCGCCGGACAAGGACCGCCCGCCGGAGCCACAGGCGACGCAGTTGCGCGACGCGATGCAGGCACCGCTGGAGCAGGCCCGACAGGCCCAGGACGAAGCCAGGAAGGCCGCGGAGGATCAGCGCAAGGCGATCGAGGCAGCCACGGACGCGACCTCGAACTGAGCGCGGCGCCGGTCAGTCAGCTGCAATGAAAACGCCCGGCCAGGCCGGGCGTTTTTGATTTACCCCTCCCCTCCGCAACACGAAAGGGAGGGAACAAGCATCACAACCCGCAGAAGCAGTACGCCAGCGCCTTCACCGGCACGCCCCGCGTCGGCTGGATCGCGCCTTCGAGGAAGCGCAGGTCGGCCGCGGCCTGCGGCGATGCCTTCGCCAGCAGGCTGCGGGCGATGTCGGACTCGCGCAGCCAGGCACCACCGGCGCGGCTGCCGATGAAGCCGGTGAACAAGCGCTCGAACGGCGTCGCCGCCTTCTCGATATAGCGCACGTGGTAGCTGTCCTTGTCGAGCTTGGCCTTGGTGGCTGCGAATTCGATCGCCTGCTGCAGGCCGCCGAGTTCGTCGACCAGACCGCGCTCCCTGGCCTGCTCGCCGCTCCAGACGCGACCGCGGGCGATCGAGTCGACCTGCTCGACCGGCTTGTTGCGGGCGGTGGCGACGCGACCGGTGAAGTCGCGGTAACCCTTGTCGATCACCGACTGGATCACCTGGCCGACCTCCGGCTGCAGCGGACGGGTGATGTCGAAGGCACCGGCAAAGCGGGTGGTGCCGACGCCGTCGGAATGCACGCCGATCTTGTCGAGTGCGCGCGGAATGGTCGGGATCAGGCCGAAGATGCCGATCGAACCGGTGATGGTCGAGGCATCGGCGTAGATGCGGTCGGCATCCATCGAGATCCAGTAGCCGCCCGAAGCGGCCAGGTCGCCCATCGACACCGACACCGGCTTGCCGGCCTTCTTCAGCCCGACCACTTCGCGGCGGATCTGCTCGGAGGCGAACACCTCACCGCCCGGCGAATCGACGCGCAGCACCACTGCCTTCACGTTGTCGTCGTCGCGTGCTTCACGCAGCAGCGCCGCGGTGGACTCGCCGCCGACCGTGCCCGGCGGCTGCTCGCCGCCGCGGATCTCGCCTTCGGCGACGATCACCGCGACCTGCGGCCGGCGCAGGTCGACCGCGTCCAGGCCGCTGTCGAGCTGCACCAGGTACTCGTCGAGCGAGGCCTGGCGGAAACCGCCTTCGGCGTCGTCGTCGGCAATGCCACGCTGCACCAGCAGGTCGTCGACCTCCTCGCGGGTCTTCAGGCCATCGACCAGTCTGGTCTGCAACGCGAACCTGGCCAGGTCGCCCTCGGCACTGGCGATGCCGACCGGCATCTGCTCGATGCCCTGCGCCAGCTGCGCGGCGTCGAGCTTGCGCGCCTTGGCGACGTCGCCGAGGTAACGCTGCCATACGTCGTTCATCCAGAACAGGTCGGCTTCCTTGGCTTCCGGCGATGCCGCGTCGAGCACGTACGGCTCGGCCGCCGATTTGTACTCGCCGACCTTGAACAGATGGACGTCGACGCCGAGCTTGTCCTGCAGGCCCTGGCGGTAATAGGTGCGGTAGCGGCCAAGGCCTTCCAGCAGCATCCCGCCCATCGGGTCGAGGTAGACCTCGTTGGCCTGCGCGGCCAGCAGGTACTGCTTCTGGTCCATCATCTCGGCGAAGGCGACGACCTGCTTGCCGCTGGCCTTGACCCGCGCCACCGCCTGCGCGACTTCGCGCAGCGAGGCGAAGCCGCCAGCCTCGAGCTTGTCGAGGTCGAGCACGACGCGCTCGATCCGCTTGTCCTGGCGCGCTGCATCGAGTGCGCGCACCAGATCGCGCAGCTGCACTTCGCCGCCGCGTTCGCCCAGGGCCTTGCCCAGCGCACGCGTCAGCGGGTCGCTGCTGTACTGCTCGACCAGGGTGCCTTCCGGGGCGATGACCAGCGTGGTGCGGTCGAGCAGCGGCTTGGTCCGCGGGCCGGAAAGGACGATCGCCAGGAACAGGAACAGCAGGAAAAAGAACACCAGGTTGAAGACCAACCGGCGGGTGAAGTTCATCGCATCCCACAGCCCGACGAAGAACCGGGCGATCGGGCCACGACGGGGCGTGTCATTCATTGCAAAGACTCCTGGCGTACGTTTCCAGCCTAATGGCAGGCGGCTTGGAATTCACCCGCCATTCGTAACACGGCCCACCGGCCCTCGGCGTGACGCATCGGCAGGCGGTCGTGAAGCGACGGAAAAGAAGTGGCGGCGGGCGCGAAAAGGTCAAGGGCCGCGCATGACCAGGCGGTCGGGCTGGCTCGAGCGCAGGAACCGGGTGCACAGCAGCAGCGCGGCCACGGTGAGTCCGGCGATCAGGCCGATCCACATGCCCTTGGGGCCCCAGCCCAGTCCCAGCCCGAGGCCGGCGCCGAGCGGCATGCCGATGCCCCAGTAGGCCATCGCTGCGAGCAGCATCGGCACGCGCGTGTCCTTGAGGCCGCGCAGCGCCCCGGCGGACAGGACCTGCACGCCGTCGGGGAACTGGAACGCCGCCGCATACAGCAGCAGGGACGCAGCCAGCGTCGCCACCGCCGCGTCGCCGGTATAGAAGCTGACCAGCAGGTCGTTGCCGGTCAGCAGCACCAGTCCGGAGAACAGCTGGGTGCCGATGACGATGGTGTAGCCGGCATAGGCGGCACGGCGCACGCCGGCGAAATCGCCGCGACCGAGCGCATGGCCGACGCGCACGGTGGTGGCCTCGGCCAGGCCCATCGGCACCATGAAGCACAGCGACGCCAGGTTGATCGCGATCTGGTGCGCGGCCGCCGGGACCTCGCCCAGGCGGCCCATCAGCAGCGCCGTGGCGATGAACAGGCCGCCTTCCATCAGCACCGTCACGCCGATCGGCAAGCCGGTGGCGAGCAGGCCGCGGATGATCGACCACTCGGGGAGGTCGAAGCGCTCGAACAGCTTGAGGTCGGCGAAGCGCCTGGACCGCCACAGCACGATGGCAAACCCGATCGCCTGCAGCCACAGCATGATCGCCGAGGCCACGCCAAGTCCGCCGGCCCCCATTTCCGGAAAGCCGAACTTGCCGAACGTGAGCACGTAGCCGACCGGCAGCAACACCAGCAGGCCGCCGGCGCTAAGCACCAGAGTCGGCAAAGTCCAGTGCAGGCCTTCGCTGAGATAGCGCATGCAGAAGAACAGCGTCAGCGCCACCACGCCCCAGCGGATGCCGTGCAGGAAGGCGGTCGCACCGGGGATGATCTCGGCGGTGATGCCCATCGGTCCCAACGCCAGCGGGATGAAGGTCAGGAACGCGAACAGCACCAGGCCCAGACCGAGCGCCAGCCATAGCGCCTGCCGGAACAGCGCGCCGATCTGCTCACGCTGGCCGGCACCGTCGAGCTGGGATACCGACGGCGGCACCGACAGCAGCGTGCCGATCGGCACCATCATCGGCAGCCACCACAGCGCGGTGCCGATGGTGACCGAGGCCAGCGTGGTGGTGCTGTGGTGGCCCGCCAGGACGTTGTCGACGAAGGCGATCAGGCCGGTCGACACGTGCCCGCCGACCAGGGGCGCGGCAAGTATGGCGGTGGTGCGGACTTCGCCGAGCAGCCCCTTGCGGGCGGGAATGGCGAGGGAAGAAGGCGGGGACATCGTTACAACCAGACGCACGACTGCGGCCGCGCGACCGAATCCGATGTCGGGCGCTGGCGCCGGGTCGCGGCGGGCCGCTATCTTAGCGGCTTGATCTGAACGGCTCGTTGCCATGGCCTGCACATGCCTTGGCACCCAGGGGAGAGGGAAGCAACCGATGAGCGAGAAAGGACACGACGTTCCCAGCCATTGCGAGAACTGCAATGCGCCACTCCAGGGCCACTACTGCCATGACTGCGGGCAGTCGGTGGTCAATCCGGTGCGCGATGCCGGGCATGCGCTGGAGGAAGTGTTCGAGTCGTTCTGGCACCTCGACGGCCGCATCTTCCGCACCCTGCGCGACCTGATCTTCCCGGGCCGCGTGGCCAACAACTACCTCGCCGGGCAGCGCGCGCGCTACGTCGCGCCGCTGCGCCTGTTCGTGGTGCTGAGCGTGGTGACGTTCTTCTTCGCGCAGATGGTCATCCACGTCGACAACAGCGACAAGGCCAACCCGATGGTGCAGCTCGAGGATGGTGTCTCGAGCAACAAGAACTCCGCCAAGCAGTCCAAGGCATTTGCGAAGGCGACCAGCATCGCCGACGTCGAACAGATCCGGCGCAAGAACCTGGCCGACCTGGCCGAAGCACGCGCGGCGATCCCGGCGGTGCTGCTGCACGCGCGCAAGGCGATAGACGTTGCCGTCGACGACGTCAATCGCGCCGCTGACGGCCGCATCGAGGCCATCGGTCGCCAGACCGGCATGAGCGCCGAACAGATCACCGCGGCCAAGGCCGACGGCGCGCGCCGCGCCGCCGCCGCGATGGAGACGGCGAAGCAGAACCTGGAGAAGGCGGCCGATCTGGCGACACTGCAACGCCTGCGCGAAGAACGGCTGGCGCCGCACCACGTCAAGCTCGCGACATTGCCGGCCAACGCCACGGCCGCCCGCCGCCACGAACTCAACGAGATCCGCGATATCAACAACGCCGCCGGCTGCCGGGCCGCGCAGTTGCAGATCGCCGAAGCCACCAGCACCGAAGGCGACCGCGTGCGCAAGGAGTCCGAGGATGCGCGCATCTACGGCGACCCCGACTGCTATGACCGCCTGACGCTGTTTGGCAGCGAAGAGCCGTGGGACGAGGAAACCAATCCGCTGGTCATCGGCTGGGCGCCTGCGTTCTTCAACCATTGGGTCAACCGCCAGATCGCGCACGGCCGCGAGAACGTCTCGCGCGCGCAGAAGGACCCGGGACTGTGGGTGAAGGCGTTGTTTGCCGCGGTGCCCTCGGCGTTGTTCCTGCTGGTTCCCGTGTTCGCCCTGTTGCTGAAGCTGGCCTACCTGGGTTCGGGCCGGCTGTATCTGGAGCACCTCGTCATCGCGCTCTACAGCCATGCCTACATGTGCCTGACGATGCTGGCGTTCTTCATCCTGATCGCACTCGACAATGCGATCTCGCCGCACTGGGACGGCTACGGCTGGATCAGCGGCATTCTCCTCACGCTGTTGTGGATCTGGCTGCCGATCTACCTGCTGCTGATGCAGAAGCGCGTGTACCGCAACGGCTGGCCGGTGACCGTATTGCGCTACCTGGTGATCGGCAACCTGTACTTCGTGCTGCTCGCCTTCGCCGCGACCTTCCTCGCCCTGGCGAGCCTGGTGCGGATGTGAGCATGGGCGTCGGCGCGGTCGTGTACGCGCCGGAGCACTTCACCCCGCCCTCGTAGGAGCGAGCTTGCTCGCGAAGGCCTGTCCGTCACGGCAAGGCTGATCGCGAGCAAGCTCGCTCCTACGACGGACAGGTGCTTTAGTGCTGCATCTGCTGCCACAGCCAGTCGCCGCGGCCATCGGCACCGGCGGCCAGCAGACCGCGGCGCAGCGCCTCGCGCCGGGTCGGCGGGGTTCGCTGGGCCAACACACCCAGATCCTTGCGCTGTTGTGCGGTCATCGTCCGCAGCGCCTGCATCAGCGCTGCGTGCTCCTGCTCCGGCACCTGCGCCAGCAGCGGCTGCAACATCGCGTAGTCGCCGCCGAGCGTGGGTCCGAGCAACCAACCGCGGCGCTCGCTGCGATCGAGCGCATCGAACTGCGCCCGCCAGGCCCGCTGCTGTTCGGCCGGCATCGTCGCCAGCTGCGTGGCGGCGGCCTGGATGCGGGCCTGCTCCTGCGCCGGTAGCGCACGCCAGGCCTGATAGCGCTCGCGGATGGCATCGCGTTCGCCGCGCGGCAGGGCGTCCCATTGCGCGGCACGGCGGGAATAGTCCGCGCGCTGCTGCGGCGACCAGGCAGCCCATTGCTGCGATTGCCGCTGCAGTTGCGCGTGCGCCGCCGGTGGCAGCTTCGCCATGGCGTCGCGCAGCTCCGGCGGGGTCGACCCGGCCGAGGCGACGGCCAGCAGCAGCGCCAGGGCAAGGAAACCTCGGTTACGGCGCATCGGACGACTCCGTCTCGGTCTCACTGCCGGTCTGCGTTACGTTGACCGGCGTCGGTGCGATCGCATCGGCTGGCGGCGCGTCGCTGGGCGGAGTCGGCTCGGTCACGCCCGCGTCCTGTTGCGCGGCGTACCAGCTGTGGAACTCGAGGTCGCGGGCATCAACCTGGGCCTGCGGATCAGCCAGCAGGTCGAAGTCGCGGCGGGCGACCAGGGCGGTTTCGGGGGAATAGCGCGCAGCCGGCTCGCCGCCTTCCGGCAAGGGTTCCACGCGGACGCGTTTCACGCCCGGCTCCAGGCCAAGCGCGTGCTGCCAGGGTGTCAGCAGGTCGGGCCAGATGAAGCTGGCAGCCAGTGCCAGCACGCACGACACCAGCAACACCCACAGCGACGCCATCAGCCAGCGCGGGCGGTGCCGCGCCGTAGCCGCCGCAGCGGACGACGATGCCGATTCAGATGCCGGACCGCGCATCACCGCGTCGCGGGCAGCACTGAGCCGCACCAGCCGGTCGGCCGGCAGGGTCTTGATGCGGCGATGGATCTGCTCGCGCAGCCGCTGCCACGCCTCTGGATCGGCGCGACCGTCCTCGTGGTGCGGCAGCGCCCGCTGCAACGCCAGGCGGAAGCTGGGTTGGGACACGCCCAGCACGGCCGCGCCCTCGTCTTCCGAAAGCCCGGCGGCGACCCGCAGCAGCAAGGCCGCACGCGGGCCGCTGCCGAGCTCGCCAAGGCGGTCGGTCACATCGATCGGCAGGGCCACCGCGGTGCGGCTGCGCAGCTGCGGCTGGGCCAGCAGCAGGCTCCAGAAACGGGTCGGCCAGGCTGGCATCGCCAGCGACTCGGCCTCGCCCCGGAACTGGGTCATCGCCGCCGCCAGGGCAGCATCGCCCAGGCCGGCATCGCCGGCCTGGAGCTCGGCCACGACCGCGCCACGACGCTCGACGCCGCGCAGGAACGCGGACAGTGCGGGGGGCGGAGTGGAGTTGTGGGAGGGGGAAGAAACGCTCATCGGGACTGCATCGCCATGCCCCGCATCATAGCGATGACGACATGCCACAAAACCGCTTGACAACGCGCTAACACGTGCTCCGCGAAGCAGGACGCGGCCCGCGCCCGAAAAGCGGTTGTGCACAGCAGTAATGGAATCGTCACTACTTGACGCCTGACCCCGGCCCATGACCGCATGACAGCGATGTTTCACAGGTAACTGATTGATTGAAAACAGAATAACCGCGTTGGCACTTTTTTCACCAACGTGGCCGCAACGCCTGTTTTTCTGTAGTCGGACCAATCTGCCGACACGCCATGCACAGATTTATCCACAGGCGATGTGGATAAGGCCCAATTGCCTTTTACTTCCATCACTTGCGTGACTTTTGTCACAGAGCGGGGAGCAATGCCCCGCAACTTTCCCCGGGTGCCTGCGCGCCCTCGCGCCTCGGTAGACTGCGCCGATGCCCGATGCCCCGAAGCCTGATTCGCCAGTCTGGCGACTGGCCCTGCCACTGCCCCTACCCCGCCTGTTCGACTACCTGCCCCCCGTGGGCGAGGCAGCGAGCGCGGGCGACGTCGGCAGCCGGGTGCGGGTGCCGTTCGGCAGCCGCGAACTGGTCGGTGTCATTTCCGAGGTCGGCGCCGCCGGCGACGATGCGCCGCAGCTCAAGCACGCCCTGGCCCGGCTGGACCCACAGCCGGTGTTCCACGGCGAGCTGTTCGAGTCGCTGCGCTGGCTGGCGCGTTACACCCACGCACCGCTCGGCGAAGTACTGGCGACCGCGTTGCCTGCCACGCTGCGCCGCGGCGAGGCCCTGGCCGATACCCACGCCTGGGCCTGGCAGCTGACCGAAGCCGGGCAGACGGCGCGCGAGCGACTGCGCGCGGGCAAGCCGCGGCGACTGGCGGACCGCCTGCAGCACACCGCCTGCGACGAGGACACCCTGGACGACGACCTCGGTGACTGGCGCAGCGCCGCCCGCGCCCTCGCCAAGCGCGAGCTGGCCGAGCGGATCGCGGTACCGGCGACGGCACGGGCACCCGCGCCCCGACCGGGCCCGACCCTCAACGCCGAACAGCAGACCGCCGTCGACGCGGTGCTGGCCAGCCGCGACGGTTTCGCTGCCCTGCTGCTCGACGGCGTCACCGGCAGCGGCAAGACCGAGGTCTACCTGCACGCGATCGCCGATTGCCTCGCGCGCGGCCGGCAGGCCCTGGTGCTGGTGCCGGAGATCGGCCTGACGCCACAAACCCTGGCGCGGTTCCGCGCCCGCCTGGGCGTGCCGGTGCATGCGTTGCATTCGGGGCTGGGCGACGCCGAGCGTGCCCGCACGTGGGCCGCCTTCGCCCGCGGCGAAGCGCGGGTCGTGGTCGGAACCCGCTCGGCGGTGTTCCTGCCGATGCCCGATGCCGGCCTGATCGTCATCGACGAAGAACACGACGGCAGCTTCAAGCAGCTCGACGGCATCCGCTACCACGCCCGCGACTTCGCCCTGGTGCGCGGCAAGACCCTCGGCATCCCGGTGCTGATGGGCAGCGCGACGCCGTCGCTGGAGACCCTGCGCAACGCCCAGACCGGACGCTACACGCACCTGCGCCTGCGCGAACGCGCCGGCGATGCGCAGCCACCGAGCGTACGCGTGTGCGACGTGCGCAAGCGCCCGCTGGAAGCCGGCCTGTCGCAGGAACTGCTGGACACGATTGGCCGCGCCCTCGATGCCGACGGCCAGGTGCTGGTGTTCAAGAACCGGCGCGGCTATGCGCCCGTGCTGCTGTGCCACGACTGCGGCTGGAGCGCGCAATGCCAGCGATGTGATTCGCCGATGACCGTGCACGCGGGCGGCCGACGCCTGCAGTGTCACCACTGCGGCGCGCGACGCCCGGTGCCCAACGCCTGCCCCGACTGCGGCGGACTGGCGCTGCAAGCGCAGGGCGCCGGCACCGAGCGCATCGAGGAAGCCCTGGCCGCACGCTTCCCCGACGTCCCGGTGCTGCGCATCGATCGCGGCACCACCCAGCACCGTGACGCGCTGGAGCAGCACCTGGCCCGCTTCGGCACGCAGCGCGGCATCCTGGTCGGCACGCAGATGCTGGCCAAGGGCCACGACCTGCCGCAGCTGACGCTGGTGGCCGTGGTCGGCATCGACGAGGGCCTGTTCTCGGCCGACTTCCGCGCGCCGGAGAAGCTGGCGCAGCTGCTGATCCAGGTCGCCGGTCGCGCCGGCCGCGCCGAACGCCGCGGTGAAGTGCTGCTGCAGACGCACCATCCCGGTCATCCGCTGCTGGCCACGTTGCTGACCGGTGGCTATTCCGCCTTCGCCGAGGAGGAACTGGCGCAGCGCGAGGCCGCCGGCTTCCCGCCGTTCGCGCACCTGGCGATGCTGCGCGCGGAAGCCAAGCACACCGAGGCCTGCGAAGGCTTCCTGCGCGCGGCGCGCGCAATCGTGCACGACACCGGCGCCGCCCTCGACCTGCACGGGCCGCTGCCGGCGCCGATGCCGCGTCGTGCCGGCTACCAGCGCGCGCAGCTGCTGCTGTCGGCTGCCGATCGCCGCACTTTGCACTCGGCGCTGGATGCCGCGATGCCGGCGATCCACGCGCTGCCTGATGCACGCAAGGTGCGCTGGTCGCTGGACGTCGACCCGGTCGACCTGTACTGATCCCCGCCCGCGGTGTAGGAGCGAGCTTGCTCGCGAAGGGCTCCGGTCACGCTCGATCGCGAGCAAGCTCGCTCCTACGACGGCGGTGTCCGAACGGGCCAGATCCACGCCGCGAACACGTACAGCACCAGCGCAATCAGCAACGTCGCGCGCAGGCCGAAGGCCATCGCCAGCAGCAACGCCAGGATCGCCGCCAGCACCGAGGCGCAACCGTTGAGGCCCCACGCCCACGGCACGAATCCGGGCGCCGTTCGTGCCAGCCTTGCCAGGCCAAGCGGGAACGGCATTCCCATCGCGAACGCCATCGGCGCGATTCCGATCAGCCCGAGCAGCGCGCGCGCCGACGGTGGCCACGACGCGGCGTACTCCATGGCGATGGCGAACATCGCCACCTGCCACAGCAGTCCCAACGCGATCGCGCGAACCGCCCAGCGAATGCGCAGCGTGATGGCCTGTGGCGAGGCGTCATGGCCGGCAAGCCAGCGCTGCGCCTGCAGGCTTCCCGCTCCGGCGAACAGCAGCACGCCGGCAAGCCCCGCGGTAGCCGCCAGCAACGGATGCCCCACCAGCAGCGTCAACCGCGACAACGTCGCGATCTCGATCAGCAGGAATGCCAACCCCAACGCGGTGAAGTACGCAGCGGCGCGAGTGCGCGAGATGTCGCCACTTTGTCCTGCATCGCCTTGCGCCAGCACCCGCAGCGGCAGCAATACCAGTAGCAATGCCAGCGGCAACGCCTGTACCAGTGCCGCCACCAGCAGCAGATAACCCGAATCGAGCAGCACCGCACTGCCCTCCCCGCGCAGCTTCCACAGCTCCGGCAGGCTGCGCCAGCGGAAGTAGTGACCGAAGTACGGGCGGTCATCGCTGGCGGGCTCGATCATGAACTTGTAGTCGTCGACGAACGGGTCCGCGCGCGGCGACAGCAGCGCCCGCGCGCCGTCGAACAGGTACGGCGGATCGAGCGCGTGCAGATTGTTCGCCGGATCGACCCGGATGCCCGGAAGGAGCAACGCATCGAAGCCGCGTTGCTCGACGAAGCGTTCCATCGCCACGACTTCGGCCGGCGTGAAGGGTCGCCGCGACAACAGCCAGGTACTCGCATCCCAGTTGCGGATCGCCGCGACGTGCTGCGCTGGCGCGGCTACGCCCTCCAGCCGCAACGCTTTGGCCATCGTCGCCACGAGCTTGAGCTCGTCGCGAGGCGGCTGCTTGCTCCAGCGCGTGATGGCGATCATCCCCGTCGGCGACAGGCGCTTGAGGTAATCGCTCATCGCTTCGACGGTCAGCGCGTACTGCTCGCTCGCCGACTGCACGCCGGCACCGCCGCTGGCGAACGATTCGCCACCGGCCAGCACGATCAGATCGTGTTGCCTGCCGTCCGCGCGCACATGCGCACGCGGTTCGGCCACGATCGTGCGCACGCGTGGGTCGCGATAGAGCTGACCGGCGTAGCGAGCCTCGTCGTCGCGCACCATCGCCAGCCGTTGCGCGGACAGCTCGACCGCGTCAACGCGGCCGGCACCCAGCGCGAGCGCCTGCAGCACCTCCATGCCGCCCCCTGCGCCCAGCACCAGCACCGAGCGCGGCCGCCGCGCGTGGTACGGCAGCGCGGACGTCAGCGCATCGAGCCATTCGCCCGGCGCCACGCCGGTATTGCGCGTGATGACCGACAAGCCATCGCCGTCGGTGAACAGACCGCGTTGTGCCGGCGGTTCGCCTGCGAAACCCAGGCTCATGCCGGGTGCGTACCGCAGTGGCACCTGCGGACTGTCGAGCACGGCCATCCAGCCATAAGGTCCCCAGCGTTGTGCGACGACGTGTGCCTGCGGCAACAGCAGCGCCTTGCTCAGGCCCTTGTACGGATTCGGTCGCGGCAGCAGCAGCGCCGTGGGAATCAACGCCACCAGCAGGACCGCAACCAGCAGCGCCACGATCCGGCGCCAGTTCGCCCGCGACACCAGGAACGCCGCCCAGGTCCCGCCCAGTGCCGCCAGCACCAGGCCGCGGCCGGTCGGAAGGTAGCCCAGCACCAGCGCCGCGAGCGCGCCGGCGCCGGCGCCGATCAGGTCGGCACCATACAGCGCCGGAATGCGGCTGCCATGGCGGGCGAACGCCAGTCCGAAACAGCTGGCCGCGAAGAAGAACGGTACCGCCAGCACCAGGTAGAGCGCGCCCAGCCACAGCAGCTGGCGCGGATCCCATACCAGCTCGAGGCCATTGAACGGAATCGCGCGTGCAACCAGCAAGGCCAATGCGGCAGTGATCGGGAACAACAGGGCGCACCCTGCGAACACGCCTTCGAATCGCGGCGCCAGGTACTCGCTGCCGCGCCCGCGCAACCACACCGCAAGCCAGGTGCCGCTCGCGCCGTGCCCCAGCAGGGCAAGGCTGATGATCATCACCGCGAACGGGTGCCAGTGTTCGATCGCCAGCCAGCGCATCAGCAGCAACTGGTAAGCGAGCGCCGCCGCCGAGATCAAGCCGATGGCAAACGGCAATCGTCCGCGGGCCTCCTCCGGAACCGCGGCAGAAAGGCCGGCGTCAGGAGCATCGGCCACGATCGTCAGTGCCCGCCCGTCAACGGCACGAACCGCACTGGCAGCACCTGCCGTGTTCGTGCGCGCCCCTGCGCATCCTTCTCCACCAGCATCAACGTCTGGGTGAAGAAGCTGCTGCCGACCGGAATCACCATGCGCCCGCCCGGCTTGAGCTGTGCCAGCAGCGGCGGCGGTATCGAGGACGCGGCCGCGGTTACGATGATCGAATCGAACGGTGCCTGCTCTTTCCAGCCGTAATAGCCGTCGCCCTTGCGCGAGGTGACGTTGGCATAACGCTTGAGTCGCTTCGCCGCCTGCTCGGCCAGTGGCGCGATGATCTCGATCGAGTACACCTGCACGTCGAACTCCGCCAGCACCGCCGCCTGGTATCCCGAGCCGGTGCCGATCTCGAGGATCTTCTGTCCCGTGCGTGGCCGCACCAGCGTGGTCATCAAGGCGACGATGTACGGCTGCGAGATGGTCTGGCCATGGCCGATGGCGAGCGGACGGTTCTCGTAGGCGTGTTCGCGCTCGTTTGCCGGCACGTAGTCGTGGCGCGGCACGCGGGCGAGCACTTCGAGCACGTCTCGGTCGATGCGCGCGGAGGTGCCGGCGTCGGCGCGGGCCTCGGCTTCCAGCTCCGCGATCAGCGCGCGCCGTGGCTGCGCATAGGCATCGCCCTGTCGCGCGTGCACCGTAGTGCCGCACAGCACCGCGACCAGCACGGCCATGCGCGCGATTCCGGCGATGGTGGCACCGCCCTGCATGGCGGCGAGTCTAGGGCCCCTCGCGTTAGCGACTTGGCAAGGGGCCCGCATGTCGTCCCGAGCGCAGCGAGGGACCTGTTGTTTCGCCGCGGAAAGCAGATCCCTCGCTCACGCTCGGGATGACAAGACAAGCCCTGCTAGGCCTTGGTCTTCTTGGTCGTTTGCTTTCCGCTGCTGCCCGACTTCTCCCGGATCCAGACGATCTTGTCATTGCGCTTGAGCTCGAACAGCTCCGTCGCCTCGATCAGTCCACTGATATTCCGGTACCCGTAGTTTCGCTCGTCGAACGAAGCCTGATTCCTGATCTGCGTTCCAACCGAACTCAGCAGCGCCCATCCATCCTCACGCGTAGCCGCATTGACCGACGTCCGCAGCATGTGGACGAGCCGCGTGTCACCGCGCAACTCCTTGCCTGTCCGCGGCTTCTCGCTGACGGACGTTTCCGCGGTTTCCGGCTGCCCAAGCGTCTCGACGAACAGGAACGTCGTGCAGGCATTGACGAACGGAGCCGGAGTCTTCCGTTCGCCGAAGCCATACACCTTCACCCCGTCGGTCAGCAGCCGCATCACCAGCGGGGTGAAGTCGGCGTCACTGGAGACGATCGCGAATCCGTCGAGGTTGCGCGCATAGAGCAGGTCCATGGCGTCGATGACCATCGCCATGTCGGAGGCGTTCTTGCCGCTGCTGTAGGCAAACTGCTGGATCGGCCGGATCGCGTACTCGTGCAGCGTCGCCTCCCAACTCTTGAGGTGCGGGCTCTTCCAGTTGCCATAGGCGCGGCGGACGTTGGCCACGCCATGGCGCGCCACCTCGGCCAGGATCACGTCGATCCTGGCGGCCGGCGCGTTGTCGGCGTCGATCAGCAGGGCAATGCGGCGCTCGGGTTCGGCCATGACACGCTTCCAGGCTGGGTCACGGCGAGCCTACCCCAGGCCGGCGCCGCGGGTATGACGCAGGCCACCGTACGAATGTTAGCGCTACCATGATCTAATCGGAGAGAATGAACCCGACACCGAAGCCACCGACACCATGACCAGCCAGCTCGAACAACTGCGCACCCTGTCCGCCGTCGTCGCCGACACCGGCGACATCGAGGCGATCGCCCGTTTCCATCCGCTCGACGCCACCACCAATCCGTCGCTGCTGCTCAAAGCCGCCTCGATCCCGGCCTATTCGCCGCTGATCGACTCGGCACTGGCGCAGGCGCGCGGTTCCGACCTGGCCGAGCGCGTCGCCGACGCTTCCGACGTCCTCGCGGTCACCATCGGCACCGAAATCCTCAAGCTGATTCCGGGCCGGGTCTCGACCGAGGTCGATGCGCGCCTGAGCTTCGACACCGACGCCACCCTGGCCAAGGCCCGCAAGCTGGTCGCGCTGTACGAGAAGGCCGCCATCGGCCGCGAGCGCCTGCTGATCAAGACCGCCTCGACCTGGGAAGGCATCCGCGCCGCCGAGCAGCTCGAGCGCGAAGGCATCAACTGCAACCTGACCCTGCTGTTCTCGTTCGCCCAGGCCGTGGCCTGCGCCGAGGCCGGCGTGTTCCTGATCTCGCCCTTCGTCGGCCGCATCCTCGACTGGCACCTGGCCAACGGCGGCGAGAAGCCGGCCACGCCGCAGGACGATCCCGGCGTGCAGTCGGTCACCCGCATCTGGCACCACTACAAGCGCCACGGCTTCAACACCGTGGTGATGGGTGCGAGCTTCCGCAACACCGGGCAGGTGCTGGCGCTGGCCGGTTGCGATCGCCTGACCATCTCGCCGGAACTGCTGGCCGAACTGGCCGCCAGCGAAGGCGGCGTACCGCGCGCATTGAACGACACCGGCGACCGCGCACCGGCACCGGCCGTGCTCGACGAAGCGGCCTTCCGCTGGCAGCACAACGAGGATGCGATGGCCAACGACAAGCTCGCCGACGGCATCCGCCGCTTCGCCGCCGACCAGCGCAAGCTCGAGGCACTGCTGGCCGACCGGTTGCGCTGATCGGCACCTGCTGTGGGAGCGGCTTCAGCCGCGATCTGTTGTGCCTCCAGCCATCGCGGCTGAGGCCGCTCCCACAGGGTTAGGGCAAACTGTGCGCATGGATGCGACGACCCGGATCACACCCGCCCACCGCCTGCGCAGCATCTTCAGCGGTTCGGTCGGCAACCTGGTGGAGTGGTACGACTGGTACGCCTACTCCGCGTTCGCCATCTACTTCGCACCGCACTTCTTCCCCAAAGGCGACACCACCGCGCAGTTGCTCGATACCGCCGCGGTGTTCGCGGTCGGCTTCCTGATGCGTCCTGTCGGCGGCTGGCTGATGGGACTCTACGCCGACCGCCACGGCCGCAAGGCGGCGCTGATGCTGTCGGTGCTGCTGATGTGCGCCGGCTCGCTGCTGATCGCCGTCGCGCCGGGCCACGACAGCATCGGCCTGGCGGCACCGGCACTGCTGGTGTTCGCGCGCCTGCTGCAGGGCCTCAGCGTCGGCGGCGAGTACGGCACCTCGGCCACCTACCTGAGCGAGATGGCCGACGCGCGCCGCCGCGGTTTCTGGTCGAGCTTCCAGTACGTGACACTGGTGATGGGGCAACTGATCGCTCTCGGGCTGCTGGTGCTGCTGCAACGACTGCTGCTGACCGAAGAGCAGTTGCACGACTGGGGCTGGCGAATCCCGTTCGTGGTCGGCGCCCTGTGCGCGGTTACCGCGCTGTACCTGCGGCGCGGCATGCAGGAGACCGAGTCGTTCGTGGCCGCCAGCAGCCAGGACCCGAAGCGCCGCGGCAGCCTGCGGGTGCTGCTGCAGCACCCGCGCGAGGTGCTGACCGTCGTCGGCCTGACCATGGGCGGCACGCTCTCGTTCTACACCTTCACCACCTACCCGCAGAAGTTCCTGGTCAACAGCGGCGGCTTCAGCAAGGCCGATGCAACGCTGATCTCGGCGGCGTCGCTGCTGGTGTTCATGCTGCTGCAGCCACTGGTGGGCGCACTGTCCGACCGTACCGGGCGGCGCCCGATCCTGATCGCCTTCGGCGTGCTCGGCACGCTTTGCACCTACACCATCCTCAGCGGCATCGCGGCGGCGGGCAGCGTCTGGAGCGCCTTCGCATGGGTGATGACCGGGCTGGTGATCGTCAGCGGCTATACGTCCATCAATGCGGTGGTGAAGGCCGAGTTGTTCCCGGCGCACATCCGCGCGCTCGGCGTCGGGTTGCCCTATGCACTGACCGTGTCGGTGTTCGGCGGCACTGCCGAGTACCTGGCGCTGTGGTTCAAGAAAGCCGGCCATGAGTCGTATTTCTACTGGTACGTGACGGCATGCGTTGCCGTGTCGCTGTCGGTGTACGTGTTCATGCGCGATACCAAGCATCATTCCCGCATCGACCGCGACTACGACGACGCCCATCAAGGAGCAGCCGAGATATGAGCTCGCCTTCCGCACGTCCGCGCATCGTTGTCGTCGGCGGCGGCTTTGGTGGCCTCTGGGCGACGCGTGCACTGTCCGCTGACGATGTCGACATCACGCTGATCGACCGGCGCAACCACCACCTGTTCCAACCGCTGCTCTACCAGGTCGCCACGGCCGGGCTGTCGTCGCCCGATATCGCTGCGCCGCTTCGCCATATCCTGCGCAACCAGCGCAACGTGGAAGTGCGGCTGGGTGAGGTCACCGGCATCGACATGCAGGCGCGCGCGGTCACGCTCGCCGATGGCGAGCAGCTTCCCTATGACTGCCTGCTGCTCGCCAGCGGTGCCACGCACGCGTACTTCGGCCACGACGAATGGAGCCGCGATGCGCCAGGGCTGAAGACGCTGGACGACGCGCTGGCGATCCGGCGGCGCCTGCTACTGGCGTTCGAGCGCGCCGAGGCCTGTGACGACGCCGACGAGCGGGCCGCGTGGCTGAGCTTCGCCGTTGTCGGCGGCGGCCCGACCGGCGTCGAGCTTGCCGGCACGCTCGCCGAGATCGCCCGGCACACGCTCAAGCGCGAGTTCCGCAACATCGATCCGGCGCATGCACGCGTGCGGCTGATCGAAGCCGGCCCGCGCGTGCTGGCTTCATTCCCGGAATCGCTGTCGGCCAAGGCGCAGCGGCAGTTGGAGAAGCTCGGCGTCGAAGTCGTGACCGGCACGCCGGTCAGCGCGATCGATGGGCGTGGCTTCACCCTGGGCGGCGAACAGTTCGTGCCCGCGCGCACCGTGTTGTGGGCCGCCGGTGTTGCCGCCTCGCCGCTGGGAGCGCTGCTGGGAGTGGAGCGCGATCGCGCCGGGCGCGTACCGGTAGCGCCCGACCTGAGCGTGCCTGGCCATCCGGAGATCTTCATCGCCGGCGACCTGGCCAGCGTCGTGCAGGACGGCAAGCCGGTGCCAGGCGTGGCACCGGCGGCCAAGCAGATGGGCGCGCATGTGGCCGCGGCGATCCGCGCCCGTCTGGCCGGCAAACCCGCGCCGCCGTTCCGCTATCGCGACTTCGGCAACCTCGCCACCATCGGCCGCATGGCCGCAGTGGTCGATCTGCACGGGTTCAAGTTGTCCGGACTGCTGGCGTGGTGGTTCTGGCTTGCCGCGCACGTGTTCTTCCTGATCGGCTTCCGCAACCGGATCATCGTGCTGATCAACTGGGCGTGGGCGTACTGGAGCTACCAGCGGCATGCGCGGATCATCCTGGGGCAGGACAAACCCTGAACGTCATCCCGGCGAACGCCGGGATCCAGGCCCGTAGCCTTCAACAGGACACTGACGCCGCGACCTTGATGCTCCGACACTGGATCCCGGCGTTCGCCGGGATGACGGTGAGGGGCGGAGCGGCGTCGGATGATGGTCGACACCCGCAAAACAAAACGGCCCGGTTTCCCGGGCCGTCCTGCATATCTCATCGCTGACGCTTACGCCGCGAACAGCGCCCGCATCTTCTTGAGCGCGTTCGCCTCGATCTGGCGGATGCGCTCGGCGCTGACGCCGTACTCGTCGGCCAGCTCCTGCAGCGTGATCTTGCTTTCGTCGTCGAGCCAGCGGCGCTTGATGATGTCGCGCGAACGCGCATCGAGTTCCGACAGGCCCTCGCGCAGCAGCGCCAGGTGGCCGTCTTCCTCGTCCTCGCGCTCGTAGGTCTGCGAGGGATCCTCGCCGTCGGCACGCAGGTACGCGACCGGCGACGGCGGCGCGCCATCGTCGTCATCGTCCGGCGCGTCGAAGCCGATGTCACGACCCGACAGACGCGATTCCATCTCCAGCACTTCGCGCTCGGAGACATTGAGGTCGCGCGCCACGGCGCGGACTTCCTCGGCGTTCATCCAGCCCAGGCGCGTCTTGGACTTGCGCAGGTTGAAGAACAGCTTGCGCTGCGCCTTGGTCGTGGCGACCTTGACGATGCGCCAGTTCTTGAGGATGAACTCGTGCATCTCGGCACGGATCCAGTGCACGGCGAACGACACCAGGCGCACGCCCTGGTCGGGGTCGAAACGCTTGACCGCCTTCATCAGGCCGATGTTGCCTTCCTGGATGAGGTCGCCGATCTGCAGGCCGTAACCGTTGTAGCCACGGGCCACGTGCACGACGAAACGCAGGTGCGAGTGCACCAGCTCACGGGCGGCATCGAGGTCTTCGCCTTCGCGGAAACGGCGGGCCAGCGCCTGTTCGTCCTCGACGGTCAGCACCGGGATGCGGTGCACCGCGTTGACGTAGGCGTCCAGCGAGCCAAGCGCGCTCGGCACCGGGATGTTGTTGGCCACCAGTGCAGTGGACAGGCCGCTGTTGGAAAGGCTGTTCGTGGTCATGGCAGGCATCTTAGCAGTCGGGTTGTAGGACTGCTAAAGGCCCTGGAAGTTCCACACTGTTGCAGCAGCGCAACAATGAAACCGTTCAGGTTCGGGATCGTGCCGAAAACGCAGTCAGACAGCCCACTGGTGCCTGGGGGGCAGCGACCAGTCGATTCCGCCCTGCCCGCGCCGCTGCAGGTACTCGTTGGCGGCCGAGAAATGGCCGCAGCCCAGGAACCCGCGGTGGGCCGACAGCGGCGAGGGGTGGGGCGCCTTGAGCACCCGGTGTCGGCGCGAATCGATGACCTTGCCCTTGGCCTGGGCGTAGCTGCCCCAGAGCAGGAAGACCAGGCCTTCGCGCTCGCGGTTGAGGGTGTCGACGACGTGGTCGGTGAAGCCTTCCCAGCCCTTGCCCTGGTGGGCGCCGGCACGGCCTTCCTCGACGGTCAGCACGGCATTGAGCAGCAGCACGCCGCGCTGCGCCCAGGGCAACAGGCAACCGTGGTCGGGTCGGGAGATGCCGAGGTCGCGCTCGATCTCCTTGAAGATGTTGAGCAGCGACGGCGGCACCGCCACGCCGGGCAGCACCGAAAAGCACAGCCCATGGGCCTGGCCGTAGCCGTGGTACGGGTCCTGGCCGAGGATGACGACCTTGACCGCATCGAACGGTGTCGCGTCGAAGGCGGCAAAGATGCTGGGGCCGGGCGGATAGACCCTGGCGCCGGCCGCCTTGCGCTCGCGCAGGAAGCTCGACAGGGCCTGCATGTCGGGACGTTGCAGGTAGTCGCCTATCCGCTCCTTCCAGGAGGGCTCCAGTGCGATCCTGTGGGCGCGCTCGCCGCCGTCGTTCATGCGTCCAGCGTCGCCTGCTCCGGCAAGCGCGACAGGCGCAGCTGGAACAGCGTCTTGGTGATCAGCAGGCGCTCTTCGATCGGCTTGAGCACCAGGTCGTTGGCGCCGGCGCGCAGCAGCGCGCTCTGGTTGTGGGCGTTGGCATCGCCGGTCATCA
Organism: Lysobacter sp. Soil_N_23; assembly: GCF_057656135.1. Classification (NCBI taxonomy): domain Bacteria; kingdom Pseudomonadati; phylum Pseudomonadota; class Gammaproteobacteria; order Lysobacterales; family Lysobacteraceae; genus Lysobacter; species Lysobacter sp. Soil_N_23. Next base: position 237,367 of record NZ_JBDGKY010000001.1, read on the forward strand.
CCAGCACCGGCAGGCGGCGCTTGCCGTGGCCGAAGTCCTGGCGCAGACGCTCGAGCAGGTCGTTGCCGCTCAGCGCGCCTTTCAGGTAAACGTCGGTCAGCACCAGGTCGGCGCCGATGTCGTCCTGACCGCGGCGCGTCTCGAGGAACTCGAGCGCTTCCTCGACGCCGATGAAGTGCAGCACGCTCAGGCCGGCGCGTTCGAGCATGCGCTTGGTCGCCAGCGCGACGACCTTGCTGTCCTCGACGTAGAGCACGCGCGCGCCGGGGATCGGCTGCGGGTGCACGTAGCCGCGGATGAAGGCGGCCAATGCGGTGTGGCCCAGTGCCTTGTCGAAATAGTCGGTGACGTCTTCGGTGAAGCTGCGCGACTCCAGGTGCGACTGCGCATCACCGGACACCACGATGATCGGCACATAGGCCTGGCCGGCCGCCTCGCGCACCGCCCGCGCGAGGGCGATGCCGTCGCCGTCGGGCAGCGACAGCGACGTGGTGACCAGGTCGACTGCGCCTGCTTCGAGCGCGGCGCGCGCCTCGGCGATGCCGGCGCAGGGCACGACCACCGCGTCGGCGAGTTCGCGCGTGAGCACGTCGCCGATGAGCTTGCGCACCAGCTTGGAACCGTCCACCACCATGATCCGGGGCGCGGTGCTGGCGAGGTGGCGAAGGTCGTGGGAGGTCATGCGTTCACTGCTTACGAAATGGGTCGGGTCTGGCGCAGGTAATGACCGGTAACCAGACCGGCGCCGATCCAGCCGAGCAGGCCGGAGCCGAAGACGATGGCTGCTGCCTGGCGCAGGTCGAAGCCGCGCAGGGTGAAGCTGCTGCCATAACTGCGGGCGAGGTCGGCCAGCGGATCGCGCAGCGCCTGGTCGGCCGCGGTCAGCAGCGCCAGCGCGATCGCACCTGCGACCAGGCCGTAGCTCAGGCCCAGATAAAGGAAGGGGCGACGAATGAAGCCGTCCGTGGCGCCGAGCTGCTGCAGCACTGCGATTTCCTCGCGGCGCGCCTGGATGTCCAGGCGCACCGTGTTGCCGACCACCAGCAGCGCGCCCAGGCCGAGCAGGATCGCCAGCACCCAGGCCAGGCGCACGCCGAAGCGCAGCCAGCTGTCCAGGCGCTGGCGCCAGCCGGCGTCGTGCTGGACGACGTCGACTTCGGGCAGGTTCGCCAGCGAGGCGGCGAGCATCGCTTCGTCGCCCTTCGGGCTGACGATCAGCACGCTCGGCAACGGATTGCCTTCAACAGAAGATATGGCTTCACCCAGGCCGCTGTGCTCGCGCAGCTCCTGCATCCCCTGCTCCGGCGAGCGCAGTTCGAGCGAGGCGACGTCGGCGCGGCCACGCAGCTCGTCGGCTAGCGCGCGGGCACGGTCGAGCGCGACCGCCGGCTTGAGGAACAGGCTGATCTGGCGCGCCTGCTGCACCGAGCCGGTGAAACGCTCGATGTTGCCCAGCGCCGCCCACAGGCCAAGCGGAAGCGTGATTGCCACCGCCATCACGCCGATGGTCAGCGCGGTCGCCCAGGGCTTGTGGAACATGCGGCCGAGGCTGGCGACCAGGCTGTAGAGGTGGTGGTCGAACCAGGTGCCCAGGCGCGAACGCGGCGCCTGCGGGCGCGCCTTGGCGGCCGGGGCCTGCGGCTTGGTCGCTTCCGGCGAGGACGCGCTCACTGGGCCAGGTCCTGCGGCGAGATGTCGTCGACCAGGCGACCCTGGTTGAGCACGAGTACGCGCTTCTTCATGCGCTTGACCAGCGCCAGGTCGTGGCTGGCGACCAGTACGCTGGTGCCGCGCTCGGGCAGCGACTCGAACAGCGCCATGATTTCGGCCGACAAAGTGGGGTCGAGATTGCCGGTGGGTTCGTCCGCGACCAGCAGGCGCGGTTCGCCGACGATGGCGCGGGCGATGCCGACGCGCTGCTGTTCGCCGGCCGACAGTTGCGTCGGCAGGGCTTCGGCGCGCGCGCCCAGGCCGACCTTGTCGAGCACGCTGCGCACGCGCTTGCCGATGTCGCCACGGCGCAGGCCGCGCAGGATCAGCGGCAGGGCGACGTTGTCGGCGACGCTGCGGTCGGCGAGCAGGCGGTGGTCCTGGAACACAACGCCGACATCGCGCCGGTGCAGGGCGATGCGACGGCCGCGCACCTTGAGCAGGTTGCGGTCGCCGAACAGCACGGCGCCGCGGCTGGGCCGCTCGGACAGATGGATGAGTTTGAGCAGGGTGCTCTTGCCGGCACCGGAATGGCCGGTCACGAACAGCATCTCGCCCGACGCCACTTCAAAGCTGACTTCGCTCAGCGCGTCGTGGCCGCCGCTGTATCGCTTGCTGACATTGTCGAAGCGCAGGACGCTCATCGCTCACCGGTGCTTGCTCGTGCCGGCAAGTATCGGTGGCGCGGGCGAGGAAGGCCAGCGGCGTCAATAAAACCGCGACGGTGATCGTGAAAGTCCCTTCTCCCGCTCGCGGGAGAAGGTGCCCGGAGGGCGGATGAGGGCGCTCTTGGACTGCTTCGCCCCTGCCCTCACCCCAGCCCCTCTCCCGCTAGCGGGAGAGGGGCTCAGAGCAGTCAGTGCTGGCTGCGCGGTGCGCGCGTGATCAGCGACTTCAGGCTGCGGCCGATGCGGTTGAGCAGGCCGGTCTTCTCGCCCGACGCAGCAGCCTTCGGCGGCTTTTGCGCATGCACCTGCTGGGTGCCCTTGCTCTGCGGCGCGGCGACGGCCGCGGCTTCACCGTTGCCTTCGACGCGCTTGCCGCCACGACGACGGCGGCGCTTGCGCGGCGCGCGCTCGGCATCGGCCAGGCCCGGCGTGGGTGCGGCTGCGGCTGCGGCAGGCGCGGCCACCACCGATGCACCCGCCTCGGCCACGGCTGCCGCCGCGCGCGGCTTGCGCTCGCCACGCGGCGCACCGCCTTCACGACGCTCGCCAGGGCGACCACCGCCACTGCCGCGACGCGGACCGGCACCGCTGCCGCTGCGACCCTTGCCACCGCCGCGACGCTCCTCGTCGGCCGCACGCTGTTCGCGCGCTTCCTTGAAGATGGCGCCGATGCTTTCTTCCTCTTCACCCGGCTCGCCGGCCGGCACTTCGCGCGGCGTACGCGGCAGCGAGACCAGCAGGTCGGCCTCGACCGTCGCCACCGGCAGCTTCTGCTCGATGTAGGCCTCGATGTCCGGCAGCGACATCGCATAGCGCTCGCAGGCGAAGCTGATCGCGTCGCCTTCGGCGCCCAGGCGGGCGGTACGGCCGATGCGGTGGACGTAGTCTTCGGCATCGAACGGAAGGTCGTAGTTGTAGACGTGCGAGACGCCGTCGATGTGCAGGCCGCGCGCGGCCACGTCGGTGGCGACGAGGATCTCGAGCTGGCCCTTCTGGAACTTGTTGAGCAGCGACTCGCGCTTTTTCTGCGGCACATCACCCGACAGCACGCCGACGCGATAGCCGCCGCGCTCGAGCGCACGCGCGACCCGCTCGACGAAGGCCTTGGTGTTGACGAACACCATCGTGCGCGCACCTTCGCTGCGCGACAGCAGGCCCAGCAGCAGCGGGATCTTTTCTTCGTCGGCAGGGAAGTAGACCTTCTGGCGGACCTTGGCGGCGGTGATGAACTCGGTCTCGACGACCACCTTCTCAGGCTCGTTCATGTGCTCGTACGCCAGCTCCAGCACGCGGTGGCTGAGCGTGGCCGAGAACAGCAGCGTCTGCCGCTCGGTGCGGATCGGCATGCGGCGCAGCAGGAAGCGGATGTCCTTGATGAAGCCCAGATCGAACATGCGGTCGGCTTCGTCGAGCACGCAGACTTCGCAGGCGTGCAGCGAAACGACCTTGTGCTGCTTGACGTAGTCGATCAGGCGGCCGGGCGTGGCGATGATGACGTCGGCGCCCTTCTGCAGCAGCTCTCGCTGCTTGTCGTAGTCGACGCCGCCGTAGACCAGGGCGAACTTCAGGCCCAGGTCGCTGCCGAACTTGACCGCGTCCTTGTGGATCTGGATCGCCAGTTCGCGCGTCGGCGCGAGGATCAGCGCGCGCGGGTCCTCGGGCTTGCGCTCGGCCAGCGCCGGACGCGTCAGCAGGCGGTTGATCACCGCGACCAGGAACGCCAGCGTCTTGCCGGTGCCGGTCTGGGCCTGGCCGGCGACGTCACGTCCGGTGAGTGCGATCGGCAGCGTCAGTGCCTGGATCGGAGTGCAGCGGGTGAATCCTGCGGCCTCGAGTCCGGCCAACAGGCTCGGATGCAGGTCGTAGGTCGAAAAGGAAATATCGGTTAGGGGCTTGTCGCTCATCAGCTTCAGTCTGTCCGCGCGGACCGTGCTATCTGCAGCATGCAGTTTTGCAATAGTGCGCTTGCGTGGGTGGCGTCCGCATCGCAGACTGCCGGGGCCGGTCCCAGAGAGGGTCATGCCTCATGAGAGCCGGCTCGGTTCGGGTGTCGGCGGCGGGCTTGAAGTCGCCGCGAAACGCCCCAGTTTACCGTAACGCCCGATCCGGCACCGCCGGTCCCGGGCCGGCCCCAGCCGGGCCGGCGGCCCGTGCCGCCCCTCGGCCGTCGATCCAACCCGCAGGAGAACCCCGTGAGCGAGAAAATTTTGCACGTCGGCGATGCCGATTTCGATGCCGCCGTGCTGCAGTCGTCCGAGCCGGTCCTGGTGGACTTCTGGGCGGAATGGTGCGGCCCGTGCAAGATGATCGCCCCGGCCCTGGACGAGCTGGCCGCCGCCTACGAGGGCAAGGTCAAGATCGCCAAGGTCAATGTCGACCACAACCGCAACACGGCGATGAAGTACCACGTGCGCTCGATCCCGATGCTGCTGCTGTTCAAGAACGGCCAGGTCCAGGCCACCCAGATCGGCGCGGTGGGCAAGGCCCAGCTCAGCCAGATGATCGACAAGGCGCTCTGAGGCCGGGCCCCGGCCCCGTAACGAGCCCCTGCGCTGCGCCCGCCCTCCGGGCGCAGCTCCGCCGGCCCCTCCGGCGATGTGAACGCCCCCTGTCCAGACGCTTGCCGCCACGCTTTGGCAGTGCTAGTTTCGTCTCACCCGGCGTTTTCGTAGACCTGTCGCGTGACCAGTCGCGGCGCCGCACCCCCTCTGATAACCCATCGTCCCTGACGTCCCGCTCGCCGCCTGCGAGCGCTCGCCTTAGCGAGGAATCCCTGCTTGTCCGATAACACCCCCGACGCTGGCGACACCGCCGAAAAGCGCGTGCGCAAGCCGCGTGTGAGCAAGGCCGCCGACAACGCCGCCGCCGCACAGACCCAACTCGACATCCCCAGCGCCCCGGCGCCGCGCGCGGAAGCCCCGCCGCCGGCTGCCCCGGCCCCCAGCGCGCCCGCTCCGGCCGCCGCTCCCTCCGAACCCCGCGCCGATGGCGCCCCCGCCCAGCAGGGCGAAGGCGGCCAGGGCCAGCGTGGCCAGGGCGGTCAGAACCAGGGTCAAGGCCAAGGTGGCCAAGGCCAGAACCAGAACCGCAACCAGGGCGGCGGCCAGCAGGGCCAGCAGCAAGGCCAGGGCCAGGGTGGCGACGAAGGCGGCCGCAACAACCGCCGCGACCGCTTCCGCAACCGCCGTGACCGCCAGCGCGACCGGTTCCAGGGTGGCATGGAGGACGACGGCGGCAACGGCGAGCAGTTCGTGCCGCGCCCGCACCCGCAGGTGCCCGAGGGCTTCCCGCAGTACTCGCTGGGCGACCTCAAGCGGATGCCGGCGAACAAGCTGCTCGACCTCGCCGACACCCTGCAGATCCAGGAAGGCGTCGCCCGTGCCCGCAAGCAGGACGTCATCTTCGCCCTGCTCAAGGTCCTGACCCGTCATGGCGAGGGCGTGGCCGCCGACGGCGTGCTGGAAATCCTGCCCGACGGCTTCGGCTTCCTGCGCTCGCATGAGGCCAGCTACCTGGCCGGTCCGGACGACACGTACATCTCGCCCAGCCAGATCCGCCGCTTCAACCTGCGCACCGGCGACCATCTGTCCGGCCGCATCCGCTGGCCCAAGGACGGCGAGCGCTACTTCGCCCTGGCCGTGGTCGACACGATCAACGGCGAGCCGCTGGAAGCGAGCAAGAACAAGGTCCTGTTCGAGAACCTCACGCCGCTGTTCCCCCGCCGCAAGTTCCGCCTGGAGCGTGGCGACGGTTCGACGGAAGACATCACCGGCCGCATCCTCGACCTGATGGCGCCGCAGGGCAAAGGCCAGCGCGCCCTGATCGTCTCGCCGCCCAAGGCCGGCAAGACGATGATGATGCAGCAGGTGGCCACGGCCATCACGCACAACCACCCGGACGTACATCTGATCGTGCTGCTGGTGGACGAGCGTCCGGAAGAAGTGACCGAAATGCAGCGAACCGTGCGCGGCGAAGTGGTCTCCTCGACGTTTGACGAGCCGGCCGCGCGCCACGTACAGGTCGCCGAAATGGTGATCGAGCGCGCCAAGCGCCTGGTCGAACACAAGCGCGACGTGGTCATCCTGCTCGACTCGATCACCCGCCTGGCCCGTGCCTACAACAACGTCGTGCCGTCGTCGGGCAAGGTCCTGACCGGTGGTGTCGACGCCAACGCCCTGCACCGCCCGAAGCGTTTCTTCGGTGCCGCGCGCAACGTCGAGGAAGGCGGCTCGCTGACGATCATCGCCACCGCGCTGATCGACACCGGCAGCAAGATGGACGAGGTGATCTACGAAGAGTTCAAGGGCACCGGCAACTCGGAAGTGCACCTGGACCGTCGTATCGCCGAGAAGCGCGTGTACCCGGCGATCAACATCAACCGTTCGGGCACCCGCCGCGAGGACCTGCTGATCGAGCCGGAACTGCTGCAGAAGATCTGGATCCTGCGCAAGCTGCTGCACGGCATGGACGAGATCGGCGCAATGGAGTTCCTGCTCGACAAGATGAAGACGAGCAAGTCGAACGACGAGTTCTTCAGCTCGATGAAGCGCTGAGTTCTACGTGTGACGCAACGAGAACGCCCCGCATCGCGGGGCGTTTTTCGTTGCTGCGGTTGAGGATATCTTGGCTCAGAGCACCTTGCCGACGACGTCGTCGACCAGACGAAAGCGGGAGGACATGGAACGCGGCGTGTCGTCGTCCTCTCCCCCGTGCTCGTCCACGCCTGTGGCAGCAAGTGTTGCCTCCGGCCATGGCACGACGCTGATCGGGCCTGGCACGTAAGCGCGCCATGGCGGCCCGCTGCCATTGACATTGAATGACGAAGGCACGTATTCGACGGTCAGCTGGATAATCGAATCCGTGGCCTGCCCGCCGATCGTCTCCGTCAGATCGAATTTCCATGCCATGGCAGCTTTGATCGCTGCCGACGCGAAGCGCTTGCGCCAGGCATCGGCGAGCTTTTCGGACACCCGATGGGTCAGGCTGACCTGATACGGATGCACCGCGACCACGTTGCCTTTGTCATCGAGCTTCAGGATCAGCTCCACCGTCGCGCCGACAGCAGCCTCCACGGTGGCGCCTGGATACTTCGGTAGCGCCCCAGCGCCGGTGAGCCTGGGATCACCGAAGCTCACGCGCGAGATTCGCAGTTGATAGTTGCCGTCGACGGCCTCCACGGACAACTGCATTCGCCAATGGGTCTTGGCGGCGACGGGATGGCCGTCGATCAGGATCGGCTCAAAACGCCAACTGCGCACGTTGCGATCAACCGTGGCGACAATCGCTGGCGGCAACTCGGTAGTCGTCAGCGTGCTGTCACGAACGCTTCCATCCTGGTTAAGGACGATGTCACCTTCTGCGCGAAGCGCGTATGACTTCACCGGCCCAGACCCATGCGACATTCCGGGAAGCATCAGGGCAGCCGCCATCACAATGCTTCGAAACGCCCCGATCCCCATCGTCAATTTCCGTTCGTGATGTTTCCCGCAAGTGTAACCGCGCCGCGGGAATCAACCGCCGATCGGTGTCAGGCGCGTGACTCCGGTCCGATACCTGCCGTGCCTGAGCGGCATGGCTCCGATCAAAGGACCCTGCCGACGACGTCGTCGACCAGCCGAAAGCGGGAGGACATCGAGCGTGGCGCGTCGTCTCCCGGCTCGCGCTGGTCGAGGTCGGCGACCGCGCCGGTCGCCTCAGGCCATGGCACCGGGCTGATCGGACCGGGTACGTAGGACTGCCAGCGCCTGATGCCATCGCCATTGGTGGTTGGGGCGATGAAGTCGACCGGTACCTGCGTGATCGATTCGATGGCCTTGCCATCGATGGTTTCGGTCAGGTCGAACGTCCACTGCATTGCCGCCTGGACCGCAGCCTGCTCGAAGCGACGCCGCCAGGCACGGGCGACCTTGTCGTTCGCCCTGTGGGTCAGGCTGGTCTGGTACGAATGCACCGCAATGACCTTGCCTTTGTCGTCAAGCTTTAGGACCAGATCCACCTGTGCACCAACGCCGGCGATGGCCGCATCGCGTGGATACATCGGCGGCGTCAGACGGCCGGCGCTCTTCGGGTCGCCGAACGTTATCTTCGAGATGCGCATCCGGTAGCTTCCATCCACCGGCTCCAGAGACAGTTGCAGGTTCCAATGGGTCTTGGCCGCAACCGGCTGGCCATCCACGAGCACCGGCACGAAGCGCCAGCTGCGTACGCTGCGATCGACCGGCGCGGCGATCAATGGCGGCAGTTCGGTCGACGTCAATGTGTAGTCGCGCACGGTTCCGTCCGGATTGAGGACGATCTCGCCTTCTGCGTGAAGCGCATACGACCGATCCTGCTCGAACGCGAGCAAGGCTCCGGGTAGCAGCAGCGCCAGCGCGACCAACACGTTGCTGAACTTTCCGATTCCCATCACATGTCCCCTTGCTGTTCGCGGCAATGCGGCGGCGGCGCTCCGCGGCAGTCTTGGCGCCGTGGCGCCCTACCCCGGCGGCGCCAGCAGGCGCGGCCATTGTCGCTATCAGAGTACACGCCGCCATCGCGCTCGATGTCGACCGAGCCGGTCACCCGCATGCTCGCCTCGACCTGCCGGCCGACTTCCTCCGGCGCGCGCGCCGAGGCCACCAGCGCCAACGCCCACCATCCCTGCCTTGCCATGCGACCTCCTTATCGATGCGGTGCGCAGATCACACTCGGAATCGTGGCTTCGCACAACCCCGTCCCCTGCATGGGCCGGTCGCGGGCAACGGACGAAGGCATCACGGCCTGCCGGCGGGGGGCGGCACTTATACTCGAATCCAGGAGGTGCTCATGCACAGCGGTGGTCTGGAACTTGCTCTGGTATTCCTGTTGGCCGCCGTGATCGCGGTGCCGATATTCCGTCGCTTCGGCCTGGGCGCGGTACTGGGATACCTGACCGCCGGCGTGGTGCTCGGCCCCTATGGCCTGCGGGTCGTGACCGAGGCAGAGCGGGTGCTCACCGCCGCCGAGATTGGCGTGGTGATGCTGCTGTTCGTGATCGGCCTGGAACTGTCGGCGGCGCGACTGCGGGTGATGCGCAAGCCGGTCTTCGTCGTCGGCGGCCTGCAGGTGCTGCTGTGTGGGCTGGCCCTGGGCGGCCTGGCGATGGTCGCGGGGTTGAGCTGGCAGGCAGCGCTGCTGGTCGGCCTCGGCCTGACGCTGTCGTCCACCGCGGTCGGCCTGCAGCTGTTGTCCGAGCGCAAGGAGCTGACCACCGACCACGGCCGCGTGGCGTTCGGCGTGCTGCTGTTCCAGGACCTTGCCGCGATCCCGTTGCTGGCGGCGATCCCGTTGCTGGGTCGCGCCGGCGGTGCCGAGTTCGGCTGGGACGATGTGCTCAAGGCCGTTGGCGCCGTGGTGGCATTGGTGATCGGCGGTCGCGTGGTGTTGCGGCACGTCTTCCGCGTGGTCGCGCGCGCGCAGATGCCCGAGGTGTTTACCGGCGCGGCACTGCTGACGGTGCTCGGCAGCGCCTGGATCATGCAGATCGCGGGACTGTCGGCAGGCCTGGGCGCGTTCATCGCCGGCGTGCTGCTGGCCGATTCGGAATTCCGCCACGAACTCGAAGCACAGATCGATCCGTTCAAGGGCTTGTTGCTGGGCCTGTTCTTCATTGCCGTGGGCATGAGCATCGACCTGCAGCGGGTGTTGTCCGAGCCGTGGATGATCACCGGACTGGTGGCGGTGCTGATGGTGGTGAAGTTCGCCATCCTCTACCTGATCGGGCGACGCCCGGGCGGGCTCGACCCACGCGGTGCGCTGCAGCTGGGCGGCGTGCTGGCGCTGGGCGGCGAGTTCGCGTTCGTGCTGTTCAACGAAGGCGTGAAGTCGGGCCTGATCGACGACCCGATGCGCGACCGGCTCGCCGCCGCGGTCGGTGTGTCGATGGCGTTGACGCCGCTGCTGCTGATCGCGATTTCGCGCCTGCTCGCTTCCAACCCGGTGCGGCGCAAGGAACGCGAGTTCGACACCATTCCGCAGGACGGCGTGCCGCAGGTGCTGATCGCCGGCTTCGGCCGTTTCGGGCAGATCGTCGCGCGCCTGCTGGTCGCGCAGAAGATTCCGTTCATCGGCATCGAGCACAGCGCCGACCAGGTCGACTTCGTGCGCCGCTTCGGCAACCCGGTGTATTACGGCGATCCGGCCAAGGCCGAGCTGCTGCGATCGGCCGGCGCGGCACATGTGAAGGTGTTCGTGGTCGCGATCGACGGCGTCGAGGAGAACCTGCACACGGTGCGCACGATTCGCCGTCTGTATCCGGAGGCGACGGTGTTCGCCCGTGCGCGCGATCGTCGCCATGCGTGGGAGCTGATGGACCTGGGTGCGCGGGCGCTGCGCGAGACGTTCTACAGCAGCCTGCGCATGGGCGAGAAGGTGCTGGTCGAGCTGGGCCTGCCCGAAGACGTCGCGCGCGACCATGCCGAACGCTTCCGCGAACATGATCAGCGCCTGCTGCGTGCGCAGTACCTGATCCGCGACGACGAGGACGCGTTGCTGCAGTCGACGCAGGATGCGCGACGCGAGCTGGAGGAACTGTTCAACGCCGACTTCGGTGAGGGCGTGCTCGGCGAGATCGCCGATGCGACGCGCAACGAAGAGAATGTGCTGGACGAGGAGTAGTTCCCGTCATCCCGGCGAACGCCGGGATGACGGTGAAAGGGCGGACAGGCTGTGGGCCTGGATCCCGGCGTGCGCCGGGACGACGTGATGCGCCGGGACGCCGGACTCAGCGTGGCTCGCGCAGGAACCGCGCCATCGACATGTTCTGGCCCGACGCCGGCGGTGCGAACTCCGCCGCGATGTCGATGAAGCCGCGCATCACGGCGATCTCGCGTGGCGTGCGGTTGAGCGCATCGCGCAGGTCCGGGTCGGCACCGGCGCGCATCAGGAACTGGACCACGCGCAACAGGCCGTGCAGCGCCGCCAGGTGCAGCGGGCCGAAGCCGCGCGGGTCCTTGGCATCGAGCGCGGCCTCGTGGTCGACCAGCAACTGCATGCCGGCGATCAGCACATCCTCGTCGGCGGCGGTGCCAGGTTCGGCGCGCGCGCCCAGCAACAGCAACAGCGGGGTCGCACCCGCCGCCGGATGGTCGGCGTCGACACCGGCCAGCAGCAGCGTGTCGAACAAGGCCACCAGGCGCGAACGCTCGCGCGCGTTGAAGCCGTACATCGCTGCGCAATGCAGCGCCTGTCGGCCCTGCGCGTCGCAGGCCTGGACGTCGGCACCGGCGGCCAGCAGCCGTGCGGCCAGGTCGGTCAGGCCCAGGGCGCACGCAACCATCAGCACGGTCAGCTCGCCCGGCAGGCGCTGCTCCAGCGGTGCGCCGGCGGCGATCAGACGGTCGACGATCTCGGCGTGGCGCATGCTCACCGCCGCCGACAGCGGCGTCGCACCGGAATGGGCGGTGGCCTTCGGGTCGGCATTGCGAGCAAGCAGGAGGTCGACCACTGCGCGATGACCGCCACCGGCGGCGCGCAGCAATGCGGTGCAGCCCTGCGCGTCGACGGCATCGACCGGCAGGCCGAGATCGAGCAGGCGCCGCACGGCGTCGGCATCGCCCATGATCGCGGCCGCCGGCACGTCCTGCGCCTGCAGCGGGCGCCTGGGCAACGGCCAGCCGCGCCAGTCGAGCCAGTCGGCAAGGTCGCGGCGGCCCGAGGCCAGCGCCACGCCGAGCGGGGTTTGACCGTCGGCGGCCAGCAAGTCGGGGGCAGCGCCCTGCGCCACCAGGCGCTTGAGCATCTCGTCGCGACCCAGCGCGGCGGCCAGGTGCAAGGCGCTCATGCCATGGCTGTCGCGGGCGTTGAGGTCGACGCCGATCGCGAGCAGGCGCTCGACGAGACGCGTCCAGTCCAGTCGCACGGCCAGCGCCAGCGCCGGGTCGCCGGCAGGCGAACGCGCGAACGGGTCGGCGCCGCGCTCGATCAGTTCCAGCGCGACCGCTTCCAGGTTCGTACCGGCGCCGTCGTCGCCGTGGCAGGCGGCGAGGAAACGCGCCAGTCCGCCGGCACCGGCCGGCGATACGCCACGGCGCAGCAGTACCAGCAGCGACGGCACGGCCTGGCCGCCGCGCGCGATCAATGCCTGCACCGGCGTGTCGCCGGCGCTGTTGCGTGCTTCCGGATCGGCACCCTGGGCGAGCAGCCAGTGCACGCGCTGCGCCGACGTCGCCGACTCGTCGTCGTGCAGCAGCGCGCCGCGTTCGCTGGCGCTGAGCAGTTGCGCCAGGCCGCCAAGTTCCTCGGCACGGCCATCGCGCAGGCCATCGCGCAGCAACACGGTCGGGGCGCGGTCGGGCAGCGGCGCATCGTCGTCGCCGTCCTCGCTGAGCGCCGACGGCAGCGGATAGGCGCGGTCGAGCGCGGCCACCAATGACCAGCGCCCGGCTTCGGCGGCGCGATCGATGGCGCGCTTGCCGTCGGCATCGCGCTGTTCGGCATCCACGCCGAGATCCAGCAGTCGCTGCACCAGCGCCGGCGCCGGCGAATCGGCCATGCAGGCCAGCACCAGGGCGTTGCGGCCGCGGCTGTCGACGGCCACGGCGGCATCGGCACCAGCGCGCGGCAGGTGCGCCAGCAGTCGTTCGAGCATATCGAGATGGCCGCCGCGAGCGGCCTCGAGGAACGGGCTGCGACCTTCCAGGTCGCGCGCATCGGCGTCGGCACCGGCAGTGAGCAGCGCTGCGGCGATGTCGAGATGACCGGCGTGGGCGGCCTCGTGAAGGGCGCTGCGACCGCGACGGTCGCGCGCGTCCACGCGTGCCTTGTGCTTGAGCAGCAGGCCGACACCGGCGACGTCGTCCTCGTCGGCGCCGGCCGCGGCGAGCAATACCGGCTGGCCACCTGCCGGTTCCGGGCGCGCGCCGCGCTCGAGCAGGAACTTGGCCAGGCGCCAGTTGCCACTGGCGCAGGCAACGCCGAGCGGCGACAGCCCGTCGTGATTGAGCGGATCGAGCTCGGCCGCGGCATCGCGCAGCAGCGCGGCCACGCCCGGGTCGGAGCTGCGCGCGGCGTGGTGCAGCGGCGTGTTGCCCTCGGCATCGGTCCGGCGCGGATCGGCGCCGTTGGCGAGCAGGGTCATGACGGCATCGGGTCGGCCGTGCCAGCTGTCGCGGGTAGCGGCGAGCAGCGGGTTCATGCCGGCGTGCGTGGCGTTGAGGTCGATGCCGTGGGCGATCAGCGTGCGCAGCAGGCGCAGGTCCGGCAGCACCGCGGCCAGCACGGCCAGGCTGCGCTGGTCGCGCTCGTCGGCAGGCGGCGGCGCCGAGACATCGGCACCGAGTTCGATCAGCTCCAGCGCGCGTTCGACGCGACCGCTACGGGCCGCGGCATACAACGCCGGGGCGAGCGGTTCGCCGTCGACGAGGACGACCGGTTCGTCCTCTTCCTCGTCGTCATCGTCGTAGGCGAAGCCGGGCAGCGGCTCGGCCGGGGCGACCTGCTGCAGCAGCAGGTGCAGCGCAGGCGTGGCCAGCGCGAACAGCACGGCGACCGTCCAGCGCGCGCCGCCGCCGAGTACGCCCGGCCAGGCCAGCAGCAGCACGGCCGCGGCCAGCGCCAGCACGATCGCGGCGACGCCGAGGCCGCGCCAGGCGCTCAGTTCCAGTTCGCCCAGGGCTTGCCAGTGCTCGCGCAGCGGCCCGCCCTCACGTTCGGCACCCAGCCACAGCGGCCACAGCCGCCACAGGCCGAGCAGGGCGACACCGGTCACGGCGCTCAGGCCAAGCGCGGACGCCAGCGAGCCGGTCTGCAGCAGCGAGGACAGCGGCCAGGCCACGACCGCCGCCAGCACGGCGGTTGCCGCGGCCCACAGCAGTGCCAGCACGCCGGCTTCGCGCAATGCTTCACTGCGCGTCGGCAGGGCGCCGTCGCGCCAGCCGCGCGCGGCCAATGCCGCCAGCGGCTGGGCGAGGACGCCGGCGACCGCGGCGACGATGCTGCCCAAACCGGTCAGCAGGCACAGTGCGGCCGCGCCGGCGAGCAGGCCGCCCAGGCGCAGCGACCAAGTCGAAGACGGCGTTTTCAGCGGCATCGGCTCACGCATCGGTGCCCCAGTCCTCCGTCATTGGATCGTCCAGGGTCGGCGGGAACTGCAGGTGGAATCCCCGCGCTGCCAGGTTTTCGCGCACGACGGCCGCGTCCCCGCGGGCGAGCTTGCGCTCCGGCGTCAGCGCCACTTCGAGGACGAACTGCAGCGTCCCCAGTTGCGTGCGCAGCGGTTCGGGCAGGCGCGCGAACTCGTCGCGCTTGGCGAGGTACACGTAGGTGTCGGCCTTGCGGAGGCTCTTGTAGACGTAGGCTTGCATCGGTCCGGACGAAAGCAGCGGCAAATACGGCCGCAACGTGATGTTGGACACAGCATACCTGTCGTTGTGGCAGGCAGGCACAACGGAAGGTTCAGGTTTTCAAGGGCTGAAAGCGGGAACGGGGAACGGGGAACGATCGGCGGCCGTCGCTGGGAGGCCGCTGCTTTCGTCGAGTCCCCGCTGAAGCCGTACGGCAATGGTTCCGTATCAGGAGGACGTCGCCCTTCGTTCCCCGTTCCCCGTTCCCCGTTCCCCGTTCCCGCTCCTCGCCCCTCAGTGATACCCCGCGTCCGCCGCGACCTTGCCCCTGAACACGCTATAGGACCAGTAGGTGTAACCCAGGATAGCCGGCAGCAGCACGATCAGGCCGACCAGCACGAAACCCTGCGAGGACGGCGGCGAGGCCGCATCCCAGATGGTCAGGGCCGGCGGAACGATATTGGGCCAGATGCCCAGCACCAGCCCGGCGAAACCGAGCGCGAAGAAGCACAGGGTCAACAGGAACGGGGTGGCGTCACGGCCCTGGCGCATGGCCGCGCGCCACAGGGCCAAGGCATTGACCAGGGCCAGCAGCGGCACCGGCGCCAGCCACCAGAAGTTCGGGCCCTCGAACCAGCGCGCCATGATCCGCGAGTCGAGGAATGGCAGCCAGGCGCTGACCAGCCCCATGAAGGCGACCACCACCAGCACCAGCGGCCGGGTCAGGCTGCGCGCGACCAGCTGCGTGCGGCCCTCGGTCTTGAGGATCAGCCAGGTGGAGCCCAGCAGCGCATAGCCGAACACCACCGCCACGCCGGTCAGCATCGAGAACGGGCTGAACCAGCCGAAGGCGCCACCCAGGTACTTGCCGCCCTGCAGCGGCATGCCCTCGACCAGCGCGCCGAGGGTCACGCCCTGGGCGAAGGCGGCGAACATCGAGCCCAGCGCGAACGCCGCGCCCCAGGCCGGCTTGCTGCGCTGCGCCTTGAAGCGGAACTCGAAGGCGACCCCCCGGAACACCAGCGCGATCAGCATCAGCAGCACCGGCAGGTACAGCGCCGACAGCACCACCGCGTAGGCCTTGGGGAATGCCGCCAGCAGTCCGGTACCGCCGAGCACCAGCCAGGTCTCGTTGCCGTCCCAGATCGGCGCGGCGGTGTTCATCATCTGGTCGAGCTGGTGTTCGTCTTCGGCGAACGGCGCGAGGATGCCCAGGCCGAGCACGAAACCGTCGAGCACGACGTACATCAGCACGCCGAAGCCAATGACGCCGAACCACACCACCGGAAGTACGGTCGCCAGGTCGGTCATGCTGTTCATTGCGCACCCTCCTGGAGGTTGTCGCCGGACGCCGACAGCGGCCGCGCCGGCGTCTTGTCGCCACCTTCGGTGTGCTGTGGCGGTTCGTGCGGCATCGGGCCCTTGATCACCTGCTTGCGCAGGTACCAGATGCCGGCGCCGAAGACGATGGCGTACACCAGCGCATAGACGATCAGCGAGGTCATCACGCTCGCCGCGGCGAGGATCGGGCTGACCGCATCGGCCGTGCGCAACAGGCCGTAGACGACGTAGGGCTGGCGGCCGATCTCGACCACGTACCAGCCGGCGAGGATGCAGACGAAGCCGGAGAGCATCAGCGCCTTCCAGCCCAGCAGCACGATGCGCGAGGCGTACAGGCGACCGCGCCACAGCAGCCACAGCGACACCATCGCCAGCAGCAGCATCAGCGTGCCCAGGCCGACCATCACCCGGAACGCGTAGAACACCGGCTTCACCGGCGGGCGCTCGCTGGCCGGTACGGACTTCAGCGGCGCTATCTCGCCGTCGAGCGTGTGCGTGAGGATCACGCTGCCCAGTTTCGGGATCGCGACTTCGAAGTCGTTGCGCTCGGTCCTCTCATTGGGCACCGCGAACAGCACCAGCGGCACACCTTCGCCCTTGGGATAGTGGTCCCAATGCCCCTCCATTGCCGCGACCTTGATCGGCTGGTGCTCGAGCGCGACCAGACCATGCTGGTCGCCAACGATCACCTGCGCCGGCACCGTGATCGCGGCAAATATCACCGCCGCCTTCAGCATGCGCTTTCCGGCTTCGACGTGAACGCCGCGCAGCAGGTAGGACGCACCGACGCCGCCGATCACGAAGCACGTGGTGATGAACGCCGCCAGCACCATGTGCGCCAGGCGCAGCGGGAACGAAGGATTGAAGACGATCTGCATCCAGCTGACCGGCTCGAACACGCCATCGACGATGCGATACCCGGTCGGCGTCTGCATCCAGCTGTTGGCGGAGATGATCCAGAACGCGGAGATCAGCGTGCCCAGCGCGACCATGCAGGTCGCCAGGAAATGCATGCGCTCGTTGACGCGCCCCCAGCCGAACAGCATCACGCCGAGGAACGTCGCTTCCAGGAAGAACGCCGTCAGCACCTCGTAACTGAGCAACGGCCCGAGGATGTTGCCGGCCTGCTCGCTGAGCGTGGCCCAGTTGGTGCCGAACTGGAAACTCATGACGATGCCCGACACCACGCCCATGCCGAACGACAGGGCGAAGATCCTGGTCCAGAAGAAGTACAGGTCGCGCCACAGGGTGTCGCGGGTGCGCAGCCAGCGCCATTCGGCGAAGGCCAGCCAGCTCGCCAGGCCGATGGTGAAAGCCGGGAACAGGATGTGGAACGAGATGACAAAGCCGAACTGGATGCGCGAAAGGAGCAGTGAGTCCACGGCGTAACTCCATGACTTCCTGCACATGATTGTGCGCCGCGTCACTGGGGCTGTCACCCTCGTCCGGGTCACTTCACTGTTTCCCATGACGCATGACCCGATCCGGCAAACCCGCGGACTGATACGCTTCGGCAGTTTTTTGCCTACTTGCCTTGTCCATACGCCCGGTCCCGACCCAATGCGCCTTACGCCGCTTGCCACCGCCCTGACCTTGTCGACGCTGCTGCTATCCAGCGCCTACGCACAGACGCCCATCACCCTTGCCCAGACCATGGCCGATCCGGACTGGATCGGGCCGCCGGTCGAACAGGCCTGGTGGGCCTGGGACGGCCAGCGCGTGCAGTACCAGCTGCGCCGCGAAGGCGCGACGATCCGCGACACCTGGCAGCAGGGCATCGCCGGCGGCAGCGCCGCGCGCCTGGACGGCGCCGCCCGCGCCGATCTCGATGCCGCCCGGCCGGTGCTCGATGCCCAGCGCACGCGCATGGCGTTCGTGCGCAACGGCGACGTGTTCGTGCGCGACCTGCGCAACGGCGCGCTGACCCAGGTCACGCGCAGCAACGAAGACGAAGCCACGCCGCAGTGGAGCAGCGACGGCAACCTGGTGTTCCGCAGCGGCAACGACTGGTACCAGTGGCGCGCCGGCCAGGGCACTTCGCAGGCGGCGATCGTCAAGGCCGAGAAGGATCCGGCGGCAGCACCGAAGGCCGACGACCTGCGAACGCGCCAGCTCGACATGATCAGCACGCTCAAGAACGACCGCGCCCAGAAAGACGCCGCACGCGCGCAGAGCGAGCAGTGGCGCCAGGCCGATCCGACCCGCGCCGCTGCACCGACCTACCTCGGCGACGACGTCAAGATCGTCGACAGTGCGCTGTCGCCGGATGCGAAGTGGCTGCTGGTGGTGACTTCGGCAAAGGATGCGGACGAGGGCAAGGCCGGCAAGATGCCCAAATACGTGACCGAATCGGGTTACGAGGAGTTCGAGGACGTGCGCGTGCGCGTCGGACGCAATGCACCGGTGGCGCACAAGCTGTGGCTGGTGGACGTCAACGCCGCCAAGGCGACCGAGCTGAAGTTCGACGCCCTGCCCGGCATCAAGGACGATCCGCTCGCGGCCATGCGCAAGGCGGCCAAGCAGGATCCGCTCAAGGGCGATCGCGCCGTGCGCATCGAAACCGATGGCGACGGCACCGGCCCGGCTATCCACTGGAGCAACGACGGCCGCCAGGCCGCGGTGCTGGTCCGTGCGGTCGACAACAAGGACCGCTGGATTGCAACGATCGCGCCAGGCGCCGATGCGAAGCTCGCGGTGCGCGACCGCCTCACCGACCCGGCCTGGATCAACTGGGGCTTCAACGACTTCGGCTGGACCGCCGACGGCGCGCTGTGGTTCCTGTCCGAGCGCAGCGGCTACTCGCACCTGTACATCAATGACGGCGGCAGCAAGTCGCGCGCATTGACCTCCGGCAAGTGGGAAGTCTCGGCGCCGCAGCTGTCCAGCAACGGCCGCAGCTTCTACTTCGTCTGCAACCGCAAGTGGCCAGGCGACTATGAGGTATGCGCAGTCGACCGCAACGGCAGCGACGTGCGCGAAGTGACCTCGCTCGACGGCGTCGAGGATTTCTCGCTGTCGCCCGATGGCAGCAAGGTGCTGGTGCGTCATTCCGACAGCTACACGCCACCGCAGCTGGCGGTGGTCAACACCGGCGGTGACGGCCTGGTGCAGCTGACCGACACGCGCAAGCCCGAGTTCAAGGCGCGCGAGTGGATCAAGCCCGAGTACGTGCAGGTGCCGAGCAAGCACGGTGCCGGCGTGGTCTGGGGCAAGTACTACGGCCCGAAGAACCCGGACCCGTCGCGCAAGTACCCGATCGTGATGTTCGTGCACGGCGCAGGCTACCTGCAGAACGTGTCGGAGCGCTACCCGAACTACTTCCGTGAGCAGATGTTCCACAACCTGCTGGTGCAGCAGGGCTACATCGTGCTCGACCTGGACTACCGCGCCAGCGAGGGCTACGGCCGCGACTGGCGCACGGCGATCTATCGCCAGATGGGCCATCCGGAACTCGAGGATTACCTGGACGGCCTGGACTGGCTGGTCGCCAACAAGGGCGGCGACAAGGACCACGCCGGCATCTACGGCGGCAGCTACGGCGGCTTCATGACGTTCATGGCGCTGTTCCGCTCGCCGGGCACGTTCAAGGCCGGTGCCGCGCTGCGCCCGGTGGCCGACTGGTCGCAGTACAACCACGAGTACACCAGCAACATCCTCAACACGCCCGAGCTCGACCCGCAGGCCTACAAGGTTTCGTCACCGATCGAGTTCGCCGACGGCCTGCAGGACAACCTGCTGATCGCCCACGGCATGATCGACGACAACGTGTTCTTCAAGGACTCGGTGATGCTCAGCCAGAAGCTGATCGAGCTGCGCAAGGACAAGTGGGAGATCGCGCCGTACCCGATGGAGCGCCACAGCTTCACGCATCCGGACAGCTGGTATGACGAGTACCGGCGGATTTACGAGTTGTTCGAGCGGACGTTGAAGTAACCCGCTGTTCTCCCCGCTGTCCTCCCTCTCCCGCTTGCGGGAGAGGGCCGGGGTGAGGGCAAACAGCGCGCCCTCATCCGCCTGCCGGCACCTTCTCCCGCCAGCGGGAGAAGGGTGACTTCTTTAGGCGCAGCGGCGAAGTCATCCGCTGTTCTCCTTCTCATTTCGACGCAGCGGCGGCGGTCGCGTCCGGCTTCACTTCCTTCCAACTGCTGTCCGGATCGAACGTCGTCATCGCCTTGGCCAGCTTCTCGCTGTCCGGCCCGAGGTCCTTCTCGAACACTTCGCCCTCGTGGCTGACCATGAAGCTCATCACGCCGGTGTCGCCGTACTTCGACGGCCAGCCGATCAGCGCGAAGCCACGGCTCATGTTGTTGCCCAGCAGGTAGTTGTAGGCGCCGCCCGGCGCCGACGGACCCTGCGCGGTCAGGATCTTGAAGTGGTAGCCATGCCAGTCGCTGCCCGGCTCGGCGTCGGCGAACAGCGGCCCCAGGGGGCTGACCTGGCCGCTGTCGTCATCGGCCCAGTACAGGCCATCGTGCTTGCCATCGCTGCTGAGTACCTTCTGCGCGTACTCGAGCACGCCGTCGCCGTCGTGGTCGACCAGCGCGTACTCGGTCTGCGCATCGTGATAGGCCAGCTCCGACTCGATCGTGTCGTCTTCGTTGCGACCGATGCGGCGCGCGCGGATCTCGTCGCTGGCCGCATGCGCGTCGAAGGCCCAGCCGGCCTTGCCCTTGGCCAGCGGGATCGGCAGCGTCCACGCGTCCTTGCCGACCGCCAGATGGGCGCGCCCGTCCTTGCCGGTCTGGATGCTGTGCTTCTCGCGATAGCCGGTGAGGAAGGCCTCGACGTCGGCGCGCTCGACGCCTTCGAGCGGGATGTACTCGCGCCAGTCCTTGCCCAGCAGCGCTTCGAGCTTCTGCGCGTCGGCGCGCTGCGTACCGAGCGCGGCGACGAACGCCTCGGCGGCCGCGTCGGGGGTCGGAAAGGCTTGCTGGGCCAATGCCGGCAAGGCCAGCATCGCCACCATCGCAACGGGAAGCATGCGCAGGACGCAATTCATGGATGTCTCCCTCTCAGCGACGATGCCCGCCGCCACCTTGGCGCTGCGGCGGACGGGATTGACGTTGCACCTGGTGGCCGCCGCCGCCGCGTGACTGTTGCGGGCGATGGGCCGACGCCTGGCTGGCATGACCGCGGTTGGCCTGCTGGCGCGACTGCTGCGGATTGCGCGCGCCGGACATCGCGTTGTTCCTGGGCGCCTGCCGCGACGCTTGCTGCGAGCGCGCCTGCTGCCGCGCCTGGTTGTTGCTTTGCTGCGGACGCGACTGCTGGCGGTTCTGCGCCGTCTGCTGCGCGCGCTGGCGATCGGCCTGGCTGCGGTTGCCGGCGCCACCGCCGGCAGCGGCACGGGCACGCTCACGATCGGCGTTCTGCGAGCGGTCGCGCGAGGCAAGATCCTGCGCGGCATTTGGACGGTTGCCGCCCAGATCGGTCGGCTTGGAACGATCACGCGATGCATGCTGCTGCGCGGCGGACTGGGCGCGCTGGCGCTGGGCGTCGCGCGATTGCCCTGCGCCCTGGGCGCGGTCACGCGCCTGCCCGCCACCCTCGAGGCGCTCACGCGCCTGCGGGTTGTTGCGAAGGTCGCGATTCGCCGCCTGTGCGCGGTCGCGCGCCTCGCGGTTGCTGCCGGCAGGTGCACCGATTCCGCGATTCTCCATGGAACTACGCGCGCGGTTGCGTGCGTCGGCACGGCCCGCGTCGTCGCCGCGGAACTGGTTGCGGTTCTGCGCGCCATCGAGCTGCCGGCCGTAGCGTTCGCGGTTGGCATTGTCGCGGTACGGCACGCCATCGCGGTGCAGCGAGTTGTGCTGCCAGTTGCTGTTGTTGATCTGGCGGTTGGTGTTGATGTTGTTGTAGCGGTTGACGTTGATGTCGACGTCGCCGCCACCCCAGCCGCCGCCCCAGTCGCAGTCGCCCCACAAGGCGTTGGTGACGGCGATACCGGTACCGAACGCCAGGCCTGCCATCAGCGCACTGCCGGCGTAGTAGCCAGGCGACGGCGGGTAGTACGCCGGCGGATACGACGGGTACGCCCAGCTGCCGTAGACCGTGGTCGGGTTGTACGACGGGACGTAGACGACCTCAGGGTCGCTTGGCTGGATGATGATGGTCTGCTGCGGCTGTGGTTCCTGGATGACCGTGGTGCCACCGCCACCGCCGCCGCCACCGTCCGACGGCGCCGCTGCAGGCGCAGGACCGGTCGGCGCGGCCTGCACGGTGACGTTCTGGTACTGGTTGGACGAGAGGTTGCCCGCGGCCTGGGCCTGGCGGCGCAGCCGCTGCACGGCATCCATCACCTCGTCGGGCTGGGCGAGGAAGGCATCGCCCAGGCGCTGCACCCAGGCCGGGTCCTGGCCGAGGGTGTCGAGGGCCTGCGGGAACGCCACCAGCGCCTGCACGCTGGGGTCCCACGGCTGCGAGGCGACCTGCTTGACCGCGTCGTCACCCTTGGCATTCGGGTTGGCCTTCGACCAGGCCGCGGCATCGGCGACATTGCCCGGATAGGTCGCAGCCATCAGCACCTGCGCCAGCAGCGGATCGGGATAGAGCGCGATCGGCGCGACCATCTGGTCGAGCTCTTCCTTGCTGAACGACGTCGAGGCCGCAGCGGCCGCCGGTGTCGCGGCAGGCGTGGCCGCGGGAGCGGCTGGAGTGGGCGCCGGCGCTGTCGCCGCTGGCGCGGGAGTCTTGTCGCCGGAGCACGCGGCCAGCGACAGCAGGACCATGAGAAGGCCAATTCGACGATGGTTGCGCACGGACTACTCCCAACGCTGTGTCGTTGAAACCCGCGTCCGCCGGGTGATGGAACGGCCCGGAGGGCCCCTGGTTCAGGCGGCGGCTATCATGCGCACCACCCCTGCAAGTTTCTTGTGAACATGACCGAGCCCTCACCCGGATTCGACGACGTCCGCGACTACCTGACCGGACTGCAGGACCGCATCTGCGCGGCGATCGAAGCCGTCGACGGCAACGCGCACTTCAGCGAGGACGTCTGGCAGCGCGCCGAAGGCGGTGGCGGCCGCACCCGCATCCTCCGCGACGGCGGCGTGTTCGAACAGGCGGGAATCGGCTTTTCGGACGTGTCCGGAACCAGGCTGCCACCCTCGGCCACCGCCGCGCGGCCGGAGCTGGCCGGCGCGTCGTGGCGCGCGGTGGGCGTGTCACTGGTGTTCCATCCGCGCAACCCGTACCTGCCGACCACGCATGCCAACGTGCGGCATTTCCGCGCGATACGCGACGGCGAAACCGTGGCGTGGTGGTTTGGTGGCGGCTTCGACCTGACCCCGTTCTACCCGTTCGACGCCGACGTGCTGCACTGGCACCGCACCGCGCGCGACCTGTGCGAGCCGTTCGGCGGCCAGCAGCGCTATGACAAGCACAAGCACTGGTGCGACGAGTATTTCTTCCTCAAACACCGCAACGAGACACGCGGTGTCGGCGGGCTGTTCTTCGACGACCTGCATGAAGACGCCGATCGCGACTTCGCTTACATGCGCGCGGTCGGCGACGGTTTCCTCGATGCCTACCTGCCCATCGTCGAGCGCCGCAACCAGACGCCGTATGGCGATCGCGAGCGCCAGTTCCAGCTGTACCGGCGCGGACGCTACGTCGAGTTCAACCTGGTGTTCGACCGCGGCACGCTGTTCGGCCTGCAGTCGGGCGGCCGCACCGAATCGATCCTGATGAGCCTGCCGCCGCTCGTGCGCTGGGAATACGGGTTCACGCCCGAGGACGGCAGCGCCGAGGCACGCCTGGCCGATTACCTGCGGCCGCGTGACTGGCTGAACGAACTGGTGCGGTGATGCCGACGTCAGGTGAGCCGGGCCCATGCGACTGCCCCGACTGCGCGCCGCGCATCAATCGTCGTTGCCGTCCTTGACGTGCTCGCTGGTCATGATGGTGATCTGGCCATTGGTTTCCAGCAGCGCCAAGCGCACCCGCGAGATGTCGCTGCATCCCGCCTCGCGCATGGCCTTGGTGAAATCATCCCGGCTGACCAGCTCACGCCGCAGCACGTCGCGATAGACGGTGCCATTACGCGCCAGCAGCACCGGCGCCCCTTCGAGGATGCGCTCGGCGGTCTTGCTGCGCGAGGTGGCGAATCCGACCAGCCAGTTGAGCGTGATCAGCGTGGCGGCCAGCAGCAGCCCGCCGGTCATCGAAGTGTCCTTGCCGAGCAGCGCGTTCTGCACGGCGTTGCCGAGCAGCACGATCAGCAGCATGTCGAACGCGGTGAACTGCCCCATCGTGCGCTTGCCCGACATGCGGATCATCGCCAACAGCACCACATAGACCACGACCGCACGAAAGACGAACTCCCACCACGGCATCGACATCTCGAACATGTGGCGCTCCGGCGCGAGGGTCGCGGCGATTGTGCACCACACCCGACCCGTCGTCCCGGCGAACGCCGGGACCCATTTTGACTTGGCTCTCACAGTGCTTTCCACGGCAACAGCAAGATCAGGATGGATCCCGGCGTTCGCCGGGATGACGGTGAGAGGTTGGGATGACGGTGAGGGGTTGGGATGGCGTGGTGGCGCGGCGACAGCAACCCGTCTGGAGTCATCAGCCCCCTTGGTAAGGGGGCGCGGCGGCAGCCGCAGGGGATCGGGAGCACATAGCGGGGCCCGAAGTTTGCGCAGCAAACTTTGGGTTTTTATTGTCGTAGACAATAAAAAGCCCCGCAGGCAGGGGGGGCCGGCGGGGCTGGTGGAGCGGGACCTGGGGAGGGGTCTTCGCTCCGGGGGATCACTCCAGGGGAGGGAGAGATCTACGACAGGCGTTGCACCTGTCGCGACCTATATGACCATTCCCTACATGGATGGTTCGTGAAGATTGGGGTTAACAATCCGTTGGATTCAGGACGGATTCATTCTGGGAAAACGGTTACCCCAGCGCTTTTCCCGTTCAGCCAGACACTGAATGCGATGGCATGAAACTCGCCGGGGGCCCGACCCGGCCAGAATGGGGTCGCGGGCCCTCCGTTCGTCGGCTGGAGCGGCTGCGGGCGGCCCTAGTGTGCCTCATCCCAGTTGGCCCCGACCCCGCTGTCGACCACCAGCGGCACCCGCAGCTGGGCCGCACCGGACATGCGCGTGCCGACTTCGGCCAGCAGCGTGTCGACAAATCCCTCCTCGACCTCGAACACCAGTTCGTCGTGGACCTGCAGGACCATCAACGCGCGGTTCCCCTGCCCGGCCAGCCAACCGTCGATCGTGATCATCGCCCGCTTGATGATGTCGGCTGCGGTGCCCTGCATCGGCGCGTTGATCGCGGCGCGCTCGGCGCCGGCACGCAGGCCCTGGTTGCGGGCCTGGATGTTCTCCAGGTACAGGCGCCGGCCGAATACGGTTTCGACATACCCCTGCTCGCGCGCCTGCTGGCGGGTGCGCTCCATGAAATCGCGCACGCCCGGGTAGCGGCTGAAGTACAGGGCGATGTAGTCCTGCGCCTCGCCGCGGGCGATGCCGAGCTGGCGCGCCAGGCCGAATGCGCCCATGCCGTACATCAGGCCGAAGTTGATCGCCTTGGCAGCGCGGCGTTCGTTGCCGCTGACATCCTCCATGGCCTTGCCGAACACTTCGGCGGCGGTGGCGAGGTGGATGTCGGCACCCGATTCGAACGCGCGCAGCAGGCCGGCATCCTCCGACAGGTGCGCCATGATCCGCAGCTCGATCTGCGAGTAGTCGCAGGCGACGATGCGTCGACCGGGCGGCGCGACGAAGGCCTGGCGGATGCGGCGGCCGTCGTCGGTGCGGATCGGGATGTTCTGCAGGTTCGGATCGCTCGATGCGAGCCGACCGGTAGCCGCGCCGGCCTGGTGGTAGCTGGTATGCACGCGGCCGGTGTCGCGGTTGACCATCTCCGGCAGTTTGTCGGTGTAGGTGCTGCGCAACTTGGCCAGTCCGCGGTATTCGAGGATCACGCGCGGCAGTTCGTGCTGCTCGGCGATCGCCTCCAGTGCTTCCTCGTTGGTCGAGGGCGCGCCCGAAGGCGTCTTCACCAAGGCCGGCAGCTTGAGTTCGTCGAACAGCAGCTGGCCCAGCTGCTTGGGCGAATCGAGATTGAAGCTGCGGCCGGCCATCTCGGTCGCCTTCTGCTGGGCGGCCAGCATGCGTCGGCCAAGGTCGGCCGATTGCCGGCGCAGTTCGTCGCCGTCGATCATCACGCCGTTGGCCTCGATCCGCGCCAGCACCGGTACCAGTGGCATCTCGATCTCGCGATAGACGCGTTCCAGTCCCGGCTCGGCGGCCAGCTTCGGCGCAAGCGCGCGATGCAGGCGCAAGGTCACGTCGGCGTCTTCGGCGGCGTAACGCGTGGCGTCGTCGATGGCGACCTGCGAGAACGAGATCGCCTTGGCGCCCTTGCCCGCGACCTGCTCGTACTTGATGGTGTCGTAGCCGAGGTAACGCTTGGCCAGCGAATCCATGTCGTGGCGGCTGGCGGTGGCGTTGTAGACGAAGCTTTCGAGCATGGTGTCGTCGGCGTAGCCGGCGACCTCGACGCCATTGCGGCGCAGCACGTGCAGGTCGTACTTGCCATGCTGGCCGAGCTTCTTCTTTGCCGGGTCGGCGAACAACGGCGCCAGCGCGGCCAGGGTTTCGACGCGATCGAGCTGCGCAGGCACGCCTGGGTAATCGTGACCGAGCGGCAGGTAGGCGGCGCGGCCGGGTTCCACCGCGAAGCTCAGGCCGACCAGGCGCGCCTGCATCGGGTCGAGCGAGTCGGTTTCGGTGTCGAATGCGAACTCGTCGGCTTCACGCAGGCGCGTGATCCAGGCGTCGAGCTGGTCGAGCGTCAGCACGGTTTCGTATTCGCCTGGCGCCGCCAACTCCGGATGCGGAGCTTCCGTCGGCGCCGACGCCGCGCGCGCATAGCCTGCGGCGGTGTTGCGGACGCCGGCGCCACGCACGTTGCCGTCGTCGCTCGTGCCAGCGCCGCCCTCGAGCTCCTTCAGCGCCTGCTTGAAGCCGTAGCGCGCGTACATCACCCGCAGGTCGTCGGCATGCGGCTCGCGCAGCACCAGTTCGGTCGGCGCGCGTTCGAGTTCCAGGTCGGTGCGGATCGTGGTCAGCGTGCGATTCAGCGGCAGACGCGGCAAGGCCGCACGCAGGTTCTCGCCGATCTTGCCCTTGATCTGGTCGGCATGGTCGATGACCGCGTCGAGCGTGCCGTACTCGCCCAGCCACTTGGCCGCGGTCTTCGGGCCGCACTTTTCGACGCCGGGAATGTTGTCGACGGTGTCACCCATCAGCGCCAGCAGGTCGATGATCTGGTCCGGGCGCACTCCGAACTTGTCGATCACGGTGGCTTCCGAATCCAGGCGGCTGCCACTCATCGTGTTGACCAGGGCGATGCCGGGCCGCACCAGCTGGGCGAAGTCCTTGTCGCCGGTGGAGATGGTGACGTCGATGCCCTGCCCGGCCGCGCGCAGCGCCAGCGTGCCGATCACGTCGTCGGCTTCGACGCCGGGAATCCGCAGGATGGTGATGCCCAGCGCCTCGACGATGTCGCACATCGGCTGCACCTGGGCGCGCAGGTCGTCCGGCATCGGCGGACGGTTGGCCTTGTACTGCGGATAGAGCTCGTCGCGGAACGTCGGCCCCGGTGCGTCGACCACGAAGGCGACGTAGGTCGGTTGTTCCTTCAAGGTCGCGCGCAACATGTTGACCACGCCGAACAGTGCGCCGGTGGGTTCACCCGCGTCGTTGCTCAGCGGAGGCAGCGCATGGAACGCGCGGTACAGGTAGCTGGAGCCATCGATCAGGACGAGGCGGGGGGCGGGCTGGTTCATGCGGGCGATTCTACATGCGGCATTTCTACGGGGTCGCCTGCGCGGCGACATGTCCACGCTCCCGTCACTGCCATGCCGGCGCGAACGCGTATGCTGTCGCCTGCGACCCCACCGGACCTGGAGACCGCCATGCGCAACCACCTGCTCGCCCTTTTGCTGCTGCCGCTGACCCTGACGGCTTGCGCAACCATGGGCGCAGGCGACGACCCGACCGCCGGCCTGCAGGGCGCCGAAGTGCGTACGCGCACGATCGAGGGCGGTGATGTCATCGAGGAGTACCACGTCGCCGGGCAGCTGCGCGTGGTGAAGATCACCCCGGCCCGCGGCCCGGTCTATTACCTGACCGACAGCAACGGCGACGGCATCCTCGACAGCAGCAAGGGCGAAGGCCCGATCTCGCCGGTGCAGTACAAGCTCTTCAGCTGGTAAGCGACGCGCGATGACGACAACGCAGGACCGCGGACACGCCATCCGCACGCTCGCTTCCGAATCCGACCTGCGCGCGATCTGGCCGCTGGTGTCGCAGTTGCGACCCGAGTTCGACGAAGACCGCTTCGTCGCGCAGATGCTGCGCCAGATCGGCGAAGGCTGCCGCGCGACGGTTCTGTTCGACGACGCAGGCATGCCGCGCGCGTTCGCCTGCTGGCGGGTGATGGAGATGCTCGCCGTCGGCAAGCACGTCTACGTCGACGACCTGGTCACCGATGCCAACGCACGCAGCCGCGGCTACGGCAAGGCCATGCTCGACTGGCTCAAGGCCGAGGCACGCCGCCTGGGCTGCGCGCGGCTGCAGCTGGACTCCGGCACGCATCGCCAGGACGCGCACGCGTTCTACCTGCGCGAAGGATTGCGCATCGAGGCGTTCCACTTCGGGATCGCGCTGAAGTAGCGCGATAGGCCGTCATCCCGGCGTACGCCGGGATCCAGGCCGGGCACCCGTCCGGCGACAACATCCATGCACTGCAAGAACCGGATATCGGGCCGGGTGCGCGCCACCTAGATTCATCCGTGCTCCCTTCGATCAAGGCACGCGATGAACGTTCCCACCATTCACCACACCCTGCGCACCCTGCCCGGGCGTGTGGCGCGCGCATGAGCGCGGTGCTGCAACCGCGCTGGCGGGCCGACGGCCTGATCCAGCGCATCGACTGGGTCGACTGGCCGGGCGTCGGTGCGCAACTCGATGCCCAGGGCTGCGCGCGGATACCGGCGCTGCTGGACCCGGGCGACTGTGACGCGATCGCGGGTCTGTACGACCGTGCCGACGGCTTCCGCAGCAAGGTGACGATGGCGCGGCATGGATTCGGGCGCGGCGAGTACCGCTACTTCTCCTATCCGCTGCCGGCGACGGTCGCTGCATTGCGAAGCGCGATCTATCCGCATCTGATCGCCATCGCCAACCGCTGGAACGAGGCCATGGCGATCGACGTGCGCTACCCCGACGAGCACGCCCGGTTCATCGCGCGATGCCACGAGGCCGGCCAGACCCGGCCGACGCCTCTGCTGCTGCGTTACGACAAGGGCGACTACAACTGTCTGCACCAGGATGTCTACGGCGAACACGTGTTCCCGTTGCAGCTGGTGGTGCTGCTGTCACGGCCGCAACGCGACTTCGAAGGTGGCGAACTGGTCCTCACCGAGCAGCGTCCGCGCATGCAGTCACGCGTCGAAGTGGTGCCGTTGCAGCAGGGCGATGCCGCCGTGTTCGCGGTGCGGGAGCGGCCGGTCAAGGGCTCCCGCGGCAGCTACCGCGTGCAGATGCGGCACGGTGTCAGCCGCATCCATGACGGCCGGCGGCACTCCCTGGGGGTGATCTTCCACGACGCCCTGTGAGGTGCGCGGTCGGCGACCGCGGATGTACATTGACACCATGCACGACCCGTCACGCCCGATCGTCATCGAGGCCGTCCTGCTCGGCCAGGCGCGGCCCTACACGCGCCCCGGCAGCATCAGCGCCATCGACAAGCGGGCGACGACCGCGGTGGTCCGGATCGAAACGCTTGGCCTGGTCGGCGACGAGCAGGGCGACCCCCGCGTCCATGGCGGCCCGGACAAGGCGGTTCACCACTACCCGTTCGATCACTACGTGCGCTGGCGCGAAGACCTGGGCGACATGGATCGTCTCAAGGCCGCGGGGGCATTCGGCGAGAACCTCAGCAGCCGCGGCCTTACCGAGGACGAGGTCTGCCTGGGCGACCGCTTCCGCATCGGCACGGCACTGCTCGAAGTCAGCCAGGGCCGGCAGCCGTGCTGGAAGCTCAGTGACCGCTTCGCTGTCGCCGACATGGTGCGGCGCGTGCAGGACAGCGGCCGCACCGGCTGGTATTACCGCGTGCTGGAGCCCGGCGCGGTGCGCGCCGGCGACACGATGGCGCTGGCGGCGCGGCCGTTTCCGCAATGGTCGTTGCGGCGTCTGGCGGCATTGCTGTTCGAGCGCCGCCTGGATCCGGCCGAGTTGCGCCCGGCCCTGGAGCTTCCGCTGGTGCCGTCGTGGCGGAAGCTGATCGAGACCCGGCTGCAGCGTAGCGAGGTCGAGGATTGGGGCAAGCGCATCGACGGACCGTCCAGCTGAGCGACAGCAGGTCCCTCGCTGTGCTCGGGACGACGGCTCAGGCCGGCTGCAGGTTCGCGTAGGCCAGCACCAGCCACTTGCTGCCGGCATCGTCGAAGTTGACCTGCACGCGCGCATGCGCGCCGGCGCCTTCGTAGTCGGTGACCGTGCCGGTGCCGAAGCTGGGATGGCGCACCATCGCGCCGAGCTTGATCGGCGGCGCCTCGATCGCGGCGTGGCCCATGTCGCGGCGCGGCTGCGCGTTGTACATCGGCCGCGACACCTGCACCTTCGGCCGCACTTCGTGCAACAGCGCCGGCGGGATCTCGCGCAGGAAGCGCGACGGCACGCCATACATGTCGGCGCCGTGGATGCGGCGCGTCTCGGCATAGCTCAGCACCAGCTTCTGGCGCGCGCGGGTGATGCCGACGTAGGCCAGGCGGCGCTCTTCCTCGAGCCGCCCCGATTCCTCGGTCGAGCGGCCGCTCGGGAACACGCCTTCTTCCATGCCGGCCAGGAACACCAGCGGGAACTCCAGGCCCTTGGCGCTGTGCAGCGTCATCAGCTGCACGCCCTCTTCGCCGGCCTGGGCCTGGCCTTCGCCAGCCTCGAGCGCGGCATAGCTGAGGAAGGCGACCAGCTCCGGCATCGCCGCGGCGTCTTCCTCGTCGGTTCGGGTGAAGCGCGAGGCCACCGAGACCAGTTCGTCGAGGTTGTCCACGCGCGAGTCGAGCTGGCCACGCGATTCGTTGAAGTAGTGATCACGCAGGCCCGAGCGGACCAGCACGTGGTCGATCTTTTCCGGCAGCGTCATCGGCTGCACTTCGGTGTCGACGTCGTCGATCAGGGCGAGGAAACCGGCAATGGCATTGCGCGCCCTGGCGGTCAGGCCGTTCTCGCTGACCGTGCGCCGCGCCGCTTCCCACAGCGCGACCGCGTCGGCGCGGGCGCGACGGCGCACTTCATCGAGCGTGCGCTCGCCGATGCCGCGCGTGGGCGTATTGACCGCACGTTCGAAGGCGGCATCGTCCAGGCGCGAGGCGATCAGGCGCAGGTAGGCCAGGGTATCCTTGATTTCGGCGCGCTCGAAGAAGCGCTGGCCGCCATAGACGCGGTACGGCACCTGCTCCGACAACAAGGCTTCTTCGAAGGCGCGCGACTGCGCGTTGCTGCGATAGAGCACGGCGACTTCACCGAAGCTGCCGCCGTCGCGCACCCACTGGCGCAGGCGCTCGACCGCGAAGCGCGCCTCGTCCATTTCGTTGTAGGCGGCGTAAAGATCGATCGGCTCGCCGGTGCCGCTGTCGGTCCACAGGTTCTTGCCGAGGCGGTCGGGGTTGTGGGCGATGACGGCGTTGGCCGCTTCCAGGATGTTGGCGCTGGAGCGGTAGTTCTGCTCCAAGCGGATGGTCTGCGTTCCCGGAAAATCCTTCAGGAACCGCTGCATGTTCTCGACCTTGGCGCCGCGCCAGCCGTAGATCGACTGGTCGTCGTCGCCGACCACGAACACATGGCCGCTGTCGCCGGCGAGCACGCGCACGAAGGCGTACTGGATCGCGTTGGTGTCCTGGAACTCGTCGACCAGGATCTCGCGGAAGCGGTGGCGGTAGTGCGCCAGCAGCGCCGGGTTGTCGCGCAACAGCTCGTGTGCGCGCAGCAGCAGTTCGGCGAAGTCGACCAGACCGGCACGCTCGCAGCGCTCCTGGTAGGCGGCATAGGACTTGAGCATCACGTCAGCCCACGGGTCGTTGCCGGCCGGCTGGATGTTCTGCGGGCGCTTGCCCTCGTCCTTCTGCGCGTTGATCCACCAGGCGATCTGGCGCGGCGGGAAGCGTGCCTCGTCGATCTCCAGGCCCTGCACGACGCGCTTGACCAGGCGCAACTGGTCGTCGGAATCGAGCACCTGGAAGCCTTCCGGCAGCTTGGCCTCCTGCCAGTGCAGGCGCAGCAGGCGGTGGGCCAGGCCGTGGAAGGTGCCGATCCACATGCCACGGGCGCCATTGCGCAGCTGCCCGTCGACGCGCGCGCGCATCTCGCCGGCGGCCTTGTTGGTGAAGGTCACCGCGAGGATGCCGTGGGTCGGCACGCCGTGGACTTCGTTGAGCCAGGCGATGCGGTGGGTGAGCACGCGGGTCTTGCCGGAGCCGGCGCCAGCGAGGACAAGGTAGTGGCCGGGCGGGGCGCTGACGGCCTCGCGCTGCGCTGGGTTCAGCGCGTCGAGCAGGTGGGAGACATCCATCCGGGTATTGTAACGGGGCCGTCACCCCTCCCCCTGAAGGAATCGACGCGCCATGCGCTCGAAGCTGCTGATGCTGGCATTGCTCACCGCGGCCCCGGCCATGGCCGACGACGACAAGACCGTGGTGAGCGAACGCGTCCTCAGTGCGGGCGGCAATACGCTGCGCGTGGAGGTCGTCGAGCCCGCCGATCCGGCCCGGATCGACGAGCTGCAGCGCTGGCTGGCCGAGGCCGCCGGGGCGACGCTGACCGTATTCGGGCGCTATCCGCTGGCCGACGCGACGGTGCGCATCACCCAGATCGACAGCGACGACGACAGCCCGGTGCCGTGGGGCCAGACCCAGCGCGGCGACGACGTGTCGGTGCTGCTGTTCGTCCGCCGCGATGCCAGCCTGGCCGAGCTGCGCGAGGACTGGACGGCGGTGCACGAGCTCTCGCACCTGTTCCACCCGTACCTGGGGCGCGAAGGGCGCTGGCTGGCGGAAGGCCTGGCCAGCTACTACCAGAATGTGCTGCGCGCCCGGGTCGGCCTGCTGTCGCCCGAGGCGGCATGGCGCGAGCTCGATGCGGGATTCGCCCGCGGCCAGCGCGAGCACAGCGGCATGCCGCTGGACGGGCTCGGCCGGCGCGGCACGATGCGCGTGTACTGGGCCGGCGCGGCGTTCTGGCTCGAGGCGGACCTGGCATTGCGGCGCGATCACCGCAGCAGCCTGGATGCGGTGCTGTCTAAGTACTCGCGCTGCTGCCTGCACGGCACCGGCGAGGTCGCACCGGAGGCGTTCATGGCGAAGCTGGACGAGCTTGCCGGCGCGGCGGTATTCCTGCCGGCGTACCGGCATTACGCGCAGTCGCGCGAGTTTCCGTCGCTGCAGGCGGCCTATTCGGCGCTGGGCATCGAACGCGGCGCGGACGGACTGGTGTATTCCGACCGCGCCGACGAGCGGAAACTGCGCGCGTCGATCATGCGGCCCACATCGAAACGGTAGGAGCGAGCTTGCTCGCGATCAGGCGCTACCGCTGCGGAAACGCCCGTTCGCGAGCAAGCTCGCTCCTACGCGAATATGTCAGTGCGCGGCCTTGTGCGGCTTGGAGGCCTGCGCCATCAGCTTGTCGGTGTAGGCGATGCCGATCGCCGACAGGATGAACACGCAGTGGATGATGGTCTGCCACATCACGCCGGCCTCGGTGTAGACGGTCTTGACCGCCCCATCGCCTGCCGCACTGGCCGCGGCGGCAGCCGTCGCCGGGTCGGCGCCGAGCGCGCCGATGGCGATGAAGGTCTTGAGCAGGTGGATCGAGGAGATGCCGATGATCGCCATCGCCAGCTTGACCTTGAGCACGCTGGCGTTGACGTGGCTCAGCCACTCCGGCTGATCCGGGTGGCCTTCCAGGCGCAGTCGCGAGACGAAGGTCTCGTAGCCCCCGACGATCACCATCACCAGCAGGTTGGAGATCATCACCACGTCGATCAGGCCGAGCACGGCCAGCATGATCAGCTGCTCGCTGTACGTGGTCGCGTGCGACATCAGGTGCCACAGCTCCTTGATGAACAACACGACGTACACGCCCTGGGCGACGATCAGGCCCAGGTAAAGCGGCAGCTGCATCCATCGCGAGCTGAAGATCAGGGCCGGAAGGGGATTGAGGGGGCGTTCGGACGTCTGCGTCATGCGGCGGGGCCGGGGCGGCTGGTCAGGGGGCCGGCTAGGGTACCGGCCGGCAGGAGGCACCGCCACCGCGCCTTGCCTGGACCTTGCGCGTTCTGGCCGTTCGGCACGCTCCCGGACCCGGTCGCCCGCTTTACACTCCGAGATCCCATTGCCAGGGCGTCACTGATGATCGACCTGCATTACTGGCCGACCCCGAACGGCCACAAGATCACCCTGTTCCTCGAGGAGGCAGGGCTGGAATACACCATCCATCCGGTCGACATCGGCGCCGGCGACCAGTTCAAGCCCGAATACCTGAAGATCTCGCCGAACAACAAGATGCCGGCGATCGTCGACCGTGCACCTGCCGACGGCGGCGAGCCGATCAGCGTGTTCGAATCCGGCGCGATCCTGCTGTACCTGGCCAACAAGACCGGCCAGTTCTTCGCCGACGACCTGCGCGGCCGCGTCGAGGTCAACCAGTGGCTGCACTGGCAGATGGGCGGACTGGGGCCGATGACCGGCCAGTACGGTCACTTCCACGTCTACGCGCCCGAGGACATCGCGTACGCAAAGGACCGCTACAAGCGCGAAGTCCTGCGCCTGCTCGGCGTGCTCGACAAGCGCCTGGCCGACCGCGAGTTCATTGCCGGCCACTTCAGCATCGCCGACATGGCCGCGCACCCGTGGATCAATCCCTACACCAAGGCGCCGCTCGACCTGGAACCGTTCGCGAATCTGCGCCGCTGGCATGCGGCGATCGCCGCGCGTCCGGCGGTGCAGCGCGCGTACGCGGTCGGTGAACGCTACGGCGCCAAACGCGAGATGACCCCGGAAATGCACAAGATCCTCTTTGGCACACCTGAGACTAAATGAAGAACTTCACCGCCCGCGGCGCTGCCGCCTGCCTGCTTGCCATGTCGATTGCCACTGCACCCGCCCTCGCACCAGCTCAAACAAACGTGCCGACTGCCCCCGCCGCACCGCAGAAGCTGACGCTCGAAGCGCTGGCCGGTGATGCGCCGCTGTCGGGTCCGAGCCTGATGAAGGCGAAGATCGCGCCCGATGGCAGCCGCGTGACCTTCCTGCGCGGCAAGGAGAACAACAAGAACCGCCTCGACCTGTGGGCCTACGACATCGCCAGCGGCCAGACCGTGAAGCTGGTCGATGCCGACGACATCCTGCCCGGCGACGAGGTGCTCAGCGATGCCGAGAAGGCGCGCCGCGAGCGCCAGCGCATCGCCGCGCTGAGCGGCATCGTCGACTACCAGTGGGCGCCGGACAGCAAGGCGCTGCTGTTCCCGCTCGGCGGCGAACTGTACGTGTACGACTTGAACAAGTCGGGCAAGGCCGCGGTGCGCAAGCTCACCAGCGGCGAAGGTTTCGCCACCGACCCGAAGCTGTCGCCCAAGGGTGGCTTCGTCAGCTTCGTGCGCGACCGCAACCTGTGGGTGATCGACCTGGCCAGCGGCAAGCAGGTCCAGCTCACCCGCGACGGCAGCGCGACCATCGGCAGCGGCGTCGCCGAATTCGTCGCCGACGAGGAAATGGACCGCCACACCGGCTACTGGTGGGCACCGGACGACACGGCGATCGCATTCGCCCGCATCGACGAAACCCCGGTGCCGGTGCAGAAGCGCTACGAGGTCTACCCGGACCGCACCGAAGTGGTCGAGCAGCGTTATCCGGCCGCGGGCGACCACAACGTGCTGATCAAGCTCGGCGTCGTCGCGCCCAAGGCCGGTGCCGCGCCGAAGTGGGTCGACCTGGGCAAGGAGCAGGACATCTACCTGGCCCGCGTCGATTGGCGCGACCCGAAGCACCTGACCTTCCAGCGCCAGTCGCGCGACCAGCACACGCTGGAACTGATCGAGAACGACCTGACCACCGGCAAGCAGCGCGTGCTGGTCACCGAGACCAGCAAGACCTGGGTGCCGCTGCACAACGACCTGCGCTTTCTCAAGGACGGCCGCATCCTGTGGAACAGCGAGCGCAGCGGTTTCGAGCATCTGTACGTGCTCGATGCCGACGGCGGCAACGCGCGCGCACTGACCAGCGGTGACTGGCCGGTCGACGGCGTGCTCGCGGTCGACGAAGCCGCCGGCCAGGTCTACTTCGCCGCCGGCAAAGATTCGCCGCTCGACGCGCAGGTCTATCGCGTGCCGCTCGCGGGCGGTGCGATTGCGCGCCTGTCGAAGGCCGACGGCGTGCACAGCGCCAGCTTCGCCACCAATGCCAGCGTGTTCGTCGACAACTGGTCCAACCCGACCACGCCGCCGCAGCTGGAGCTGTACCGCAACGACGGCACGCGCATCGCCGCGCTGCTGGAAAACAAGCTCAGCGACCCGCAGCACCCGTACGCGAAGTTCGCCGCCGCGCAGCAGCCGATCGAATTCGGCACGCTCACCGCCGCCGACGGCAGCACGCCGCTGCACTACAGCGTGCTCAAGCCGGCCGGTTTCCAGGCCGGCAAGCAGTACCCGGTGGTGGTGGTGGTCTACGGCGGCCCGGCCTCGCAGACGGTCAAGCGCACCTGGGCACCGGACTTCAACCAGTACCTGGCGCAGCACGGCTATGTCGTGTTCTCGATCGACAACCGCGGTACGCCGCGTCGCGGCGCCGCGTTCGGTGGTGCGCTGTACGGCAAGCAAGGCACGGTCGAAGTGGCCGACCAGTTGCAGGGCGTGGAATGGCTGAAGCAGCAGCCGTGGGTCGATGGCAAGCGCATCGGCGTGTACGGCTGGTCCAACGGCGGCTACATGACGCTGATGCTGCTGGCCAAGGCCTCCGACCAGTACGCCTGCGGCGTCGCCGGCGCACCGGTCACCGACTGGGGCCTGTACGACTCGCACTACACCGAGCGCTACATGGGCCTGCCGGCCGGCAACGTCGACGGTTACCGCGAAGCGCGCGTGCTGCAGCACATCGATGGCCTCAAGTCGAAGCTGCTGCTGATCCACGGCATGGCCGACGACAACGTGCTGTTCACCAACTCCACCGCGCTGATGAGCGCGCTGCAGAAGCGTGGCCAGCCGTTCGAGCTGATGACCTACCCGGGCGCGAAGCACGGGCTCAAGGGTGCGGACAACCTGCATCGACTGCGCCTGACCGAGGAGTTCTTCGGGCGCTGCCTGAAGTGATCGATGCCCTCCCACGCGCCGCGGGGGAGGGTTCTCGCCCCCTCCCTTCCGCTGCGGAAAAGGTTTGTTCAGCGCGCCGATGTCTTCGCATCGAACGCGCTGGCGCAGGCCGGGCATTTGACTTGCGGCATGTGTACGGTATTCTTCCGTACAAGGAGAGCCGCCATGACCACTGCTGCCGCCCGTCTCGACCTGCGCCTGAGCCCAACGGACAAAGCGCGTATTACCCGCGCCGCCGACCTGCGAGGTGTGCCACTGTCCGCTTTCGTACGTGATGCGGTACTGCGCGAAGCCGAAAGCGTCATGGCTGCCGAACTGACGGTCACTCTGTCGGCTGAAGAATCCCGGCGTTTCCTCAAGGCACTGGATGCCCCCTTCCAGCCCAATGCCAAGCTGAAGAAGGCCCTCGCCCGCGTCGGGCAGACCTGATTCGTGCTGGTTGTCGAGCAACTCAAGCCCAAGCGGCACGATCGCGATGGGTTCGCGTGTGGCGAGCCCACTCTTGATGCCTACCTGCGCCAGCAGGCCGCCCAGCACCACCGCAACGGCATCAGCACTACACACGTCCTGGTGGACGACGCCGATCCGACCCGAATCCTCGGCTACTACAGCTTGTCCGCCGCCCAACTCCTGCTGACCGACTTGCACGAGGCGGAACGAAAGCGCCTGCCCGGCTACCCGGTGCCGGCCATCCGCATGGGACGGCTGGCCGTCTCAAGCAGTGCGCAGGGGAAAGGTCATGGTGATTACCTGCTGGCGCATGCTGTGGCGCGCTGTCGGGGACTGCGCGAGCAGCTTGGGGTGCACGTGCTGCTGGTGGATGCATTGCACGAGAAGGCGGCCCGTTTCTATCGCGCCTATGGCTTCCGGGCGGCTACTGCGAATTCGCATGCGTTGTATTTGCCGTTGGGGAATTCGTGACCCAGGCGGCTACTTCAACTGATACCACACGGGCCCGGATGCCCGCTGGAGGATCAGGTGGTTTCCAACCCACTTGTGTGCGGAGCCCCACGTTCCTGAAACGTGTTCGCGGAAGCAACGTCACTGGGTCCCCGCCTTCGCGGGGATGACGGTGAAAAGCCCCTCTCCCGTTTACGGGAGAGGGGTTGGGGTGAGGGCCACCGAAGACCAGGCAACGAAACACCGAAGCGTCGTCCGCCGGGCCGGGGATTGCGCAGCAGTGGGCCATGGATGGCCCACGCCCCGCACTCGGACAGGATGTCCGACTAAGGGGCGGAGCAATCCCCGGCCCGGCGGACGCCGCCGCTCCGCAGACGAAAGCCCCAGGAAGCCCCGTGACCTTCGGGGTATAGCCGCCAGCCCTCGCAGCCTCCATGCTCGCCGGACTGTCCGCTAGCCCGCGAAGCCATGATCAAGCCGCTGACCCTCGCCATCGCCCTGACCCTCGCCGCGGGCTCGCCCGCCCTGCTCCAGGCCGCCACGCCGGCAGCCAAGACGCCCGCCACGACATCTCCCACAAAGTCCGCCGCTGCCGCCAAGGCCTCGCCGGCCTGGGTGACCAAGAGCAACGAGTACGCGCAGATCCTGCTGAAGGCGCAGGCCGAGTTCGCACCCGAACAGATGTCGTTCTTCGGCGTGCCGGGTTACGACGACCGCGTCGCCGACCTCAAGCCCGACAACGCCAGGCGCTTCCGCGACGCCACCGCCAAGGCCAAGGCCGAACTGCAGGCCAAGCTCGCCACCGAGCGTGACCCGAACGTGCGCCAGGACCTGGCGATCATGATCCAGGCCGCCGACGAGAACATCGAAACCAGCGCGCTCAACGAACGCCTGACCCTGCCGTGGACCGATGCACCGCAAATGGTCTTCAGCGGCATCCAGGGCCTGCTGTCCGACCAGACGCCACCGGAACGTCGTGCGCGTGCGCTGGACCGACTCAAGGCCTATGTCGGCCAGGCGCCTGGCACCACCCCGATCACCGAACTGGCACGCGCCCGCTACGAGGAGCGCACCGGCGACAAGGCGCTGCTGCGTCCGACCAGGCTCGAAGTCGAACAGGCACTGGGCAACGTCGACACCTACGTCGCCGGCATCAAGGACCTGTTCGCCAAGTACAAGGTCGCCGGCGCCGAAGAAGCGCTCGCGGCGATGGACACGCAGCTCAAGGCCTACGGCCAGTGGGCGCGCACCAGCGTGCTGCCGGAAGCGCGCACCGACACGCGCCTGCCGGCCGAGCTGTATGCCAACCAGCTCAAGCAGTACGGCATCGACATCGATCCGTTGCTGCTGATCCGCCGCGCCCAGGTCGAGTTCATGGAAACACGCGCGGCGATGCAGCAGCTGGCACCGCTGGTGGCCAAGGACAAGGGCCTGAAGGTCAACGACGTGCACGACTACGTCGGCGTGATCGCTGCGCTGAAGCAGCAGAACATGCCCAACGACCAGCTCGAGGCGCGTTACCGCACCGTCATCGACGCGATCGACCCGATTATCCGCGCCGAGCGCATCGTCGACGTGCCGCAGCGGCCGATGGTGATGCGACTGGGCAGCGAGGCCGAATCGGCCGCACAGCCGGCACCGCACTTCCTGCCGGCGCCGCTGATCGGCAACACCGGCC
Organism: Lysobacter sp. Soil_N_23; assembly: GCF_057656135.1. NCBI lineage: Bacteria > Pseudomonadati > Pseudomonadota > Gammaproteobacteria > Lysobacterales > Lysobacteraceae > Lysobacter > Lysobacter sp. Soil_N_23. The sequence continues at coordinate 277,341 of NZ_JBDGKY010000001.1, forward strand.
AGCAGGGCCAGTTCGTGCTGCCGGTGTCGGTGCCCACGCCGGACGGCAAGGCGCTGTCGTACGACGACTTCAACTTCGATGCGGTGCGCTGGACGCTGTCGGCGCACGAGGGCCGTCCGGGCCATGAGCTGCAGTTCACCGCGATGGTCGAGCGCGGCATCTCGCTGGCACGCACGATGTTCGCCTTCAACTCGGTCAACGTCGAAGGCTGGGCGCTGTACGCCGAAGCCGAGATGGTTCCGTACGAGCCGCTCGACGGCCAGCTGATCGCACTGCAGTTCCGCCTGATGCGCGCCGCACGCGCGATGCTCGACCCGATGCTCAACCTGGGCCTGATCGACCGCGAGGCCGCCGGCCGCATCCTGCGCGAGAAGGTCGGCCTGTCGGAAGCGATGACCAAGCAGGAGCTGGACCGCTACACCTTCAACGCCCCGGGCCAGGCCGGCAGCTACTTCTACGGCTACACGCGCATCCTCGAGCTGCGCATGGAGACCGAGGTGGCGCTGGGCGACAGGTTCGACCGCCTGGCGTTCAACAACTTCCTGCTCGACCAGGGGCTGTTGCCGCCGGATCTGCTGGCGAAGGCGGTGCGGGAGGAGTTTGTGCCTGCTCAGAAGGCGAAGAAGTAGGAGCGCCCTCACCCCAACCCCTCTCCCGCAAGCGGGAGAGGGGCTTGAGAGTCCCTTCTCCCTCTCGCGGGAGAAGGTGCCCGGAGGGCGGATGAGGGGCTTAAGCAGTCCCTTCTCCCGCTCGCGGGAGAAGGTGCCCGGAGGGCGGATGAGGGCAGCTTTTAGCTCACGCGGGCCAGCATCCGCTGGTGCCCGATCAGGCGGGCCCAGCGCGCCCCCACGTCGGTCATGCACACATATCCGGCTTCACCGGCCAGGCGCAGCCAGGTGCGCGCGTCCAGGCGCAATCGCGGCTCGGCCGCGCAAAGTTCGGTGTCGAAACCGAGTTGCCGGGCGAACAGCGCGCAGCGGGCCAGGTGATAGCGACTGCTCAGCAGGGTCACGCGCGAGCGCATGCCCTCACCCAGCAGCGTCCTGGCATTGCGCAGGTTCTGCAGGGTGTCGCGCGACTGCGACTCGAGCAGGAGCGGAGCGTCCTGCGCCACGCCACGCGCAAACAACCCCCGCCGCGCCAGTTCCGCCTCGGTGGCCTCGCCGGGCGCGCCACCGCCGAGCAGCACCACGCTCGCCGGCGGCCTGTGTGCCCACAAGGAAACGGCCCGGTCCAGGCGCGCTTCGAAGTCGTGGTCGATGCGCCCTTGCGGTGAATGCTTGCCGAACAGCAGCACGCAACGTCCCTGCTGCGGCAGGCAAGGCGCCCGCCTTGCCACGCGCAGGACATGAACGAAGTAACCGAGGTAGACCAGGCCCGCACTGAAAATGCAGGCCACGCCGGCCACCGCCATCGCGTGGAGGACATCGCGGTCGCCGAACAGGGCCAGTCGATGTGCGGTGCGGCTGGTCACTGTGAACGGGGGCATGAACGGGCGGAAACCAAGGCCGTTCAGTTTACGCGGCCGACGGGGCGCAAGGGCGCCGTCTCTGGGCGCTGGCTATAATCCGCACTCTTGAGAAGAGAGTCCTGCGTGCCGACTGCACCGAGTTCCGCCCGTCCCGCCGTGGTGCCGATGCCGCCGTTGGCGATCCGCGCCTACACCGCGACGAGTGCCGTGGGCCGTGGTCGCGAGGCGCTGGCGAGCGCGTTGCGCGATTCGCGCAGCGGGCTGCGCCGGAACGATTTCGGCACGGCGCCACTGGACTGCTGGATCGGTCGCGTCGACGGCCTGGAGGATCTGCCGTTGCCCGGGCCGTTCAGCCGCTGGGACTCGCGCAACAACCGCCTCGCCTGGCTGGCACTGAACCAGGACGGCATCCCCGAAGCCATCTCCGCAGTGATCGCGCGCCACGGCGCCGATCGCGTCGCCGTGGTCCTGGGCACGTCGACGTCGAGCATCGGCGCGACCGAGGATGCCTACGCGAACCTGGACGACGGCGCGTTCCCGGCCGCACTCGCGCGCGCCGACGTGCACACGCCGCACTCGCTCGGCGAGTTTGTCCAGCACGCCACCGGCCTGCGCGGACCGGCGATCACCGTGGCCACCGCCTGCTCGTCGAGCGCGAAGGTGTTCGCCCAGGCCGCGCGCCTGATTGCCGCCGGCCTTGCCGATGCGGCGCTGGTCGGCGGCGTCGACACGCTGTGCGGCAGCGTGCTGTTCGGCTTCAATTCGCTGCAGCTTGTTGCGGCCGAACCCTGCCGGCCATTCGACGCCGGTCGCAGCGGCCTGTCGCTGGGCGAAGCCGGTGGATTTGCCGTGCTCGAGCGCGCGCAGCCCGGCGACGCCGGCCTGCAGCTGCGCGGGTATGGCGAATCCAGCGATGCCCACCACATGTCCTCGCCGCATCCGGACGGCCTGGGTGCGCAGCTGGCGATGCGTGACGCGCTCGCGCGCGCCGGCATCGACGCCGGCGAAGTCGGCTATCTCAACCTGCACGGCACCGCCACGCCTGCCAACGATTCGATCGAAGCCGCTGCGGTGGCCGGGATGTTTCCGGACAGCCTGCATGCCAGCTCGACCAAGGGCTGGACCGGGCACACACTCGGTGCCGCCGGCATCGTCGAATCGGTGATCGCGCTGATCGCGCTGGAGCACGGCGAGTTGCCCGGCACCCTCAACAGCGCCGCGCCCGATCCCGCCTGCGGTCCGCAGATTCGCTTCCACGCGCAACGCGCCGATATCGCATTCGCAATGAACAATTCCTTCGGCTTCGGCGGCAACAACTGCTCGCTGGTGTTCGGTCGCGCATGACGCCGCTGCTGGCCCACATCGAAGGCATCGGCTTCTGGACGCGCGGTCTGCCCTCCTGGGGCGCCGCCCATGCCTACGCCAACGCGCATGCCAGCGACGGCACGACCGTGGGCGACGCCCCGTCGCGTCCGTCGCCACAGCTGCTGCCCGCCAACGAACGGCGGCGTGCCCCCGATACGGTGGCGGTCGCGCTCGAAGTCGCCCTGGCCGCCTGTCAGGACGCCGGCCGTGATCCGGCCACACTACCGTCGGTGTTCGCCTCCACCCACGGCGACCTCGGCATCACCGACTACATGTGCGCCACCCTTGCCGCCGATCCGCGGGCGCTGTCGCCGACGCGCTTCCACAACTCGGTGCACAACGCCGCCGCCGGTTACTGGACCATCGGGACCGGTGCAATGGCGCCGGCCAGTGCGATCAGCGCGCGCGAGGCGAGCTTCGCCCAGGGCCTGCTCGATGCGCTGGCGCAACTGGCCTGTGGCGACGAGGCGGTACTGCTGGTCGCCTACGACGGCCAGGCCGCCGGCCCGCTGGCGCGAATGGCACCCAGCGAGGGCCTCCTCGGTGGCGCGCTGGTGCTGTCGCGGCAAGCCGCACCGGGACGTGCCCGACTGAGCGTGCGACTGGTGGCCCGCAGCGGTGATCGCGCTACCCGCGGACCGTTGTCGACGCTGGCAGCGGCCAACGCGATGGCCCCGATGCTGCCGCTTTTCGACCTGCTCGCGCGCGAACAGGGCCGCGTGCAACTCGTCGCCGGCCCCGACCACGACCTGCTGGTCGAGGTCACTCAGGCGGGCGCGTCGAAAGAGAGCGCGTCCCTGACGAGCAAGCGGCTGGAGTATGCGCATGGCTGACGATCTGCACATCGCCACGCGCCCGGCCCGCTTGACCCGCGACGACCTGGTCGTGGTCATACCCGCGCTCAACGAGGCGCTGCGCATCCGCGAGGTCGTCAGCGGTGCGCTCGCCGAATGCCCGCGCGTGATCGTCATCGACGACGGTTCCGACGACGGCACCGCCGAACGCATCGCCGATCTGCCGGTTACCGTGCTGCGCCACGCCGTCCGGCAGGGCAAGGGCGCCAGCCTGCGCGACGGTTTCGCCGCCGCACTGACGATGGGCGCACGCGCGATCGTGACGATGGACGGCGACGGCCAACACCTGGCGCGCGACATCCCGCGCCTGCTCGCCTCGGCCAACCGTCACCCCGGTCATGTCGTCATTGGCGCGCGCCTGCACCGGCGTTCGCAGCAGCCGCTGCACCGGCGTCTGGCCAACGAGTTCGCCGACTGGGGCATCGCCTGGGGCACCGGCTATGGCATCGCCGACAGCCAGAGCGGCCAGCGGCTGTATCCGGCCGCGGTCGCGGCGCTGGCCGAAGTGCCAGGCGAAGACTTCGTGTTCGAGGCGCAGATCCTGATCTCGGCCGCGCAGCAGCTGGGCACGCGCTGCGTGTCGGTTCCGATCGAGTCGCGCTACCAGAGCGTGCATGGCGACGAGCAGTTCCGCGCCAGCCATTTCAAGCCCCTGCGCGACTTCAGCCGCATCACCTCGCACATCGTCGCCGGCGTATTCCGGCGCGGCAGCATCCCGGCGGTGTTCCGCAGCATCCGCGCCAATCCGGCGCTGATCGACGATGACGAGCGCCTGGCCGCGTGCGCAAGCGGGCTGTCCGTGCTCGACGACGGCACGTTGTAGGAGCGAGCTTGCTCGCGATCAGGCGTGTCCGCCACGGCAGCGCCCGTTCGCGAGCAAGCTCGCTCCTACATGATGGTTGGGCTATTTGCCCTGCGGCGGCGGCGCGGATGCCGGCATCTGTTCCGGCGGCGGCGGGTTGACGACGTAGATCGCCACACCGTGCGCGTACTTCTTGGTCGGTGAAATGCTCACGCCGATGCCGCCAGAGCTGAAGTTGCCGCCGCGGTAGCCGCCGTAGCTGCCGCCACCGGCGCCGACGCCGATGCTGCTGCCGCCGTAGCTGTTCTCGCTGCCGACGAACAGCACCCCATTGGCGCCGAGCTTGGCGGCCTCGATGCGCAGATTGTTGATGACGTCGTTCAACTTGTTCTGCTCGCCGTAGGTGAAACCGCCGCTGGCGGTTTCCAACTGGGCGATCTCTTCATAACCGCCCGGCGGCGGCGTGAAGTAGATGCGGACCTGCGACGGATCGATCGGCGCGCGCGGCGTGCCGGTGACCAGCTGCGAGGTCGACGAACAGCCGGCCAGCAGCATCAGCAGGAGGGGAATCAGGGACAGGAGGACGCGACGCATGGCGATCTCCGGAGATGGAAGATGCGCCGATCCTACGCCAGGCCACCCGGCCCGGCCAATGCGACGTTTCTGATGTTCAGTCAGGTCATGCCGCCGTCAATGCCGATCACCTGGCCGTTGATGTAGCCGGCCGCGTCCGAGCACAGGAAGCCCACCAGCGCGGCGACCTCGTCGGGCTGGCCGGCGCGGCCGGCCGGCACCAGCTGCTTGATGGCCGCGGACGGGAATGCGGCATCCGCCAACCGGCCGGCGATCAGCCCCGGGGCAACGACATTGCAGGTGATGCCGCGACTGCCCATCTCCCGTGCCAGCGATTTGGTCGCGCCGTGCAGCGCGGCCTTGGCCGCGGCGTAGTTGGTCTGGCCGCGGTTGCCCAGCACCGCCGCCACCGACGACACGCTGACCACCCGGCCCCAGCGCGTGCGCGCCATCGGCAGCAGCAGCGGCTGGGTGACATGGAAGAAGCCGTGCAGCGAGACATCGATGACCTGCTTCCACTGCCGCTCGCTCATGCCGGCCATCGGCGCGTCGTCGTGGATGCCGGCGTTGTTGACCACCACCTGGATCGCGCCCTGCTCCAGCAGGCCCGTCATCGCCGCGCCGGTGGTCTCGCCATCGGCGACATCGAACGACACCGCCCCGGCAAGTCCGCCGGTCGCTTCGATCGCGGCGACGACCGCCTGGGCGCGTTCGAGGTTGCGGTTGGAGTGGACGATCACCTCGAAGCCATCGGCCGCCAGGCGCTGGCAGATCGCACTGCCGATGTCGCCGCTGCCACCGGTGACGAGGGCGCGACGGGGTTGGGTCTTGGACGTGGTCATTGCGCGGATTGTGCGCGAACCCGCGGCTTTTTCGTAGGAGCGAGCTTGCTCGCGAGCGGGCGCTGCCGTGGCGGATACGTGGGATCGCGAGCAAGCTCGCTCCTACCGGTGCATGACTCCGGCCCGGCCGCGGGCCAGTTCGACGCCGGCGTGGTGGATCACGAACTCGTACTGGCTGCCGGAGGCGTCGGCGATCAGGCAATGCGCCTCGACCTCAAGTACGCCGGGCAGGTCGTCGATCCGCCCGACATGCAGCTCGATGCCACGCAGCGACACCAGCATCCCCGGCTTCACCCGTTCGCCGGCGGCGCGCGCGATCAGGCCGCCGTGCACGGCCATCGCCTGCGCGCCGTACTCGCACAGGTGCACCGCGTGCAGGCGGCCGTTGCGGCGCAACGGATGGGCCGGGTCGCGATGCCCGTGCGAAACCAGGCGGATGCGCTCCTGGTTCCACTCGATCACCTCTTCCCATAGGCACATCGCGCCTTGGTGGGGGATCAGCGCGGCGATGTCCTCACGCGCCATCGCCCACTCCGGTCGCCGGCGCGCGCACGATCAGCAGCGCCAGCACGAAGTTGCAGACCACACCGAGCGCGACCGTGGCGCCGATGGCCCGCAGCACCGGGATGCTCGACGCGGCCAGCAGCGCGAACACCAGCAAGGTGGTCAGGCTGCAGACGATCACCGCGTGCAGCGTGCGCAGCTGCTCGCTGCGGTCGTCGCCGGCGTGATCGAAGAACAACGCGTAATCCAGGCCAAGCCCTGCGGCGAGGATGAGCGAGACCAGATGGAACAGGTTCAACTCGACCCCGGCCGCGCGTAGCACGGCCAGGATCAGCAGCGTGCTCAGCGCCATCGGCGCCAGCACCCGCAGCACGCGCCGCGGCGAGCGCAACGCCACCCACACCGCTGCGGTCAGCAGCACCGCCGCCAGCGCCAGCGCCCACAGCACGCGCTGGCGGTACTGGGCCACCAGCGATTCCGACGCCTGCTTGAGGTCGAGCAGCTGTGCGCCGTTGCGCGCTGCCGAGTTGGCGACGGCGGCCGGATCGTGCAGCCCGCTCAAGGCCACCAGCGCGGTGACGTGGCCGCCGCGCTGCAGCAGCAGTCCTTCGACGCTGGCGGCCAGCGGCGTGCCGGCCAGATCGCCGGGCATCAATGCCGGTGCCTGTTTCGCGCGTTCGACATCGGCGACGAATTCATCGAAGGCGTCGGACTGGAACGGCCCGCCGCTCATCGCCTGATCGAGCACCGCGCGCAACGCATCGCGGTCGGGCAGGCGTGACTGGCGCATCTTCTGCGTTGCGGCGCTGGGCAGGTAACGCGCGGCCAGGTCGTAACCGGTAATGGCGCCGTCGCTGCGCAGGCGCTGCAGCTCCGGCAGCATGCGCTCGGAGGCCTGCAGTGCCGACTCGACGTCGGTCTGTTGCACCACGAGCACGTAGCGCACGTCGGGCGCGCCGAGTTCGGCGCGCAACTGCGTATCGCGCGCCAGCGCGGCCGGCGGCACCGGCGTCAGGCGGCCGAGGTCGTTCTGCCAGAACGAACCGGGTGCGAACGCGGCCACCGCGGCAGCGACCAGCGCAATCATCAGCACCGCACCACCGCGCAGCCGCGGCCAGCGCGCCAGGCGTTCCCAGCAGCGCCCCAGCCAGACCGAATCGGCGGCGTCCCGCGGTGCCGGATCGATCAGCGCCGGCAACAGGAACCGCGTCGCCAGTGCCGCCGTCGCCAGACCGACCACGGTAAACACCGCCAGCTGCTGCAGGCCATCGACACCGGAGACCAGGAAGGTCAGGTAGGCGATGCAGGTCGACACCACGCCGGTGGTCAGCGTCGGCCACAGCGCGCGCGCACTCGCCCACGGCGAGACGCCGGCGCGCTGGTGACTGAACAGATGGATCGGATAGTCCTGGACCACGCCGATCAGGGTGAAGCCGAAGGCGACCGTGATGCCGTGCACGCCGTCGAAGGCGAGCGCGACCGCGCCCAGTCCGGCCAGGCCGGCACTGGCCAGCGGCAGGCCGCCCAGCAGGGGCGCCTTCCAGCTGCGGTACGCCACCCACAGCAACAACACGAAGACCAGGCTGTCGAGCGTGCCGATCAGGCTGGCTTCGCGCGCGGTGCGGTTGCCGATCTCCACCGAGAACGCACCCGGGCCGGTCAGCGACATGCGCGTGGCGGTGTCGCCACGGACCGCGGCGAACGCGGCCTGGATCGAGTCGAACGCGGCCTGCTGGCCCTTGGGATCGAACCCGGCGGCGTGCGTCTCGACGGCGAGCAGCGCTTCGCGCCTGGCCTTGTCGAACCAGACGCCGTGCAGGCGCTGCGGCGCGTTCGCCGGCTGCCAGGCGTCGGCCAGCTTGAGCGTCTCCAGCGTCGGATCGGCCGACAGCAGCGGCTCGATCATCGCCGCCGCCGGCGAGCCCAGGTCCTGCAGGCGCGCATCGAGTTGCGCGCGCAGGTAATCGGCATCGAGCGCCTGCGCATCCAGCGTCGACGACAGCAGGTAGCGGTAGGGGCGCAGGTGCGACGGAATCGCCTCCGGCCCCGACGCCGCGCCGTTGGCGACCAACTTGAATGACGGCAGCGTTGCAAGGCGATCGCGCAACGATTGCGACTGCGCGGCGAGCGTCTGCGCATCCGAACCGGCCAGGCCGATCAGCAGCAGGCGCGAGCCCGGGCCTTCACCGAGCTCGTCGATCAGCAGCTTCTGCGCAGGCGTCTGCGGCGACGGCATGAACTTGCGCAGGTCGCCGCTGAGCTGCAGGCGCGGCGCCACCAGCGTCGCCAGGATCAGCAGCGCCACCAGCCACAGCAGCGCGAGGGCGAGGCGTCGTGCAGCGCTCATGGTGCCGCGTCGCCGTGGCAAATCCTGGCCAAGGCGGCGGCATCGGCAGCATTCGCCGCATCCACTGCGGCACCGGCCAGCAACGTGCGCTGCGGCGGGGCGTTGCCGGCGGCGAGCGTCTCGATGCAACGCAGCTCGGAACCGCGACCGTACAGCGCGATGGCCTGCACGCGCGCAGCCAGCGCGGCGTCCCTGGGCGTCATCGTCAAGGTCCAGCGCTGGCGCGTACCTTCAGTTGCAAGCGTGTAGTGCTGCTCCAGGTTGGCGCGATCACCGTCCAGCAATGCAGCGAAGTTGCTTTGGAACCCAGCCAGTTCCGGCACGCGCGACAGCGCGAACTTGCGCGGCGCCTGGCCGGCACGCGCGATCGTCGCCTCGCCTGCGCGCAGCGTCGTGGTCTCGGCATAGGGCGTGCGGACTTCGCGGACCAGGGTGTCGGAGTCGGGCCGCAGGTACTGGCCCGACAGGCGCAGCGGCGCCTTCAGCAGCTTCGATCCGCGCACCTCCACGAACGGCGTGCTCGCCGGTACCGACCGCGCGATGGCCTTCAGGATCCAGCCCGGGTCGACCGCCGCGCCGCCTTCAGCCGGGGCCGCGCACAGTGTCGCGCTTGCCAGCATCCACACCGGTGCCAGTCGCCGCGCCCACTCGCTCACGTTGTTGCGCTTGCCTGTTGTCCGCCGCGTCATCGCCATCCCAGAAATCGTAGAAGTTGAACCAGTTGTAAGGGGCGCCGAGCACCTGCTCCTGCAGTCGCGCCGCGTATCGCCGCACCACCGTCGCCACCGCCTCGCGCCGGTCGCGGCGCGACACATGCTGGAGCAGCGTATCCGGCCCGCCGCTGAACTCCTCGAAACGCAGGTCGTAGCGGTTGCCGCCCCGGTACAGGCCGAAGGCGAGCACGACCGGGACCTGCAGCGTTGCCGCTATCAACCAGGGCGCGTTCGGGAAGGCTGCCTCGTCGCCGTGGAACGGCACGCGGGTCACGGCCTCGCCCGGTGCCGCGCGGTCGACCAGCAGCGCCACCAGTTCGCCATCGGCCAGCGCCTGCTGGATCGCCAGCACGATGGCGACGCCATCCTGTCCGGCGTCGATGACATCGCCGGCCAGGCGCGGGTTGAGCGCGTCGAGCAGCTGCGTCAGCGCGGGGTTGTGCGAAATGTCGAGGACGATCCGCACACGCAACGATGGCCGCATCGTCACCAGCACGCGCAATGCGTCGAAGCTGCCCAGGTGCGAGCCGAACACGAGCACGCCTTCGCCGCGATCGACGCGGCGTGCCAGCGCCTCCAGGCCATCGACACGGATGTCGAAACGCGAGAGCTGGCCACTGAGCAGGAACACACGATCGAGGATCGTGGCCGCGAACGTGTGGATGTGCCGTGCGACATCCAACCACGACGGTGGCCGTGCAAGCACGCGCGCCAGGTACTCGCGCGAGGCGCGGCGTTCCGGTTTGCGCACCAGCAGGAAGTATGCGGTGATCGGGTACAGGCACAGCCGCGCCACGGCACGACCGCCATGGCGGGCAATGCTGCGGATCACCCAGAGCGCGAACCTGCCGCCACCTTCCGGACGCTGCTTCCAGTGCGCGTTCAAGGTCTGCTCGATTCGGGAGTGCGCGCTTCGGGAGTGCCGGCTTCGGCGGTGGCCACGTCGCCGCTGGCCAGCAACGTGTCACCGCGCATCACGCGGAAGCGCCAGCGCGGCGCGGCGCCCTCCAGTTCGATGCGCGCCTCCTCGCCCGGCAGCAGCGGCTGCACGAACTTGACCTGCGGCAGCCGCAGCGGCGGCAGCGGCCCGTGCACCGCCTCGAGCGCCTCGACCACGCGGTCCAGCAGCACCACGCCGGGCACCAGCGGTCGCCCCGGGAAGTGCCCGGGCAGGCTGGGATGGTCGGCGGGGATGACGAAACGCATGATGTGGCGGCAGCGGGACCGGGCGAGACAGACAGGATAAGGCACCGGCGGGCGCGACCCGCATGGCGCCGCCGGTCGGGCTGCATCGCTGGATTGCGCCTGGCGGCTACGCCTCCGCGGTCGCCACCACGCCATAGCCCAGACCGTGGAAGGTCCGGATCATCGGCACCTTGAAGGGACGGTCGATCGCACTGCGCAGCTGGCACACGTGGGTCCGCAACAAGGCTTCCTGGCCGTGGTCGAGCTCCCGCCCCCACAGGTCACGGACCAGCTCGCGATAGCCGGCCGGCTCTGGCGTGACTTCCATCAACGCCCGCAACAGCCGCCTGGACGACGGCCGCAGGCGCAGCGTCCTGCCCTGCCGACGCACTTCCTCGCTCTTCAGGTCGTACTCCAGGTCGCCGGCGCGAAGCACCGGGCCCGCCTGGCGTCGTCGATAACGGCGATGCATCCCGACGAGCCGTGCGTTGACCTCCGGGAACGCGATCGGTGCGTACAGATAGTCGTCGGCGCCGCTTGCCAGTGCCGCCAGGCAAGGCTCCAGCCTCGCGCACTGTGCCAATACCAGCAGCGGCGTAGCCAGCCGCAGAACCTTGCGCAAGCTGCGACACACATCCAGGCCATCGCGCCCCGGCGACCGGGCCAGCACGATTGCATCGAAGCGGCAGTCCGCAGCAAGCCCCAGGCCCTGACGATCGCTGCCGGCGTAATCCACCTCGTGACCGCATTGCTCGAGGAAGTGGCAGAGCTCCGCGGCATGAAACGCGTCATGGTCGATCAACAGGATCCGCATGACCGGTTGCTGGCTGGAGACGAGTCCGCGACCGGCGGTTGAGCGCGTCATCGACCGACGCGATCCGATGGACCGACTTCGGTGCCAGACCAATGGCTCGTGTGCATGATGGTGACCGCGCGGCTGCAGGGAGGCGGCAGACTACGGGCCGGCTGGCTTGCGCTGAATAGGATTTGGCCTAATTTGCCCGCGCGGCGCGAGGCAGCGCGGCCCAGAAGCGTTAAGGGCAACGCCGATCAAGTTTTGGTCTGTCATCCCGAGCGCAGCGAGGGATCTGTTTTCCGCGGTGGCACAGCGGGCCCCTCGCTGCGCTCGCGACGACATTCGACTTGTTCGGCGTTGCCCTAATCCTGCGGTGCGACGCCGAGGTAACCACCGGCGGCGGCAATGGACGACCACAGATCGGATTCGAGCTTGAACGATCGATCGAACAGGGCTTCGGCTTCGGCACGGTCCCCGTGGCCCAAGTAGTAGGAGCCGATCTTGGCCAGCCCGTAGGCGTCTTTCGGGTTCTCGCTCACATAGCGATCGAAGAGCACTTTGGCCTGCGCCCAGTCGCCGGCTTCGCGATACACCTGGGCAACGCGCAACAGATCGCTTGCTTCGGGCCGGTGGGCAAGCACGTCGTCGAAGATCGCCTTGCCTTCCGACTTGAAGCCGCCGAGGTAGTAGATCCGGCCGACAGATATCAGCTCCCAGCTACCGCCATCGGCCTGCACTTTTGCCACCTCAAGGAGGGCCTTGGCGGCTTCTTGAGCGTCTTTTCCCCGGTAGGCATCCGGAGGGATCTTCTGAGATGCGACAGCAGTGCTCGAAACAAAGAGCATGCAGGCGACCGCGATTGCACGTGTAGCCATTAGTGGTTTCCCGACTGAAAATTCATAGTGAATGCCTCTCGAACTGTTAACAGCTAGGTGCTTCTTCGACGGGCGCCGGAACCAACCGAATTTCAGTGCCATCAGCAACGACCTGATTAACTGAGAGGTGGCAGACCCTGCCTTTCCATGCGAATCCCACTTCGTAATCCTTTCCGGCCTGCGGCGTGAAGGATATCGCGCCACTACACGAACGATTCACGTTGGAATAGTTGACGTCTCCGATCGTGTAGAAAGACGAGACATCCCGGAAACCCAGACGCAAGCTCGTCGGGACGCCGGCAGGAATAGCGTACTCACGGAAGTACGCCTTCGACGCAATGCCATCCATCTGGCGCATGTTTCGAGTCGTTTCCGTTTCTGGCATTCCAAGGGAGACATTCGACACAACACCAAAGAGCGACCCAAACGCGCTGCCCATGCTGCCGGAAACGCGCTCGCGGCCTTCGCGTTTTAGGCATGCGCTACCCGGGTGCAGGTCGGCGAAGGCACCGTTTTGTCCAAAGACACGAATCCGGCTCTCGCGGCCTGTTGCGGTCGAACTATCCGCTGCCCAAGCATTGCAAAGGTAGATCAGGACCAAGAACGCCAACAAGGATTTGTATCGCATGAAGACCTCGCGGAGATACTTGAAAGCCGACAGCAGTCGCGAGCGGACCTACCGCAAGCCAGGCTGCTGTATGACGTAGTTGATACCAAGCGACTCAGCTTGCTCGCGCAGGCTCTCCGCCTTCGCGGGCGTTCCTACCACCGTTAGGGCCAGGTATGGCAACCGCCTTCCACGGAAGGACTTCATTGCCGCCTGGACCGCCTTGCGGGTTACACCTTCGTTCTCACCTCCCACGACGAGGTTCGTCGGCGTTTCCGCTCCTAGAGCCATTGCTGCTTTCAGCTGGTCCATCCATGTCGCGCTTCCCACCACGGAACCCAGCATCCAGTTGGCCACAGGATTTCCAGCCGCAGGGATGTCGATGTATATCGCATCGTGTACTGGACTGGCGCTTAGCGCTTGATTTGCCCGCTCCGTGGACGTCAGGTTGTTGCCGGCGGTCGCATTGCAGCAGGCCAGCAAGACGAGCGCACTCAACACTAGGCGCTTCTTCATTGCGAACCCCCAACGATTTCGTACGTGAAGCCGTTTGCTGCCATGCAGTCGTTTACGATCTGCTGCCCGTACTCACTCAGCCGTCGATTCCTTCTAGCCTCCTCATATCCGGGAGTTTGCTCGTGGGCCCTCTCGTAGCATTGACGTTGCAGTCGTATCGTTTCCTCATAGGAGAGCCCTGCACAGGCGAGCCCCAGCCCCGTACAGACCCAATCCTTTTCCGGGGGGCGCGGCGGGATATAGATGTCGTCCGTTCTGCCATACTTGAACCCTCTCTCTTTCATGCAGGCATCTGTCACCTTCTTGTCCCCCGGGAGCGCTATGCATTTCTGCCATGTCTCCCACGCCTCTTTCCCTGAAACACCAGGTTTGTGCCACATCTTGGAAGGCCCAACCTGGACCATCGGACTGGAGGACGTGTAATGCTGCGTGGCACAGGCCGACAGCATCAAGACAGCGCTCGCCAAAATGGTGTAGTGCTTCATCGCACGACTCATTTCCCACTCCGTTTCTCAAGCTCGGCTTTTGCCCTCTGAGACGGCGGCACGAGCACTGGCACGCTGAAGTTGCCTTCCCCCCAGTTTCTATCCATCGATTCGCGCACGTTTACGCCCCTCAACGACGCGCCATCCGGGCCTCGCACTTCTGCAGGACAATCTTTCGGCTTCGGCCGGCACGATCTTGATGTCGGCCGCGACAGTCGGCAGGCGCTGGAGATTCTCAAGTGCCTGTTCGATGTCCCTGAGCTGGAGCAGGTCGCCCGGTCGGGCCGGCACGGCATTGCGGTGCGTCACGCGCGAGTCGGTGCCGTCGGCAAAGCGGATTGCGCGGATTCGACCCGGGACCACGGTCAGCGCCAGGGTGCCTGCATTCAGGTCTTGCGGCGCGGCCAACACGCGGGTGGTCACATATCCCTCGGCGACGATCGCGTTCTGCACACGCTTCATCACCACGCCCACCCCCTTCGTGCCGAGGCAGCGGCCAGTGGCGGGATCAGATTTTGGATTAGCGGCCTTTAGCGACCACTGGAAGCGCTTGGCGTCATCGCCGTCGAGCACGATGCGGTCGATGCGGAAGCACGGGGATTCGTCACTGGGAAGCGCTTCCGGTGGAGCCGCCGTTGGCGACTGCAGACGTACGTCGGGCGTCTGCTCCTGTTGCTCACGCAGGGCGCGCTCGCGATCCTCCTGGCGCCGCAACTCCTGCGCATCTGGACTGACCTGCGCCATCGCCAACGACAACGGCGCAAATGCCAATGCCACGCCGATCCAATGCTTGCGGCCACTCGCGTGGCCATGCGTCCTTCGACTCCTCACTTCCGTGTGCCCCCTGCTCCGTTCAAACCAAGCCACAACGCCAAACAGGCGCGAGCACCCTACCCTCCAGCCAGAGTTATGACCCCATTGGCAGGAACAACTTGATCGATGCGGACCCGTACGCAATCCATGCTAGGCGAGAAGGGGAAGGACCTCCATGGGAAAATCCTGAAATCCGGCTCGTCGCGACGCGGCGATTGGACCAGCACCTTTTCCTCCACATGAGCCTCTTGCTCTAACGACGGCACGGCGCCTCAGTCCTGCGGTTCGACACCGAGGTAACCACCGGCGGCAGCAAGGATCGACCACAGATCGGATTCAAGCTTGAACGATCGATCGAACAGGGCTTCAGCTTCGACACGGTCTCCGTGGCTCATGTAGTACGAGCCGATCTTGGCCAACTCGTACGCGTCTTTCGGGTTCTCGCTCACATAGCGCTCGAAGAGCACTTTGGCCTGCGACCAATCGCCGGCTTCGCGATACACCTGGGAAATGCGCAGCAAATCACTTGCTTCAGGGCGGCGGGCAAGCACGTCATCGAAGATCGCCTTGCCTTCCGCCTTGTAGCCTCCGAGGTAGTAGATCCGGCCGACAGATATCAGCTCCCAGCTACCATCTTCCGCTTGCACTTTTGCCACATCGAGGAGGACTTTGGCGGCTTCTTGCGCGTCCTTTCCCCGGTAGGTCTCAGGGGGCAGCTTCTGAGATGCGACAGCAGTGCTCGAAACAAGGAGCATGCATGCGATCGCGATTGCGAGTATTCATGAGTCGTTTCTTTTGAAGTAGGGTTAGTGGCATGCGGGGTTCAGGGGGCGCGAGTCGATCCCCTCCGCTTTCAGATGCGCCCAACATGCGCTGACAACTCCGGACGCGCCCGCCGATACCTTCGGAAGGGAGAAAGCACCGGCGGACGCGTAGCGGTTACCAGCGGTAGTTCGCGCCCAACTGACCACCGACGTCGCGGTAGTCGTTGCCACCGGTCTGCAGGCCCAACTGGCCCCAGCCGGTCCAACCGCCACCGAGGTGTGCCTGCGCACCCAGTTGCAGCTCGTAACGGTCACGTGGCAGCTTCAGTTCCACGTTCTGGCTGTCAAACGCTATCGCGTTGCGGTCGTTGTCGTGCCACCAGTTGACGGTGGCAAACGGTTGCACCAGGTTGATCGCGTCATGGCCAGCATTGCCATGGAGGCGAACGCCGACACGGCTGGTCAGGCCGCCGGCCCTGGAATCATCGACCACCGTACCGTTGTACTCACGATGATCTTGCGCCGAGTAGTCGGTGAAGATCGCCTGCAGCTGTGGTTCCAGGTAGAGATTGACCTTGTCGCTCCGGGTGAGCGCGAAGGCACGGCCTACCTCCACCGAAGCCGCCGACGTCCGCGCGTCATAGCGTTCCCCGCTCAGGTAGTCGCCCTGCACGCTGTCATCGTAACTGCCGTACTGCAGCCAGCCATCGACATACAGCCCCGCCGGATCATCGGCATTGGCGAACCAGGTGCCATATACGCCCAGGTTGTATCCCTTGACCTTGCCCTTGGCGCGATAGTCGGTGACATCCGAACCGACCTGCGAATGCGCCTGGCCGCTGCCGCCCATCACGCCCACGTGCCAGCGGCTGTCGCCGCCGCGCGTCAGTTCGGCGCCCATCTGAACCGTCGAGATGTCGGTGCCGACATCGAGTTGGTCGAAGCCGGCACTGCCGTCCCTCTGGTTACGGGCTACCCGCACCCAACCGGCGGCGCCTTTGCCATCCCCTGCACGATCTGGCTCGCCCATGCGATCGTGCATGGAGTGCTGGAACATGCCGACCGCAGCGGCCTGGTTGGCGAGGTAGGCGCCGGCTTCCGGGCGGTAGAGCGGAACCAGGACAGGAGCCGGGGACGGTGCAGGCGTTGGCTGGGGGGTTGGTTGCGGATCCGGAGTCGGCGCAGGCGTTGGTTCGGGAGTCGGCGCCGGCGCGGGACCCGCCTGGGTACGCAGATACCAGTCGCCGTCGCTCGGATCGGCAACCCCACCCTTGTACAGAAGGTATTCGTAGGCGCCTGCCACGGCCCGCCCATTCAGTTCGAACATGCCATTGGAGGTGCCGTCTACCTGCACCACGCGGATGCCATTGACGGTCGCCGCGCCAGTGCCGTCGACGTTGTTGACTGTCACCCTGGTGTTACCTGAGGCGCTTCCCGTCACAACCAGCCTGTCGGTCTTCGACGTGTCGTCGCCCAGTGCGGTGTTGATCGCCAGCGTGCCGCCGTTGCCGACGTAATCACCCATGACGGTCAGCGTCTTATAGTCACCAGCCGCGGGGGTGGAGAATGCGATGGCTCCCGCCGAGGTCAACGCACGCACACTGGAGTTTCCGGTCAATGTCCAGGCGCTGGTACTGTCCAGGCTCAATGCATCACCGCCGGTGATAAGACCAGTGAGCGACGAGGCATTCTCCAGACTCAGACTGAGCAAGCCATCACCTGCACTCAACTGGCCATTGAGCGCAACATGGTCGGCAAACACCGCGAGTCGACCAGCGCCAACATCGATGATCTTCCCATCCTTTCCGGACAGTTGGACCCCATCTTTCAGATCAAGCCGGGCATCCGTGTTGGCCCCACGAACGACGCTGACGGCAGACGCGTCCTGGGAACGGAGACTGCCACCCGACACGACTACAGATGCCGCCCCCAGTACCAGAGCGCTGCCCAGGGCATCAACGCTGGTGTTGGTCAGGTCGGCTCGCGCGCCGCTGGAAACGGTGATGCCGGCATTGCTGGCCTGGAGTGTCTTGACCTGCGAGTCGGTTGCCGCGAATCGACCACCTTGCGTTACAACGACTCCCTTTTGACTGTCCAGTTGCGATCGCAGGAGTTCGATGCTTCCTGCGGAGACCGAAGCTCCAATGACCTTGCTGACGATGGAACTATCAGCGACCACGATCTTTCCGTCATCGGTACTGAGGCCGAAGACATCGGCGCTGACTGCCGTCCCCGCTTTCAGCTCGATTTCGCCCCCTCGGGCCGCCCGCACGGTACCGCGAATGGTTGCGCCCTCAGCCAGAATGCGACTTCCCGCATTTCCCGAGTTCAGGGCGTTCTTGGCTGCCGCAACCTGAGTTCCCGACTTCAGCTCAATGCGGCCACCTCGCTCAGCCCAGACGCCGGTACCCGCGGATTCGACTCGCGCTCCGCCGTCCAGCACTACCACGCCGCCTTCCGTCGCGATGGCCCCTCCTGTGGATTCTCCTTGCGTTGTGATTCTCGTTCCATGCGCACGGATCTCACTGCTCGAATCCTGGGCGGTGAGGCCAAAATTTCCAACCAGGAAGCTGGTCGATGACGTTGCCACATCAATAGTGCCTCCACTGAGCTCAACACCACCCCCATCCAGCACCGTCACTGCGCTGCTGCTCCCACCCGTCGTGCTGATTGCGAAGTTTCGCAGCTCTATTTTTCCTCCGGCGCCGGCGACCACAGCATCGGCATCTTTCCCCCCGGTGATTGCTGTAATCCCATCTCCAACGATCTTGCTGCCCACATTAAAGGCAGCCAAGGCATTGCCTGCGTTGGGAACGAAAATTCCACCATTCGCCGTCCCGGTGTCATATGTGCCGATAGCGGTTCTGGTAGTGCGGTCGGTAACGACCAGCTGCTGAGCGTTCACTGCCAGCGGTGCCGCCATGGCGAGCGCCAACGAAAGCGAAAGCGAAAGCGGGTGAATCCTTGGATCATTCTTCATGGCATTCCTTGCAATATGAAACAATCAAGATCGTTGGCACTCCGGGCCCCGGAAACAGGAAGGGGCGCCAGTTGAGACACCCGGGCTGAAGATCGAGCAGATCGTCAAGAAGCCTTTCCTCAGCCGGATGGAAGTCGCGACAGCCAACTACGCGCACCTGGGGCGAACGCGAATAGTCCGAGGGTTTCTGCCCCTGGATCGGCGTCTGTATCGCGTAGACGTCACCGCGGCACCGACGGCAGGGGAGCGTTGAAAGTTCGATCGCGCAACCAACCGACTGTTGGTTCGCCCCAACGTTCAGCTTAGGAGGCAGCCATGCCGCCAGCTATGGGACAAATCCTAAAATTCCCTCAGGAACAGCTACTGCGTTCTCCTGCACAGATGAACCTGGATGAACGGCTCCGACCGCGCTGTCGTTACGCCGGGATGAAGAGCCGGGTGGCTGGCGCGCCTCGTTGCCAGGCAGCCGGCCTCTTTGCGGGGCGGCAACGGCGACCTCGCACAGCCCCCCAGTGCCGTCACAACCGTTTCGACTAAAATGCCCCCGCACTCCCGCCGCAAATCCGCAGCCCGCAAGGAGCAAGCCGTCATGCCAGTGCGAGTCATCCTGGCCGATGACCACCCCATCGTTGCCGCCGGCGTCCGCCAGTTGCTCGAACACGACAGCACCACGAGCGTCGTCCACGTCGCATCCTCGACGGACGAGTTGATGAGCACGCTGGCAAGCACGCCGTGCGACCTGCTGATCACCGACTTCAGCATGCCCGGCAACACCGCGCCGGACGGCCTGTCGATGCTCGGCGCGATCAGGCGCAAGTGGCCCGACCTTGCCATCATCGTGCTCACACGCATCTCCAATCCCGCGGTGCTTCGCAGCATTCGCGACACCGGCGTGCGCGGTTTGATCAACAAGTCCGACGCCCTGTCCGAACTGCCGCAAGCCGTGTTGACGGTGCTCAACGGGCGCACCTACATCGCCAAGGCCGCGATGAGCCTGCTCGAGAGCGCGGAGGCCACGCTCGGAACGTCTGCCGAGGCCGCGCTGTCGCCGAAGGAGACCGAGGTCCTGCGGCTGTTCGCCTCGGGAATGAGCGTCAAGGACATTTCGCTGCAGCTCAACCGCAGCTCCAAGACCATCAGCAACCAGAAACTGTCGGCCATGGAAAAGCTCGGCATCAAGTCGGACGTGGAGATCTTCGCCTACGCCTCCAGCCATGGGCTGCTTTCCTGAACCAGGCCCGCGGTCGTGACCGTCGCCTGGCTGGAAGGGTTCAGGGCCGATCCCAGCTGTTTCCGCAAAGCTCTTCGACGCAGTTCGCAAATGCTCCCGGCACCTGAAGTTAGGACGTTTCCCATGTGCCGTCAGATCGAGGTGCCGTAGGCTCGAAAGTCGCCCGTACCTGGCCAGATGGATTCCCATGCATCGCCTGCGTTGCGCTCGATCCCGCCCACATCGGCACCGGCTTACGGCCTTGCTGCTGCTCACGCTGCTGCTGTGCTCGGCACTGCAGGGCGCGCTGTGCCAGTCACGCTCCCTTCCTCCGCTCGATCCGGAGGAAGACGCCTGGCGGCGCGCGCACCCGGTGGTGCAGGTGGGTGTTTTCGCCGGCGACCACATGCCGGCCGAAGCCTGGGTCGGAGGACAACCGCAAGGGCTCGGCATCGACTACGTGAGCCTGTTGGCGGCGCGTGCCGGCTTGCGGCTGGAGTTCCACCCTTACACCGACTGGGGCGCGGTCGCGTTCGATGGCTCCGCGGGCAACGCGTACGACCTGTTGCCCGCACAGGGCCTCACCCCGCAACGGCGCGACCACTTCGATTTCCTCAAGCCCTACGCGACCATCGTCCCGGTGCTGGTCGCTCGCAAGGGCGATGTGAGCATCCGCGGCGACGCCGACCTGGCGCGCGCCCGCATCGTCATCGAGCGCCGTTTCCGTACTGCCGCGCACGATGTCGCCCAACGCTACCCGCAAGCTACCTTGTTGTACTCGAATGACGGCCGCGAAGCGTTGGACATGCTCGCGCGCGGCCAGGCCGACGCCTACGTCGGCACGAGCACCGCGCGGACCCGGGCGCTGCTGGACCGGCGGCCAAGCGACGACCTGGTGCTGCTGTCATCGCTGCCGTTGCCTACCTACGACATCGCCCCGGTGGTTCGCCGCGGCAATACGGCGCTGTTGCGGATTCTGCGCAAGGCCGAATCCACCGTCACCGAGCAGGAACTGACGCAGTTGCGCCTGCGCTGGGGCATGGCCGAGGACGCGGCGGCGCGCACGCGAAGCGCACGCGAGCCCAGCGCCGACGAGCGCGCGTGGTTGCAAGGGCTGCCCACCTTGCGCGTCGGTTACGAGGTGGACCGCCGCCCCTATTCCTTCGTCGACGGCGAAGGCGAGTTCGCCGGGCTGTCGGCCGACTACCTACGCATCATCCAGCGCGAGCTCGGCCTGCGCCTGGAAATGGTGCCGGCGGCGGACTGGGACAGCTTGCAGCGCATGGTCCGTTCGCACGAGGTCGACCTGATCGCAGCCGGCACCGCGCGCGATTTCGATCCGCTGGAAATGTCGTTCGGGCAGCCTTACGAGTACTTCCCGCAGGTGATCGTGACGCGCAACGACGCGCCGCCGATCACCCGCCTGCGCGACCTGGTCGGAAAGCGGGTGGCGTTTCGCAAGGAAACCGCCCTGCTCGCGCTGGTCCGTGCCCATCTTCCGGGGACGCAACTGCTGCCCACGGCCAGCAACGAGGCCGGGCTGTCCAGGCTGGCCAAGGGCGAGGCCGATGCATTCATCGGCACGCTGCCGGCCATCGACCCCCTGATCCGCAGCCGCTACGCCGCACAACTGCGCGTGGTCGGTCCGGCCGGGATGGACCAGGAGCTGGCGATCGGCGCGCGACCGGAGTTCAGCGCGCTGCTGCAGCTGATCGACCGCAAACTTTCGCAGCTCGACGAGGGCACCAAGGCCGGCATCCGCGGCCGCTGGATCTCGAGTCAGTACAACTACGGTGTGCCGTGGAAGTGGGTGATTGGCGCTGCGCTGGCGGGGCTGCTGGTGCTGGGCATCCTGCTGGCGGCGTACGCGCGGCTGCAACGGGCATCGCGTGCGCAGCGCGCCGCCGAGCAGGCGCTGGCGGCACAGTTGGGGTTCCGGCAGGCACTGCTGGAGATCATTCCCTATCCGGTATTCGTCAAGGACGCCGAAGGCCGCTACCTCGGCGTCAATCGCGCCTATGAGGAGTACATGAACTGTCAGCGCGAGGACCTGGTCGGCAAGACGTTGCCGCAGACCGGGCACTTTCCCGGGATCGATGCCGACCAGATCCAGGCGGACGACCTGGCCGTGATCGCGTCCGGCCGCGGCGCGCGGCGTGAGCTGCAGCAAGTGGGCCCGGACGGGTCGGTCCAGAGCATGATCGTCTGGCTGTTGCCCTTCAGCGATCCGAGCAGCGACCGAACCATCCTGCTGGGCACGTTCGTCGACATCAGCGACGCACGCGCGGCCGAAGCCAGGGCGCGCAGCTCGGAACAGCGGCTGTCGGAATTTGCGCAGGCGATACCGGGTGTCGTGTTCCGGCTGTGCGTCGGCCCGGATGGGAGCCGGCGCTTCACCTTCGTCTCCGGCGATTCGGCCAGCCTGCTGGGCATGTCGGCCGAACAGCTGATCGAGGATGAGTCGGCACTGTTTGCCCGCGTCCATCCCGAGGACCAGGGCATCGTCGCGGCCAATGTGGGTGAAGCGGCGGCGTCGTTGCGGCCGATGCAGGCGTTCGACTTCCGGGTGCAGGTCATTGGCCAGTGGCGCTGGATGCGGGCCGAAGGCGGGCAACCGCTTCGCCTGGCCGACGGCAGCGTGGAATGGAGCGGCTACTGGATCGAAACCACGCTGCTGCACGAACAGGCGGCCGACCTGATCGCCGCCAAGGCGCAGGCCGAGGCGGCCACTGCGGCCAAGAGCGCATTCCTGGCGGCGATGAGCCACGAGATCCGCACGCCGATGGCCGACGTGCTTGGCCTGGTCGAGCTGATCGAGCGCACGCCACTGGATCGCGACCAGGCCACGATGACCGGCATGGTGCAGGACTCGGCGCGTTCGCTGCTGCAGATCCTCGACGACATCCTCGACTTCTCGCGCATCGAGTCGGGCCATCTGCGCATCGAGCGCGAGCAGTTCGACCTGCGTGAACTGCTCGACAGCGTCGTCGGCCTGTTTCGTGCGCGCGCGCATGGCAAAGGCCTTGGCCTGCACTGCATCGTCGACTGGCGTCTGTCGGGCACCTACGAGGGCGACGCGGTCCGCATCCGCCAGATCGTCACCAATCTGCTGAGCAACGCGATCAAGTTCACCGAGCGGGGCACGGTCACCGTGCGCGCCGAGCTCGCCGCACTCGGTACCGGCTCGCAGCACGTCAGGTTCAGCATCACCGACACCGGCATCGGCATCGACGCGGGCAATCTGGCGCGGCTGTTCCAGCCCTTCACCCAGGCCGAGGACTTCACCGCCCGCCGCTACGGCGGCACCGGCCTGGGCCTGAGCATCAGCCGCCGGCTGGCGCGGATGATGGAAGGCGACGTCACCTTGCGCAGCGTCCCCGGCAACGGCACCTGCGCGGTGTTCGAACTGCCGCTGCGCGCGATCGCTCCGGTTGCGGTGCGGCCCGAGTTCGCGGGCAAGACCGCGGTACTGATCGGCCAGCAGGATCTGTTCGTGCGCGAACTGGCCAACAGCCTGTCCGCGCTGGGGTTGCAGGTCACCGGGATCGACCGCGCCGAGTGGGGCGAGGTGTCATCGGGCAGCATCGACCTGGTGGTGATGGAAGCCGCCGAGGCACGCGATCTCGACATTCCGGAAGACGTGCCACGCCTGCTGGTCGACACAGGCGAACACGGCAGCTGGCGGCCGATCCCGAACGGCGTACGCCTGCCCGGCAGTCCGCTGCTGTGGCGCAACGTGGTCGATGCCTGCTGCCGCATTTTCGGCGCGCCGGCACCGCAGGCGGCGCCGCAGCACGCCATTGCGCCTGCACTGACCAATGCCCGGATCCTGGTGGCCGACGACCACCCCACCAACCGCGCGCTGATGGCGCGCCAGCTCGACATGCTGGGCTACCGCGCCACCGTCGTCGTCGACGGCAATCTGGCGCTGGAAGCCCTGGCCAACGACCACTACGACCTGCTGATCAGCGACTGCCACATGCCCAACCTGGACGGTTACGCACTGGCCCGCCGGATACGCGCGGGCGAGCGTGCAGGCGCGCACCTGGCGATCGTCGGCATATCCGCCAGCGCGCTGCCCGAGCAGATCCAGCGCTGCCGCGATGCCGGCATGGACGACTTCCTGACCAAGCCCATCCAGCTGCAGGGACTGGCGACCGTGCTCGCCCGTCACCTGGGCGGCTCGCCGGAGGCGGCGCCAGCGCCTGCCGGGCCGCCGGTCGAGCCGCCAGGCGAGCAGCCTGGAGCGATGCAATGGCTGGCCACGTTGATCCAGGCCTTCGGCGGCCGCGAACAGGTTCGCGAATTCATGCTCGAGTTGCTGGCCACGTGCCGGGCCGACGAGGCCGAGTACGACGGCCTCGACACCCAGGACGACCGGGTGCGGCATGAGTTGCTGCATCGCATGGAAGGCGGCCTGGACATCATCGAGCCGCTGCGCACGACCGCCTCCGAGGATGGGAGCGAACCGGGCCTGCTGGCGCGACGCGGTGCCGTGCATGAGCGACTGCGGCGGCTGGAAGTGCTGATCGCCGGACTCGAGACGGACGCGCCGTCGGCGTCGCACGATCAGGGATGACCCGGCAGCCCGGCGTGCGAGTCCGTTAGGGCAAGGCTGTCCTGTTCTGTCATCCCGAGCGCAGCGAGGGATCTGTTTTCCGCGGCGAAACAACAGGTCCCTCGCTGCGCTCGGGACGACATTCGACTTGTTCAGAGTTGCTTAGCGCAGCGGGCGGTTCAGGCGAACAGATCGCGCCAGAATTTCGGGCCAAGCGCGGCCATCTGCCGCAGGAAGTCGAACAGGTTGCGGTACGGGCGGTGCGGGAACAGCCGCCGCCGCAGCGCGTACTCGCCCAGGAAGAAGCCGCCGACGATGCCGTAGTTGGCCAGGTTGGCGAACAACGACCACTGCGATTGCGTGATCGACAGTGCCGGGACGTGGCCGAGCCGCGCCAGCACGCCACCAGGCGCGGCGATCGTCGCCAGCACGCCGTTGGCCAGCGCAAGCAGCGCGAGCACAGCGGCCCAGGCGGCGGTGAGGCGGCGCGAATAGCGGTACAGCTCCGGTGCCAGCGCGGCCGGCAGGGTGCGTTCCATCGCAGCAACAATCTGCGTGATCAACGCCTCGCGCGGCGCAACCAGGCTGCGGCCGAACAGCCATGCGACCAGCCCGACGAACACCATCGGTGGCGCCAGCAACAGCAGTTGCGCGTACGGCGTGCCGGCCAGCCAGACCAGACCGGCGCCGAGCAGCAGCGCCAGCGCCCAGGCCCAGATACGGCGTTCGATCATCGGTCCGGCCAGCACCAGCACCACCAGATCGGCCAGTGCGATCGCCGCCGACGCGCCGCCGCCGTCTTCGCTGGCCCAGTGGGCGAGCAACGGGTAGGCGACCGCCAGGATCAGCGGCAGCAGTGCGGCTGGATTCACGGGAATGCGCCTGGGTAGCCGCGCTCAGGCGGTCTTGTGCTGCTCGATATGCGCGGCCAGCGCGCGCAGCGAGGCGAAGATGCGCCGGTTCTCGTCGCTGTCCGAGCGCAGCTGGAAGCCGTAGCGCTTGGAGATCGCCAGCGCCAGTTCCAGTGCGTCGATCGAATCCAGACCCAGGCCTTCGCCGAACAGCGCCGCTTCCGGCTCGATCTGCTCCGGCGCCACGTCCTCGAGGTTCAGACTTTCGACCAGCAGCTGCGCCAGCTCGCGTTCGACGGGGCTTTGTTCAGACATCGGGCAATCCACGGTTTTAAAGGGCGATGGGGCAAAGGGCGTTCAAGGGGCGCAACGATCCGGCATCGCGGCGCTGTGCGCAACCGGTCCCCCTCTCCCGGGCCGCCTATGGCGGCCTGTCCCTCTCCCGCAAGGGGAGAGGGCAACGCCAGGATTGCTATGGCTCCCTCTCCCCTTGTGGGAGAGGGACAGGCGCGAAGCGCCAGGGAGAGGGGGGCCTTCCCGTATCATTCGCACAT
This sequence comes from Lysobacter sp. Soil_N_23, assembly GCF_057656135.1. Classification (NCBI taxonomy): domain Bacteria; kingdom Pseudomonadati; phylum Pseudomonadota; class Gammaproteobacteria; order Lysobacterales; family Lysobacteraceae; genus Lysobacter; species Lysobacter sp. Soil_N_23. The sequence goes on from NZ_JBDGKY010000001.1 coordinate 303,006, forward strand.
GACCGAAACCGCAACTGCCCCCGCACCGGCCGACGCCACCGCGGCCGCGGACCTGAATGCGCAGCGCCCCCACCCGGATCCGATCGACACCGACGTACTGGTGATCGGCGGCGGCCCGGCCGGCACCACCGCCGCCACCCTGCTGGCCCGTCGCGGCTGGCGCGTGCTGCTGCTGGAGAAGGACCGCCACCCGCGCTTCCACATCGGCGAATCGCTGCTGCCGATGAACCTGCCGATCCTCGAGCGCCTGGGCGTGCTCGACCAGGTCAAGGCGATCGGCACCTTCAAGCCGGGCGCCGAGTTCCCGATCGATGCCGACAACTACAACACCTTCCGCTTCGAGCGCGCACTGAACCCGCAGTTCGGCTACGCCTACCAGGTCAAGCGCGAGGAATTCGACGAAGTGCTGTTCCGGCACGCCCAGGCCAACGGCGTGGATGCGCGCGAGGGCCATCGCGTCGAGCGCGTCGAGTTCGCTGGCGACGGTTGCCCGCACCTGGTGCACGCGCGCGATGCAGGCGGCAACGCAATCACGATCAAGCCGCGCTACATCGTCGACGGCAGCGGCCGCGATGCCTTCTTCGGCAGCCACCTCAAGCTCAAGAAGAAGAATCCGCTGCACCAGTCGGCGGCGATCTTCAGCCATTTCAGCGATGTCGAGCGCCGCCCCGGCGAGGACGCCGGCAACATCACCGTGCAGCGCTTCGCCCACGGTTGGATGTGGCTGATCCCGCTGCGCGAGGGCGTGATGAGCGTCGGCGCGGTCTGCTTCCCGGAGTTCCTCAAGCAGCGTCGCGGCGAGACCGAGGCGTTCCTGATGAAGGCACTGGAGTCCGAACCGTCGGTGTGGAAGCGCATGCGCAACGCCAGGCGCATCGCCCCGGTGCACGTCACCGGCAACTACTCCTACACCTGTACGCAGATGCATGGCCCGGGCTGGGTCATGGTCGGCGATGCCTATGCCTTCGTCGATCCGGTGTTCTCCTCGGGCGTGTACCTGGGCATGAACAGCGCCGAGCAGGCCGCGCAGGTCGTCGATGGCGCACTGCGCGAACCGTCCCGCGAAGCGGCGCTGCAGCGCGCGATGAGCAAACGCCTCAAGCGTGGCCTCAAGCATTTCCAGTGGTTCATCTACCGCTTCACCACGCCGGTGATGCGCCACCTGTTCAACCACCCGCGCAACTACTGGCAGGTCGAACAGGCGGTGATCTCGATGCTGGCCGGCGACGTCTTCGACAACCCCGCGGTGCTGCGCCGGCTGCGCCTGTTCCGCTTCATCTATGCGATGACGGCGCTGAGCATGGCGCCCAAGGCGCTGCGAGGCTGGCTGCGGCGCCGACGCCAGGTCGGCGTCGATGTCGGCCTCGGCGGCGGTCGCGACACGCTGCAGCCGGGCAGCGGAGACCTGCTGTCGTGAGCGCCGTACGCCCCATGCTGCAGCCGCCCCACCTGTCGGTGGACTACGTCGATGCGTCCGACCCGCAGCCGTTGCTGGACGACAACGACACCCTGGCGGTGATCGGCTTCGGCAGTCACGCCCCGCACCACGACGATCCGCGCTACCTGCGCGTCGCGCTGCAGCCGCATGGCCCGGCGCCGTTCGAAGTGTGGCGCGGCAGCGGACCGGTCATCCGCGGCCGCGACGGCGATGTCGCCTGGGCCGAAGACGGCGCACTGCAGTTCGGCGCGATCGAGCTGGACGAAGCGGCTGGCCCCGATGGCATGAGCGACATCGAAGCGACCTCCGGACGCCTGTATGCGCGACTGTCCGGGTTCCTGCTGGAACGCGGCTACCCGCACCTGCTGCGGGTATGGAACTACCTCGACGGCATCACCCACGGCGAGGGCGACGAAGAGCGCTACCGCCAGTTCTGCGTCGGCCGCGCCCGCGGCCTGGGCACGATCGACCCGGGGTCGCTGCCGGCGGCGACCGCGATCGGGCGCGTCGACAGCGAACGTCGCCTGCAGGTGTACTGGCTGGCCGCGCGCGTGCCGGGCACGCCGCTGGAGAATCCGCGCCAGATCAGTGCCTACCGCTACCCGCGCCAGTACGGCCCGCAGCCGCCGAGTTTCGCCCGCGCGATGTTGCCGCCGGCCGACGGCGCGATGCCGTTGCTGCTGTCGGGCACCGCCGCGATCGTCGGCCATGAGTCGCGCCATATCGACTCGGTGGTGACACAACTCGACGAGACGCTGGCCAACTTCGACAGCCTGCTGGCGGCCGCGCGGGCGCAACGCTCGACGCTGCCGGCGCAGTTCGGCGCGCACTCGCGCCTGAAGGTCTACGTGCGCCAGCTCGACGAGATGGACGCGGTGGCCGCGGAGCTGGACACGCGACTGGGCCCGGACGTCCCGCGCATCCTGCTGCACGCAGCGGTGTGCCGGCGCGAGTTGCGGGTGGAGATCGACGGCGTCCACGCCTGATCAAGCCGTCATCCCCGCGAAGGCGGGGACACAGTGCCTTCCGTGCAATCCGCGAGCAACGTCCCTGGGTTCCCGCCTTCGCGGGAATGACGGGGTATGGGTCGATGCCATCCGTCACTTGCGTTGCGCCAGCAGCCGGCTATGGTGCAAACACAACCGTCACTACCTGACCGGGGAGACACCGCAATGGGTTTGATCAGCCTGCTCTGGGGCATCGTCGCCATGATCTGGATGGTGATCGCACTGATTCCGCTGCTTGGATGGGGCAACTGGCTGTTGATTCCGTTCGCTGCCGTCGGCGCCATCATCGCCGCGATCGGCATCCTGTTCACCAGCCCCGGCAACCGCGGTCGCGCCAAGACCGGACTGGTCCTCAACGGCATCGTGATCATCGTCGGCATCGTCCGCCTGGGTATCGGCGGCGGCATCATCTGAAGATGACACAGGCAAGGGCCGCGCACAGGCGCGGCCCTTGCGTTCGAACCCCGGCAATCGCTTACAGATCGATGCCGAAGCCGATGCCCGCCGAGCGGTCGTCACTGCTGAAGGCACCGCCGATGCTGATCGAAGCGCGGTCGGTGATCTCCTTGGAGTAGCCGACCGACAGCGCGCTCTCGCCGTTCTGCCAGCCGGCGCCGACGCCGATGCGTCCACGCGGGCTGCGGCTGTGGGCGGCGTTGATCGCCATGTTCATCATCGCCGAGTTCATCGCGCCCTGGCGGTCGATGCGGTCATCGAGCCTGCCGAGGCGATAACCCACGTCGTCACGCAAACCGGAGAACTCGTCGCTCAGCCCCTGGAAGCGGCTGTCGGTGTAGGCGTTGGCCGACGACAGCGTCTGTGCGTTGCCGGTCTTGAGCTGCTGCACGTTGACCGCATCGGTGGCATTGGCGCCAGCAGCGACGTTGGTCACCTGGCGCTCGTGGCCGGCCGAGCCCACCGACACGGCGTTGGCGCGATCGGCCACCGAGTTGTTGCCCAGTGCCACCGAGTTGGCAGCCGCGGCATTGGCGTTGTTGCCGACCGCGACGGCATTGCTGCCAGCGGCCTTGGCGCTATCGCCGACGGCGGAAGCACCTGCACCACTGGCATCGGTGTTGTAGCCCAGGGCCACGCCCGGCGTGCTGCCGGCGTTGGCCGGGACCGCCGCCGGTGTCGGCGTGCCGTTGGCAGCGACGAAGTCCGGTGCACCCTTGCCACCGCCGTTGGCCTCGATCGTGGTGACGCGGTTGTCGATATTGCTGATCGCGCCATTGAGGCTGTCACGCAGCGCCGCGATCTGGCCACCGTTGACCGCATCGCGGCTGCCACTGGCAATCGTGCCCTCGCGGACGTTGGTCAGCAGCGTGCCGGCGGCACCGCCGGCAAACGTGACCTGGCCCTTGGCGGAACCGGCGTCGTAAACCACCGCATCGAGCGATGTGCCGGTGCCATCGACGAGTCCTGCCTGCTTGAGCTGGGCGACGTTGACCGCATCGGTGTCTTCGCTGCCGGCGGCGACGTTGGTGATCTGGCGTTCCTTGCCGGCCTGACCCACCGACACCGTGTTGGCGCGGTCGGCCACGGACAGCGCACCCAGCGCCACGCTGTTGTCGGCCTGCGCAAGACTACCCGCCCCGACCGCCACGTTGCCGTCGGCGGTGGCCTCGCTGAAGAATCCCACGGCCACGCTGGCTTCGCCCTGGGCCAGGCTGGCCGCACCGGCGGCCACGCTGGCAATGCTGCTCGCGGAGTCGGCACCGACCGCCACGGCGAGATGATCCGCGGCGTTGGCATTGGCACCGACTGCCACTGCCTTGACGCCGCCTGTCACTGCGTCATCGCTACCGTCGTTCGCGCCATCGGCCTTGAAGTAGCGCGTGCTGTCCTCGACGCTCGCCTGCAGGCTGTTGAGCTGGGCGACGTTGACCGCATCGGTTGCCTCGGTGCCGGCGGCGACGTTGGTGATCTGACGCTCGGCGCCGGCGGCGCCCACCGACACCGTGTTGTCCCGGTCAGCTACAGACTGTGCGCCCAATGCCACGCTGGAATCTGCCTTGGCCTGGCTGTACAGACCCATGGCGACGCTGGACTCACCGCTGGCCAGACTCACCGACCCCAACGCAATGCTGGAAGCGTTCGTGGCCGAGCTGTTCACCCCCAGGGCCATGCTGGAATCGCCCGAGGCCTCGCTCATCGTGCCGATGGCGATGGTGTCGGTTTCGAGCGACTTCGCGTCCTGTCCAAGCGCGATGGCGCCCGCGCCCGGCGCTTCGCTGCCGGGGCCGATCGTAAGGCTGGGATCGCTTGCAAAAGCCGTCGAAGACAGCAGCGCCAGACCCACCGACAATGCAACCGAATTGAGCGCCGGCCAACTGTTCCGACGGCTGATGATCCTGCTCATGCACTTGACTCCAATGTGACTTCAGTTTTCGAAGGCAAAGCGAGCCCACAGCAGCCAGATCAGATTGGCAGCAGCTGCTGGTGTGATCGCTACGTTTCAGTCGTCCAGCGCCGCACTTCAACGACAGGCGAGCCCGTGCGTTAGCCGGAACAGGACGGCTGCAAAGCCTAAGGTCGTGCTCGCCGCGTCGTCACGCTCAAGCAATCACGAGTTCTCGCCAATACTCACAATTGATGCGCGCCGATGAGTACGTAGCCCTGCCCATGCACCGCGTTGAGCGGAAGCGACTGACCACAGGCATCCGCCACCTTGCGGCGCAGGCGATAGATCAACGAATCCAGACGGTGCGTATCGAAGTCGTACACGTTGCTGGTTAGCGCCGCGATCAGCTCCTCGCGCGTGACCACCTGCCCCGGCGTCGCCGCCAGCCTGGTCAGTACGCGCCGCTCGGCCTCGGTCAACGCCACCGCCTCGCCCGACGGCGACACCAGGCACCACGCATTCTCGTTGACGAGCCATCGCTTCGATTCCAGCGGCGATGGCACATTGTTGAGCCTGCGCGCGAGACTGCGCAGGGTGGCCGCAAGCAATTCGATGTCGACCGGTTCGGCCAGGCAGGTGTCGGCGCCGTTATCGAGGCCACGCAACTTTTCCTCGGTTCCGCGATCAACGAGAAGCACGATGCCCAGGCGCGGAAACCCGCTGCGAATCTCACCGACGAGCCGCGGACCATCGCCGTTGATCCGCCGGCTGCCGATCAGCGCGATCTGGAACGGCTTCACCTGCAACTGCGCACGTAGCGATGCCACCGTGTCGAAAGCGCTGACGTCGAAGCCGAAGGCCGCCAGCCCGGGCCTCAGTCGACGTTCTTGCGACGCTGGGTCGCCTTCCAGCAGAGCTATCCGCAACGCACTTGCAGTATCGGCCGATCCCTTCATTCATCCTGCTTCCCGATCCGGACACGAATGCCCTTACTGAATGGGATATTCGGCGGGCGATGCTAGGCAGCGCTCCGACCACCGTCTATGGGATCAATCTGATGCCGGGATGCTGGCAAAGCATCCGTACAGCCCGCGCCGCTCCCCCCCATATGCCTCTTGGGCATGAGCAGGTGACGCAAAACCTTTTCCCTCCGGGCTGCGGCGCGGCCAGAGTCGCGCCATGGACGCCGCCCGGACGCGGCCTCCTGCTGTCCCTTCCCCATTCCTGAACAGGAGCCGGCGATGCCGACCCCGCACCGAACGTCGTCCCCCGTGGCCTGGCTCAGCGGCGCGCTGGCCTGCGCGCTGGTCGCGCCAGCCCAGGCCCAGACCGCACCGACCGTCGAAGAACTCGCCCGCCGCCTGCAGGCCATCGAGCAGCGCCTGGGCACCGCCCCGGCCGCCACGGCCAGCGCCAGCGACGCCGGACTGAGCGACCTCGACCAGCGCCTGCGCGTGATCGAACGCAAGCTCGAGCTGCAGGCGGAGGATGCCGCCACCCGCGCGGCCAGCACCCCGACCGTCAGCCTCAGCGCCAGCAAGGGCCTGTCGGTGAAGTCGCCGCCGCCGGGCGATGTCGAGGTGAAGTTCAAGGCACTGGTCCAGGCCGATGGCCGCTTCTTCATCGACGACGACGCCAATCCGCAGAACGACACGTTCCTGTTCCGCCGCATCCGCCCGACCTTCGAGGGCAGCTGGGGATCGTTGATCGGCTTCCGCCTCACGCCGGAGTTCGCCGGCGACAGCGCCACCATCGTCGATGCCTATCTCGACCTGAAGTTCGACCCGCGCGCGACGGTTCGCATCGGCAAGGTCAAGGGACCGGTCGGCCTGGAGCGGCTGCAGAGCGGCGGCGCGACCGCGCTGATCGAGCGCGGATTCCCGACCGAGCTGGCGCCCAATCGCGACATCGGCGTGCAGTTGCAGGGTGACGTGGCCTCGTCCACGGTCAGTTATGTGGTGGGTGTCTACAACGGGACGGTCGACGGCCGCGACGCGGTGACCTCGAACCCCGACAACGACTTCGAAGTGGCCGCGCGACTGTTCGTCGAGCCGTGGAAGAACGCCAGCAGCGCATTGTCCGGCCTGGGCTTCGGCATCGCCGGCAGCAGCGGCGACAAGGAAGGCGTGGGCAACAACTTCCTGCCGCGCTATCGCACGCCGGGGCAGGTGCAGTTCTTCAACTATCGCGCCGCCGTTGCCGCCGACGGCGAACACACCCGCTGGTCGCCGCAGGCGTACTGGTACCGCAACTCCTTCGGCGTGCTCGGCGAGTACATCAGCTCGAAGCAAGAAGTGCGACTGCCAGCCACGGGCGCGCGCAATGCGATCGACAACACCGCCTGGCAGCTGGTCGCCGGCTATGTCCTCACCGGCGAGGACGCCGGTTACCGCGGCGTAACGCGGCCTAACCATCCTTTTACGGTCGGCAGTGCAGGCTGGGGGGCGTGGGAGCTGGTGGCGCGCTACGGCGAACTGGACATCGACGACGATGCGTTCCCGGTGTTCGCCGACCCCGCCGTCGCCGCACGCAATGCCAAGACGTGGGGACTGGGCGTCAACTGGTACCTCAACAGCAACTTCAAGCTGGTAGCCAACTACACGCAGACCGACTTCGAGGGTGGCGCAGCTGCCGGCGCCGACCGCGAAGACGAAAAAGCCTTCTTCACCCGCGCGCAGTTCTCGTTCTGACCTTCCTCCAGGAAAGTGCCATGACCCGTACTTCACGCCGTACCGTTCTGAGCTCCCTTGTCCTTGGTTTCGCGCTGGCTCTGGCCGGCGGCACGACCATGGCGAAGGACGTCGAACTTCTCAATGTCTCCTACGACCCGACCCGCGAGTTCTATGCCGAGTTCAACCAGAGCTTCGCCACGCAATGGAAGCAACAGACCGGCGAGACGCTGAAGATCCGCGCCTCGCATGGCGGCTCGGGCAAGCAGGCGCGCTCGGTGATCGACGGACTGGAGGCCGACGTGGTGACGCTGGCGCTGGCTGCCGACATCGACGCGATCGCCACCAACGGCAAGCTGCTTCCGGCCAACTGGCAGACGCGTTTGCCGCACAACAGCGCGCCCTACACCTCGACAATCGTGTTCCTGGTGCGCAAGGGCAACCCCAAGCAGATCCGCGACTGGGGCGACCTGGCCAAGCCGGGCGTGGCGGTGATCACGCCCAATCCCAAGACATCGGGCGGCGCGCGCTGGAACTACCTCGCCGCGTGGGCCTGGGCCTCGCAGGAGTATCGCGACGGCGGCAAGGTCGTCGACTTCCTGACGCGCGTCTTCAAGAACGTGCCCGTGCTCGATACCGGCGCGCGTGGCTCGACCACCACCTTCGTCGAGCGCGGCATCGGCGACGTGCTGCTGGCGTGGGAGAACGAAGCGCTGTTGACGCTGTCGGATGGTGACACCCGCGACAAGTTCGAGATCGTCATCCCGAGCCTGAGCATCAAGGCCGAACCGCCGGTGGCGTGGGTCGACAAGAACGTCGACCGGCACGGCACGCGCAAGCAGGCCGAGGCCTACCTGCGTTACCTGTACACGCCGGAGGGCCAGCGTCTGGCGGCCAAGCATGGTTACCGACCGTCCGAACCCGACAAGGTCCCGGCGGCCGAGCTGGCGCGTTTCCCGCAGGTGAAACAGGTGACGATCGACAGCGCGTTCGGCGGCTGGAAGAAGGCGCAGGCGGAGCATTTCGCCGACGGCGGGTTCTTCGACAAGATCTATCAGCCGAAGTGATGCTTCATGTCATCCCGGCGCGCCGAAACGAGCTTTACGTCATCCCGGCGCACGCCGGGATCCAGCAACGGAGCATCAAGCACGACGCATCGCGTGACTTCGAGACCATGGGCCTGGATCCCGGCGTACGCCGGGATGACGGCTTCCGGTTACTGAGGTTGATCGACGCATTGGCGCCATGGAATCGACCCACCGACAGATGTCTAGTCACGCCCTGACCCTGCCACGCCTGAAGATCCCGCGCTTTCGCCAGCCGTTGCCCGGCTTCGGCCTGAGCCTCGGCCTCGGCCTGGCGTGGTTGAGCGTGGTGGTGCTGCTGCCGCTGGCGGCGCTGGCGATCCGCGCCGCCGGGCTCGGCCTCGACGGCTGGCTGCGCGCCATCCACGACCCGCGCGTGCAGGCATCGCTGAAGCTGAGCTTCGGCGCGGCATTCGTCGCCGCGGTGGCGGCTTCGTTCGCCGGCGCGCTGGTGGCCTGGGTGATCGTGCGCTACCGCTTTCCCGGCCGGCGCCTGCTCGATGCGCTGGTCGACCTGCCGTTCGCCTTGCCCACCGCCGTGGCCGGCATCTCGCTGACCGCGATCTACTCGGCCAATGGCTGGGTCGGCCGCTGGCTCGAACCGCTCGGCGTGAAGATCGCCTACACCCCGATCGGCATCGTGATCGCGCTGGTGTTCATCGGCCTGCCGTTCGCGGTGCGCACGGTGCAGCCGGTGCTCGAAGCGCTTGGGCACGAGCAGGAAGAGGCCGCCGCTTCGCTCGGCGCCTCACGCGTGACCACGCTGCGCCGCGTGGTGCTGCCGGAGTTGCTGCCGGCACTGCTGACCGGTTTCTCGCTGGCGTTCGCGCGCGCACTGGGCGAGTACGGCTCGGTGATCTTCATCGCCGGCAACCTGCCCTACAGGACCGAGATCGCGCCATTGCTCATCACCATCCGCCTGGAGGAGTACGACTATCCGGGCGCGGTCGCGATAGCGGCGCTGCTGCTGGCGGCGTCGTTCGTGTGCCTGCTGGCGATCAACGCGATCCCGTCGTTGTTCGCGCACGAGAAGAGGAGCCGGCGTCGTGAGTAACCGTCCGCGCAACGACCTGCAGGAACCGGCATGGCTGCGCTGGACGCTGATCGTTCTGGCGGTGCTGGTGATGGCCGCGCTGGTGGTGATGCCGCTGCTGATGGTGCTGGGCGCAGCCTTCGCCAAGGGCATCGGCGTATGGTTCGCTTCGTTGACCGAGCCCGATGCGCTGTCTGCGTTGAAGCTGACCCTGTTCACCGTGGCAATAGTGGTACCGGTCAACGCCGTGTTCGGCATGCTCACCGCCTGGGCGGTCACGCGCTTCGAGTTTCGCGGCAAGCAGTTGCTGCTGTCGCTGATCGACCTGCCGTTCGCGGTGTCGCCGGTGGTGGCCGGCCTGTGCCTGGTGCTGCTGTTCGGTTCGCAGGGCTGGTTTGCCGAACTGCTGCAGCGCCACGACCTCAAGATCCTGTTCGCGCGGCCCGGCATCGTCCTGGCAACGTTGTTCATCACCTTCCCGTTCGTGGTGCGCGAGCTGATCCCGCTGATGCAGCAGCAGGGTGCGGACGAGGAGCTGGCCGCGCGCTCGCTCGGTGCCGGCAGCTGGACCATGTTCCGCCGGGTCACGCTGCCCAACATCAAGTGGGGCCTGCTGTACGGCGTGCTGCTGTGCGCGGCGCGTGCGATGGGCGAGTTCGGTGCGGTGTCGGTGGTGTCGGGCCACATCCGCGGGCTTACCAACACGTTGCCGCTGCATATCGAGATCCTCTACAACGAGTTCGACAGCACCGCGGCGTTCGCCGCCGCGTCGCTGCTGGCCGGACTGGCCCTGATCACCCTTGTCCTGAAGTTCTGGCTGGAGGCACGCCATGGCGACGCCCTTGCGCAATCCCATCGTCGACATTGACCGCGCCCGCGCGCTGGACGCCCTTGTGACCGACACCACCGAGATCGGCGCAGCAGGCATTGGTGGCGCCGAGATCGGCGCCCCAGGCACCGGCTGGCGGCGCGGTCCCGCGCCGGCCGCGCAGGTGACCCCGGCCGCGGACTCTGCCACGCTCGTGTCCGCCCCACTCAACCGCCGGCCCCACCCGGCACGGAGCGGCATGGACCTGCACATCCGCCAGCTCGGCAAGCGTTATAGCGGCGTTGCCGCGCTCGACCGCGTCGACCTCGACGTGGCGGCCGGCGAGCTCGTCGCGCTGCTGGGCCCGTCGGGCTCGGGCAAGACCACGTTGTTGCGCGTGATCGCAGGGCTGCTGCATCCGGACGAAGGCCGCGTGCTGTTCGGCCAGGACGACGCCACCCGGTTGAGCCTGCGCGAGCGCAATGTCGGCTTCGTGTTCCAGCACTACGCACTGTTCAAGCACATGACGGTGGCGGAGAACATCGCCTTCGGTCTTCGCAGCCGCCCGCGCAAGCGCCGGCCGGACAAGGCGACGATCGCGCGCCGCGTCGAGGAGCTGCTGGGCCTGATCCAGCTTCCGGAGTTCGGTGGACGTTACCCGGAGCAGTTGTCGGGCGGTCAGAAGCAGCGCGTCGCGCTGGCTCGCGCGCTGGCGATCGATCCGACCGTGCTGCTGCTCGACGAACCCTTCGGCGCGCTCGATGCCAAGGTCCGCGTCGAGTTGCGGCGCTGGCTGCGGCAGCTGCACGAACGCACCGGCCAGACCACGCTGTTCGTCACCCACGACCAGGAAGAAGCGCTGGAGCTGGCCGACCGCATCGTGGTACTTCGCGATGGCCGCATCGAACAGGTCGGCACGCCCGACGAGATCTACAGCGCGCCGGCATCGGACTACGTGTTCGATTTCATCGGCCGCGCCAACGTGCTGGAAGGGCGCGTCGAGCAGGGCCAGTTCCGCATCGCCGGCCATGCCATCGCGCTGCCTGCGCAGGACGTCGCCGATGGCCCGGCACGACTGTATGCGCGGCCGCACGACATCGCCCCGGCCACGCCGGAAGCCGGTGTCGCCGCGCTCGTCATCGCCGCCCACCGCCTGGCCGACCGCATCACCCTGGAGCTGGCCGTGGAGGGGCAATCGCGGCCGCTGGAACTGGATTTCGTCGCCTCGCCGGGCGTGACCACGCCGGCACCGGGCAGCACGATCGGGCTGGAGCCGCTGCGGTACCGGGTGTTTGCGGCTTGAGCTCATGCCCCTCCCCCTGCTTGCAGGGGGAGGTTGGGAGGGGGTGGAGGCGCGCCAGCGCCGACTCGCCGCGATGCGGCTCAACCCCTCCCCAACACTCCCCTGCAAGCAGGGGAGGGAGCAGGAATTCCACCACATCCCGCACCGAACGCCCCTTCCACCGGGCGTACAATGCCGCGCCATGAGCAGCTACCCCTACGTACGCCCGCGGCGGATGCGCCGCGATGAGTTCTCGCGCCGCCTGATGCGCGAGTCGGTCCTGACCACCAACGACCTGATCTACCCCGTGTTCGTGCAAGAACGCGACGGGCGCGAGCCGGTCGCCTCGATGCCCGGGGTATCGCGCCTGTCGATCGACGAACTGCTGCGCGAAGCCGAGCAGGCTGTTGAACTTCGCATCCCCGCGCTGACCCTGTTCGGCGTGCCGTCCGACGGCAAGACCGCCGACGGCGCGATCGCCTGGAGCGAAGACGGCATCGTCCAGCGCGCCGTGTGTGCGCTCAAGCAGCGCTTCCCGGAACTGGGCGTGATCACCGACGTCGCCCTCGACCCCTACACCACCCACGGCCAGGACGGCCTGATCGACGACAGCGGCTACATCCTCAACGACCAGACCGTCGATGCACTGGTGAAGCAGGCGCTGTCGCACGCGCAGGCCGGCGCCGACGTGGTCGCGCCCAGCGACATGATGGACGGCCGCATCGGCGCGGTCCGCAATGCGCTGGAAGAAGCCGGCCTGGTCAACACCCGGATCCTCGCCTACAGCGCCAAGTACGCCAGCGCGTTCTACGGCCCGTTCCGCAGCGCGGTCGGCTCGGCCGCGGCGCTGGGCAAGGGCAACAAGTACACCTACCAGATGGATCCGGCCAACTCGGACGAGGCGCTGCAGGAAGTCGCGCTCGACCTCGACGAGGGCGCCGACATGGTCATGGTCAAGCCGGGCATGCCGTATCTGGACATCGTGCGCCGGGTGAAGGACGAGTTCCGCGTGCCGACCTACGTCTATCAGGTCAGCGGCGAGTACGCGATGTTGAAGGCGACCGCGCAGAACGGCTGGCTCGATGAGCGCGCCACTGCGCTGGAAGCGCTGCTCGCGTTCAAGCGTGCCGGCGCCGATGGCGTGCTGACGTATTACGCACTCGATGCGGCGCGGTGGTTGCGCGAGATGGGCTGAGCAGTGACCGTCATCCCCGCGAAGGCGGGGACCCAGCGACATTGCCCTGACGGCTGAACGTCACTGGGTTCCCGCCTTCGCGGGAATGACGGAATCCCAGGGGAATGACGGAATCCCAGCGGGAATGACGGCCCCCTATTCGTCATCCCGGCGAAAGCCGGATCCATGTTGCTGTTGCTGTTGATGGCAAACCCGAAGTCGCTGGGTTCCCGCCTTCGCGGGAATGACGGTTAAGGGGAATTGGCCCCTAGAAGCAGCCCGTTTTCCCCGTCACTGCGGGGGCCTTCATCCGGTAGATGTCGTACTTGCCCGCCTTCGGCGACTTCGCCGTGCCGGTCACCAGCAGCTCGCCCGGCTTGTTCCAGTCCAGCGCCGGGCCGAAGGTGATGCCGTCTTCGGTATTGAACGAGAGCTTGAGCGGCTGCACGTCGTCGTAGCGCTTGCCATCACACTGGGCGACGAACAAACGCACCGGCTGGTCGCTCACGTTCTTCGAGCGGGTGAAGACGATCGCCTCGCCATCGCCGAGCCAGGCCGGGTCGAGTTCGTCGCCGGCCGTGTTCACGCCCGGCAACGGCTTCGCATCGCTGAACGCATCGCCATCCCAGCGCGCCACGAACAGGTCCTGGCGGCCGGCACCGCCGCGGCCATCGCTGGCGAACAGCAGGTGGCGGCCGTCGCGGCTCGGGGTCGGCGCCCAATCGTTGCCGCGCGTGTTGACGCCGGGGCCGAGGTTCTCCGGCTTGCCAAAGCCACCACCGGCCAGCACCGCCGCCCTGTACAGGTCATCCCCGCCCACGCCACCAGGTCGGTCGGAGAAGAAGTACAGCCAGCGACCGTCGGCGCTGAACAGCGGGTCATAGTCCTTGGATGCCGAATTGATCGGCAGCGGTGTGGCGTCCTGCCAGCGACCGTCCTTCAGCGTCGCCTGCCACAGGTCGCGACCGCCGGGGCCACCTTCACGGTCCGTGCTGCCCCAGACGATACGCTTGCCGTCCGGACTGACGCTTGCACGGACTTCGCTGGCCTTGGTCGATACCACGCCCATGCCTTCGATGCCGAACTCCGACAGGAACGCTGCCGCCGGACCGGACACGAACCAGGCGCCGAGCGCCAAGGCGGGGAGTAGACTCAAACCCTGCAAGGCCGCTGCACGTCGCATGGAACGTTCTCCTGTGTCTGTGGCCTCAAGTCTAAGCGAGGGTCGCCCGTGTCCAATTTCGCCTCTGTCGCAAATCCCGCCATCGTCAAGCGCTTCGCGGTCATCGGCCATCCGGTGGCGCATTCGCTGTCGCCGAAGATCCACGCGGCGTTCGGCAAGCAGACCGGCATCGCGCTTGAGTACGTAGCGCTCGACGCCGCGCCGGAAAACTTCGATGCACTGCTGGCGGAGTTCGCGGCCGAGGGCGGCCTGGGCGCCAACGTCACCCTGCCGCACAAGACCCGGGCAGCGGCCAGCTGCAACGCGCTGACCGAGCGCGCGCGCCGCGCCGGCGCGGTCAACACGCTGATCCGCACGGCCACGGGCTGGGAAGGCGACAACACCGACGGCGTCGGCCTGGTCCGCGACCTCACCGAGCGCCACGGTCTGGACCTGCGCTCGCGCCGCACCCTGCTGCTCGGCGCCGGTGGCGCCGCCCGTGGCGTGGCACCGGCCCTGCTCGATGCCGGCATCGGCGATCTCTACATCATCAACCGCACGCCCGAACGCGCCGACGCGCTGACCGATGTGCTGGCCCAGCCCGGCCGTGTGCACCCGCGCTACTTCGCCGACGTCAATTCGCTGGGCACGTTCGACCTGATCATCAACGCCACTTCGGCCGCGCGCGATTCCGCCCTGCCGAATCTTCCGGTGGCCCTGGCCGGGCCGCGCACGGCGGCGGTGGACCTGAGCTATGGCGAAGTCGCCATTCCATTCCTGGCCTGGGCGCATGCGGCCGGCGCGCACGACCGCATCGACGGCCTGGGCATGCTGGTCGAACAGGCCGCCGAAAGCTTCCAGCGCTGGCACGGCGTGCGACCCGATACCGACCCGTGCTACGAGTTCCTGCGCGAGCACCGCGCGGTGCTGGTCACCGCGGACTGATCGCGACACGACACACGGCTCAACCGATGGATTGCCGCGCCCGCTGCGGCGCGTGCTGCATCGCGCCTTCGATCACCTCGCCCATTCCCGGCATGCCGCATGGCAAGCCGGCCGGGATGCCGTGCGTGCAACTGGATGACGACCTGCGCTGCCGGCTGTTTGGCCGCCCCGAGCGTCCACCGTTCTGCGCGTCGTTGCGACCGGCGCAGGACATGTGCGGGAGCGATCGCGACGCGGCGATGGCGGGGCTCGCCGAACTGGAACGGCTGACGCACCCATCACCCCGGTAGGAGCGAGCTTGCTCGCGATCAGGCGTGTCCGCCCCGGTGAGGTGCTTCGCGAGCAAGCTCGCTCCAACATCTGATTGACCCTGAATGGGGGGCCTCGCCGATTGCCTGGCCGCGCGTTTGCCGGCCTGCCCGAACTGCCATAGGCTGCCGCCAGGGACCGGGTGGGGCACGACATCGGACCAGCCGGGCTTGGGTAGTGGGGACTATCTCAGGGGGAAGGCATGGCAAACCACGTCAAGGCGGCACACGCACACCGGATGATCGCGGGCATCTACTGCGTCGTCATGGTGCTCGCGGCGATCTTCATCTACGCAGCAGTCAGCAACAACCCGGCCATGGTGATCGCGATGATCGCGGCGCCGTTGGCCATCCTTGCGACCGCGCACTTCCTGCTCGCAGGCAGTGTGGATGCCTGCAGGGCACGCATGGCATCGCTGGTACTTGGCGCGGTCACGATGCTGGTGTTTCCGATCGGCACCGTCATGGGCCTCTACATCGTCAAGTACTCGCTCGGCGAGTGGGTGCCGGAAAAGCGCCTGTCGGAATCGCTGGCCGATGGCTGGCCGCAGAGCCAGCACGAAGGCGCGTGAGTCGCGCGGGAGCAGGTCGGGCACCGCCTGCTCCCTGCCCGGGCAATGCGCGACGGTGCTACAGCAACCCGTCGCGCTTGACCGAAAGGTACTTCTCCACCAGTGACGCGGCGAGCTTGTCGCAGGCCACGTCCAGCACCATCACGCCGTGATTGCGCAGCGCCTCGTGCGCGGCATTGCGCTGCTCGAGATACTGCGCGGTGGCGCCAGCGCGGATCGCCTGCGACAGGTCCTGCACGGCTTCGCCCAGGGCGCTGTCGAGCGAGCCTTCGCGCAGGCTCGCCACACAGACCAGATGGCGCTTGCGCAGCATCTGCACGGCGGCGAGCACGTCGTCCATGTCCTCGTCGCGCAGGTTGGTCACCATCATCACCAGCGAGCGCCGGCGCTGGCGCAGCGACAGTTCGGTGGCGGCGGCGAGGAAGTCGGTGGCCACCGGCTGTGGCTGCAAGGCGTAGCTGGCGCGTAGCAGTTCGTCGATGGCGCCGACACCGCGGCGCGGCGGCACCCAGCTGCTGGCGCCGCCGCTGGCGAGCAGGCCGACCGCGTCGCCCTGGCGCAGCGCCAGGTAGGCGACCACCAGCGAGGCATCGAGCACATGGTCGAAATGGTCCATCTCGCCGTCGCGCGCGAGCAGGCGGCGGCCGGTGTCGAGCAGCAGCACCAGCTGCTGGTTCTTCTCGTCCTGGTACTCGCGCGAGATCAGGCGGCGGGCGCGGGCGGTCGCCTTCCAGTCGATCTGGCGCATGCTGTCGCCGATGCGGTACTCGCGCATCTGGTGGAAGTCGGTGCCCTCGCCGCGACGCCGGCGCAGGTGCGCGCCGACCAGGCGCGAGGCCTGCTCTGCACTGAACATCGCAAAGCGCGCCAGCGGTGCGAAGTTCGGGAACACGCGCACCGCCTGCTCCACGCCTGCCACGCGCGAATGCCACCACAACCGCAACGGCGAATGCAGGCGCAGCTGCACGCCTTCGAAGCGGAAGTCGCCACGCGCGTTGGCGCACAGGTGGTAGTCGAACGAAGCCGCTTCGCCGGGACGCAGTTGTACGCGACGCGGCAGCCCGTGCATGCGCCAGCCGCCTGGGTGCAGATCGAACACGTCCAGGCGCTGGCTGTGCTCATCGCTTTCCAGGTTCAGGGTGACCGGACGCTCGATGCCGATCGGCCAGGTGTCGGAAATCCTGCGCTGCACGCGCGGCGTCGGCCGTTTCAGCACCTGGGCGGCGTCGAACAGGACCAGCAGCAGCAACCCCAGGCCGGCCGTGGACCACGCCTGCAGCGGTGCAAGCTTGAACGCGACTGCGATGCCGAGCGCGCCCCACAGCACCAGCAGCCACAGCATCGCCGGTGCAGGGCGTGGCAGGGAGCGGCGCACGGCGACGGGGTCGGTCACCGCTTGCCCTCACCCCGGCCCTCTCCCGCAAGCGGGAGAGAGAGCAGGTCGCGGCGCTTCAGCGCATGGCTCACTTGCGCGGCGCCTCCACCTTCGACAGCAGTGCGTGCAGCACGTCGTCGGGCGACTGCCCTTCGATCTGCAGTTCCGGCGCCAGCGCGATGCGATGGCGCAGCGCCGGTTTTGCGATCTCGCGGATGTCGTCGGGGGTGACGAAGTCGCGGCCGGCGAGCACCGCCTGCGCGCGCGCGGCGCGCACCAGTGCCAGGCTGCCACGCGGACCGGCACCAAGCGCGATGCCGGCCCAGTCGCGGGTGGCGGCCACGATCCGCACCGCGTAATCGATCACGGCATCGTCGACCGTCGTCAACGCGGTGCCGGCCTGCATCGCCGCGATGTCCTGCGGGCCGAGCACGCGCTGCACCTGCGACAGGTCGAAGTCGGACGCGCTGCGGCCCTGGCTGACCGCGGCGACCATGCGCTTCTCGTCGGCGCGCGAGGGGTAGCCGATCAGGATCTTCAGCAGGAAGCGGTCGAGCTGCGCCTCCGGCAACGGGTAGGTGCCTTCCTGTTCGACCGGGTTCTGCGTGGCCAGGGTCAGGAACGGCGGCGACAGCTGGAAGCTGTGGCCTTCGATGGTCACCTGCAGTTCGGCCATCGCCTCCAGCAGCGCCGACTGGGTCTTGGCCGGGGCTCGGTTGATCTCGTCGGCCAGCAGCAGGTTGGTGAACACCGGGCCGCGACGGATGTTGAAGGTCTCGCTCTTCGGGTTCCACACCGCATGGCCGCTGATGTCGCTGGGCATCAGGTCGGGCGTGAACTGCACGCGGGCGTAGCTGCAATCGAGCGCCCGCGACAGCGCGCGCACCAGCAAGGTCTTGCCCAGGCCGGGGACGCCTTCGATCAGCACGTGGCCGCCGGCGAGCAGGGCGATCAGGATCTGGTCGAGCACGTCGGCCTGGCCGATGAAGGCCTTGCCGACCTGCTCGCGCACGGCGGCGGCGCGTTCGGCCAGCGCGGCGCCGGTGATCGGGACTAGCGGCTGGTTGGTATCGGCGTTCATGGCGTGGACTCGTGTTTGGACGCGTGTGTGATCAGGGTCTTGGCGGTCACAGCAGGTTCCTCAGGCGCACCAGCGTGGCGATGCGGCTGCGGAACGCGGCGTGGTCGCGTGCGGTTGGCGTGGACAGGGCGTCGCGGATATCGGCAGCAGCGACGTTGAAGCGCTCCGACAGCATCACCACCTGCGCTTCGCCACCGAGCGCAGCGGCCTGCGGGTCGCGGCGGCGCAGACGCGCAAGGAAGGCGTTGCGCACGGCGTCGTGCAGCAGGTGGGCGTAGCCATAGCGGTAGACATGCTCACCGCTGGCGACGACATGCTCGAGCAGCGAGCGGCGTTCGCTCGCCGGCGCCGGCAACTGCGGACCGAAGCGCTGCGCGCGCCGCCACAGCCATGCGAGCAGCGCCAGCAGCAGCGGCAGCCAGGCCATCCAGCTGTCGCGCGCCAGCGTCCACCAGAACGACGGCATGTCTGCGGCGTAGATCAGGTGGATCGTGCCGGCGCGGTAGTTGGGTGCCAGCAACTGGCGCGCCAGCGCGATATGCGGGCCGTCCTTGAGCGAACCGTTGTCGAGGAAGTCGAAGTCGGAGAGGACGTCTACATACCCGCGGCCATGCACGAGCCGCATGTACACATTGCCGCTGCTGTCGGCCCAGCCCAGCGCAAGCTCTCCGGCGGTGCCCAGCAACTCCGCGCGACGGCCCCGGCAGAATTCCACATGCGGGTCTTCGCCGCGCACGTCCCAGCCGGTGCACTTGATCGGCGTGGAGGCCGGGACGACATCGAGTTGCGTCAACACGGGCACGACGGTGCCGGCGGCGAACGGCCCGGGCGGTGGCGTGCGCACCAGCAGATGCCCGCCCCGGGCCACCCAATCGAGCAGCGCGCGGCCCTCGTCACGGCCCAGCGTGCGCGGGTCGCGGTACAGCAGCACGGTGTCGCGCTCGCCCAGGCGATGCTTGCCGAGTTGCAGGTTCGGCCTGGCCTGCGCCTTCACGCCGTCGGCAATCAGGGCAAGTTTCAGGACATACAGCGGATTGCTGCGCGCTTCGCCGGTGCGCGGCAGCGGCACCGTTTCCTCGACACGCTCGTAGTTGCGCAACCACCAGGTCGCGGCAAGGGCGAGCAGACCCAGCACCACGGCGGAGATGACGGCGGCGCGCACGTTGTCCCGGCTCATGCCGCGACTCCCGTCGGGCCCGCGACCGGCGTCCAGGCAAAGCGACGCGCCAGTTCGTCGATCAGGCCTTCCAGCTCGTCGCCTGCGGGGAACCGCTGCGCATACGCGGCGTACTGCCAGGTGCGCACGGCCTGGGCGAAGGCATCGCGGTCCTCCGTGCGGGCCAGCTTGCGCGATGCGCGCAGGCATTCGGCCTCGGTCGCGCCCGGCACCAGCGTGGCTCCGGTGCGCGCCACCATCGCTTCGACACTGGCCCGATACAGCAGCGCCAGCGCCTCGCGCTGCCGGCCTTCGCGCCAGAGCCTGCGCACCACCGAGGGGACGTCGTCGGGCAGCGGCAGCTCGGGTTCGGCAAGATCGGACAGTCGCAGACCATCGAACTCGCGCGGCTCGCGTGCGACTCCGTCGCGAAACCAGACCAGCCAGCGCGGCGCGGTCAGCACCAGGGCCAGTACCAGCACCGCCAGCACGATCCACAGACCGAATTCGCTGAGCAGCGCCACGACGTTGCCTAGCCAGCGCATGTCGTTGTCGTCGCGCTTCCTGTCGTCCTTGGCCTTTGGATCGCGCGCTTTCCACGTGGCCACCGTGCGCGTGGGGCTCACGGTCGGATCGGCGTAGGCCTTGGCAACCGCCTTGCGCAGGCTGGCGTCATCGACAAGAGCGCGGCCGAATATCTGTTCGGGTGTGACACGCGTGATCTTGCTGCCGATGCGTGGCTTCCCGGCGACATCGGGTGTGACTTCGCTGCGGGCCGCATCATCCTGTCCCGGCTGCGCATGCGCGTGCGACTGCTGATCGGTGTCCTGGGCATGCGAAGCCATCGGCATGGCAGACAGCGCGAACACCAGCAGCAACACCAGCGCCGCACCGGCATTGGCCAGGCGCGCGCCCAAACGACGCAGGGCCAGTTCGATATCCCAGGCCTCGATCTCGGTGCGACGGTTGAGATACAGCCCCAGGCCGGCGCCGACATAGAACGGTTCGATCAGGCTGGTCGAGGCCCAGGCCAGCAGGTTGCACACCAGGCCCAGCCAGTCGGGCATGTCGCGCAGCGTCGTCAGCGCGGTGCTGCCGAACTGCGAGAAGTACTCGTTGGGAACGAACAGCATCGCAGCGCCGAGCATGCCCAGGCAGAGGGCGACCTCGAAGTTGACGCAGACCAGCGTCAGCGCCGAGGCCACGCCGTAGGCAGGCGCGCCGAGCGTGCGGCGGCGCGCACCGGCTTCGCGTCCGCGGCCGCCTTCCAGCAGGTCGACGGGCAGGTACAACGAGCGGACCGGACCGAACCGGCGCCAGGTCAGATACGGCAACAACCAGCGCAGGCCCCAGCTGCGTTGCGCCTGCAGGGTCTGGCGCGTGGTCGGCACTTCGCCGAACACCGCGCGCGAGAGCACATGCAACGGAATGCGATCGAATGCCGGCTTGAGCCACCACATCAAAAGGCCGGCCAGCCACAGTGCATCGATGGCCCAGGCCAGCGCGTTGACCACCAGCAGGATTGGAAGGGTCAGCGCCAGCCATGGCTTCCAGATCGCCGCGGCATGGCGACGGGTCAGCGCGGTGCCCAGTTCGACCGCTTCCCACGCGGTGCGCGGTCGCAACGCCACGGTCAGGGATTCGATCCTCATGGCGCGCTGGCATCCTGGCGCGCAAGCTTGTTCTCAGCGAGGTCGCCCTCGGCGAGGTCGCGGTTGCGCCCGCCCAACCCCAGCCACAGGAACGTCAGCGCCCACAGCACGCCACCGACGCCGTACTTGATCCACGTCGGCATCCACGCGATCGACGACCAGAATGCTTCGACGAACGCCGCGAACACCAGCATCGCCAGCACGCCCAGGCAAAGCTGCGCCCCGCGCCGGCCGCCATCGACCAGCGCGTCGATGCGCCGCCGCTGGCCCGGCGCGACCAGGTTCAACCCCAGCCGCAGTCCGGCACCGCCGGCGATCACTATCGCCGTGAGTTCCGGCGCCGAATGCCCGGCGACGAAGCGCCAGAACGGATCGCCGTGGCCGACCGCCTGCAGATGGCCGGCGACGCCGCCGATCATGATGCCGTTGACGATCAGCACCACCACCGCACCGATGCCGGCGACCAGGCCGCTGGCGAACGTGCGGAAGCCGATGCTGACGTTGTTCCACACGTAGTGGCCGAACATCGCCACGTCGGTGCCGCTGTCGCGTCCGAGCTTCCGCACCGGGTTGTCCGGGTCGTACATCGACTCGAACTGCATCAGCTGGACCGGATCGAACAGGGACGACGACAACTCCGGCGTCAGCTGGATGGCGACGAACACCGCCAGCAGCGGCAACCAGAACAACAGCGCCGACGCCGCCATGCAGCCAGCTTCGGCGCGCACCAGTCGCGGGAATCCGGCGAGCAGGAATTCGACCGCACGCCGCCACCGCGGCGCCGGCGTGCGATAGAGCAGGCCATGGCCACGCTGCATCAGGCCCTGCAGGCGATCGGTCACCAGCGGGCTGTAGCCGCGTCGCCGCGCCAGCGCCAGTTGCTGGCACAGGCGCCGGTAGCGCGCCGGCATCTCGTGATCGGGCAGGCCCTGCCACTGCCGCCGCGACATTCGCGCCTGGCGGGCGCTTTCGCTGCGCGTGTCGAGCCATTTCTCGAACGAAATCCATTCGGCCTGGTGGCGCTGGATGAAGTGCTCCTGCCGCATCTCAGCGCCGCCCCAGCAACCAGTTGGCGATGCCGTACAGGCGCGTCACCGCGAGCGTGCCGCGCGCGCCGGTGAGCGGGGTGGCGAACTCGGCCAGTTCTTCCTGGCGCGCCTGGGTCAGTCGTGGCCCGCGCTCGGCAAAGGCCACCAGCGCGGCCTGCTCGTACGGCTGCAATGCCACCGGTGGCGCCATCACCTGGTTGACCGGCATCGGTGTGAGTGGCTGCTTGCGCGCTTCATGCACGACCAGCGTGCCGGCGACCATGTCGCCGATGCGCCGGCCCCAGGGGTCGAGCAGGCTGCTGACCAGCCCGGCGGCGTAGACCATCGGCAGCATGTCGACCACGCGCAGCAGGTTGCGCGTGAACGCCGCCAGCCAACCGACGGGTGCACCGTTGGCAGCCACCACGCGCAGGCCGAGTGCGCGCTTGCCGGGCGTGCGGCCGTCCCACAGCGCCTCGAACAGCACCGGATAGAACCAGTACACCAGGAACACCAGCACCGCATAGAAGCCGAAGCCGCTGCGCCCGAGCATTCCCAGCACCATGGTCGAGGCCAGCACGATGCCCAGCCGGATCATCAGGTCCAGCAACCACGCCAGCGCCCGCGGCACCGGGCCGGCCGCGGGCAGATGAAGGGCGACGCCTTCGGGCGTCACCACTTCCCGGTAGGTATCGAGGATCACGTGTCGAGCGCGTGCCGAGGATCGCGTGTCGACGATCAGGCGTTGACGACCATCGTGTCGGCAATGTGATCGTGCAGGCAGCGGCGCTGCTCGCCGAAGATCCACAGGATGTTGGCGAGGCTGAAGATCCAACCCACATACGGGATGGCGCCGATCAGGCCCGGCACGAAATAGCGCAGCCAGAACAGGCGTGCCAGGCTCACCCTCTCGCCGTCGGTACGGACGATGCGGATGCCGATCGTGCGCTTGCCGATCGTCTGGCCCTCGCGGCTGAGCAGGATCAGCGTGTAGATGAACAACGCGATGTAGCCGACCACGCTCAGCAGGATCAACGATCCGCCGAGCTCGCCGATGCCACGGGTGGGGTTGTAGCGGAACACGCCGATCAAGGCCGGAATGGCGATGACCATCGACACGCCGGCATCGACCAGCGCGGCCAGCAGCCGCGGCAATCGCCCGGCCGTGACCACTTCGTCGTCAAAGCGTTCGGCGGTGGTGGGCTGCACCTGCGCCGTCGGCGCCGCATACGGGTTGCGGTATTCGAAACCTTCCATGTATCCCCCATTCCCTCGCGGGAAGTCCTTGTGGATGCGGTGCCCGCGACCCCCTGCCGCGGCCTGCCGCGCCGCTACCCTGTCATCCCCAGGTAGCGGTCCTTCAATCGTACATAGTGCTGGGCACTGTAGTGCAGTTGCTCGATCTCCCGCTCGCTCAGCCGGCGCACCAGCCGGGCCGGGTTACCCAGCCACAGCTCGCCCTCGCCGACCTGCTTGCCCGGGGCGATCACCGCACCGGCGCCAACGAAACCATAGCGGTGCACGCGGGCGCCGTCGAGCACCCGGGCGCCCATGCCGATCAGGCAGAAGTCGTCGAGGGTGCAGGCGTGCAGGATGACGCCGTGGCCGATGGTCACGTCGTTGCCGATCACCGTCGGTACTCCGCCCGGCTGCGTGAACGGGCCTTCGTGGGTGACATGGACGATGGTGCCGTCCTGGACGTTGGTGCGTGCGCCGATGTGGATGGAATTGACGTCGCCGCGGATCACGCACATCGGCCAGATCGAGACGTCGTCGCCGAGGGTGACAGCGCCGATGACCACGGCCGAAGGGTCGATGTAGACCCGGTCGCCGTGGGTTGGGAAAGTGTCGAGGTAGGGGCGCATGGTCATGGTCGGATTCTAGACGCAGGGGCTAGCTGGAGGGGGGGGCAAGCGGCGGTGTTGATGTCCGCCCATGCCCTGCTCCGCCCACCCCGGCGCGGTCTACACTCGCCCGTATGGACATCACCGCCGACACGCCCCTGGACGAGCTTGCCGCCACCCGCGAGCGCCTGAGCCAGGCCTGGCAGAAGAAGAAGCCGGACCATGCCCAGCGCCGCGCCGACCTGGTTCGCCTGCGTGACGCGTTCCGCGCCCGCATCGCCGGCATGGACGCGGCCATTCGCGCCGATTTCGGCCATCGCAGCCAGCACGAGAACCTGCTGTCGGAAGCGATGATCGTGCTGGCCGAGATCGACCACGCCCTGGGCCACCTGCGCCGCTGGATGCGCCCGCGTCGCGCCGCGGTTGGCTGGCGCTTCTGGCCGGCAAGCGCGCAGATCCGCCCGGAGCCGGTCGGCGTGGTCGGCATCCTGTCACCGTGGAACTACCCGGTGAACCTGGCCATCGTGCCGCTGGTGTCGGCGATCGCCGCCGGCAACCACGTCTACCTCAAGCCGTCCGAGCATGCCCCGCGCACCAGCGTGTGGATGCGCGAACTGTTGTCGGAGGTGTTTCCGGCCGACCGCGTCGCGGTTGCACTCGGCGGTCCGGAAGTCGGCGCCGCCTTTGCCGGGCTGCCGTTCGACCACCTGTTGTTCACCGGCTCGACTGCGGTCGGGCGCAAGGTAATGGCGGCGGCGGCACCCAACCTGACCCCGGTCACGCTGGAGCTGGGCGGCAAGGCGCCGGCGATCGTCTGCGCCGACTACCCGCTCGACCGCGCCGCCGCGCGCATCGCCACCGGCAAGTGGTTCAACGCCGGGCAGACCTGCATCGGCGTCGACTACGTGCTGATCGACGCAGCACGACGTGACGCCTTCGTCGAGGCGATGAAGGCCGAGCTGCGTTCGCGCTATGGCGACTTCAATGCACCGTCCGACTACACCCGCATCATCAACGACGGCCAGTTCGCGCGACTGCGCGGCTATGTCGACGATGCACGCGCGCGCGGCCTGACCGTGCTCGAGCCGGTGACGCAGAACCTCGACGACGAGGCGCGCGTGCGCAATGCCCAGGACCGCCTGTTCCCGCCGACCCTGGTGCTGGACCCGCCGCGCGATGCCGCGGTGATGCGCCACGAGATCTTCGGCCCGATCCTGCCGGTGCTGAGCTACCGCACACTCGACGAGGCGATCGCGCAGGTGCAGTCGCTGGAGCGCCCGCTGGCGCTGTACCCGTTCAGCGACGACAACGCCAACATCGAGAAGATCCTCGCCAACACGCTGTCCGGCGGCGTCACCGTCAACGACACGCTGCTGCATTTCGGCGCGCACGACCTGCCCTTCGGCGGCATCGGCCCCAGCGGCATCGGCGCGATCCACGGCCGCACCGGCTTCGACACCTTCAGCAAGCTGCTGCCGGTGTTCCGCCAGCGCCGCATGGCTGCCAGCGACCTGCTCAAACCGCCGTACAGCGGCGCGATCGACAAGATGATCCGCTGGCTCTCAAAGTAGGAGAAAGAACGTCCCCTCTCCCGCTTGCGGGAGAGGGAAAGGCGCGAAGCGCCGAGGGTGAGGGCCCACTCAACCGCCCGCAGCGAAGCTCCGCAACGCCTCCACCGTGCGCCCCACCCCCGCATCATCCACATCCAGATGCGTCACCAACCGTATCGCCGGCGTGTACCCGATCGACACCCGGATACGCGCCTGCTCCAGCACACCGCGCAACGCATCGTGCCGCTCCACCGGCACCTCGATGAATACCATGTTGGTGTGCTGCGCCACCACGCTCAGCCCTGACAACCCGGCCAACCCATCAGCCAACCGCCTGGCGCGGGCATGATCGTCCGCCAGTCGCGCGACGTTGTTGTCCAGCGCGTACGACCCGGCGGCAGCCAGGATGCCCGCCTGCCGCATGCCACCGCCGACCACCTTGCGCCAGCGCTTGGCGGTGTCGATCAGCTCCTGCGTGCCGAGCAGCACCGAGCCCACCGGCGCACCCAGTCCCTTCGACAAACACACCGACACGCTGTCGAAGTGCCGCGTGATCTCGCGCGCCGGAACACCCAGCGCCACCGCCGCATTGAACAGACGCGCCCCGTCCAGGTGCAGCGCCAGCCCGCGCCGATCGCACAGCGCGCGCGCCTGCGCCAGATACGCCAGCGGCAACGGCCGCCCGTGCCAGGTGTTCTCCAGGCACAGCAGCCGCGTGCGCGCGAAGTGCGGGTCGACCGGCTTGATCACGCGCTCGACCACGTCCAGTGGCAGGCTGCCATCGTCGGCCTGCACCACCGGCTGCGGCTGGATGGATCCCAGCACCGCGGCACCGCCACCCTCGTATTTGTAGGTATGCGCATCCATGCCGACGATGTACTCGTCACCGCGCTGGCAATGCGCCATCAACCCGATCAGGTTCGACTGCGTGCCGCTGGGCACGAACAGCCCGGCGGCGAAACCCAGCTCATCGGCCAGTCGCTGCTGCAGCGCGTTGACGGTCGGGTCCTCGCCGTAGACGTCGTCCCCGACCGGGGCGCGCATCATCGCCTCGCGCATGGTATCGGTGGGTGCGGTGACGGTGTCGCTGCGAAGGTCGATCCAGTTCATGGCGGTCGTGGCGGGTGCTTGAGGTTTCGGCGCCGAGTATGCCGCTAAACTTGCCCCATGAAGATCGCCAGCTGGAACGTCAACTCCCTCAACGTCCGCCTGCCGCACCTGCAGCAGTGGCTGGCGCAGTCCAACCCCGACATCGTCGCGCTGCAGGAAACCAAGCTCGAGGACGAGCGCTTCCCCGACGACGACCTGCTCGCCGCCGGCTACCGCAGCGTCTTCGCCGGACAGAAGACCTACAACGGCGTGGCCGTGCTCTCGCGCGAGTCCGCCCGGGACGTTCAGATCGGCATCCCCGGCTTCGAGGACGAGCAGAAGCGCGTGCTGGCGGCGACCGTCGGCGACCTGCGTATCGTCAACCTGTACGTGGTCAACGGCCAGGACGTGGGCACCGACAAGTACGCCTACAAATTGCGCTGGCTCGAGGCCGTGCACGACTGGCTGGCGACGGAGCTGGTGACACACCCGCGCATGATCGTGCTCGGCGATTTCAACATCGCCCCTGACGACCTCGACGTCCACGACGCCACCGTCTGGAACGACAGCCACATCCTCACCTCGCGCGCCGAACGCGATGCGCTGCTGAAGATCAACGCCCTCGGTCTGCATGACGCCTGGCGCGCGCTCAATCCGGAGGAACGCCAGTTCAGCTGGTGGGATTACCGCCAGGGCGGCTTCCGCCGCAATCTCGGCCTGCGCATCGACCTGACCCTGGTGTCGGAGGCGCTGCGCCCGCATTGCGCCGCCTCGGGCATCGACCGCGAGACGCGCACCTGGGACCGGCCGAGCGACCATGCCCCGGCCTGGGTGCAGTTGGGCGACTGAAGTCCGCGGCAGCCTCGCTCAACACAACTCGCTCAACGCAAAAGGCCCGGCAATGCCGGGCCTTCGCGCATCGTCGGGGAAACGATGTCAGCGCACGCGACCGCGCCGGAACAGATTGACGATGGCCAGCAGCACGATCGCGCCGACCAGCGACATCAGCAGGCCGCTCAAGCTGAAGCTGCCGTCGTTGATGTCGCCGCCAAGCCCGAACAGGCCACCCAGCCAGCCGCCGATGAAGGCGCCGACGATGCCGACGACGATATTGAGGAACAGGCCCTGTTGCGCGTCGGTCTTCATGATCAGGCTGGCAACCCAGCCGATGATGCCGCCAACGATCAGCCAGACGAGGATGCCCATCATGCTCGTGTCTCCTTGATCCGCGCGAAATGGTCCATGAGCGGCCATGCGCCCCAAGGGGTGGGGCGAAGCGAGTCTGGATGGGTCGACGTGATGGCGACGTCAGAAAATGCGGCGGCTCGGCGCTGTTGGGCGGCTCTCCTGTTCACAAGCTCGCCTGTTCAAGCGGCTCGCTCAGCCATGCAGCAATGCGGCGAGCACGCCCCGCGGCAGCTTGCCGGTCTCGTTGCGTGGCAGCGCGGCGATACGGCGCAACGGCCGCGGCAGGAACACCGGATCGATCTGCAGGCGCAATGCGGACAGGATCGCCGCTTCGTCCAGCCCGGGCGCGACCGCAAGCGCGGCGATGCGGCGCACGCCCATCGCATCGGCATCGTCGAGCTGGAACACCACGCCGTCTTCGACGCCGGGCACGGCCAGCAGCTTGCGGGTGAGGTCGCCCAGCGAAGCGCGCTTGCCGGCGATCTCGAGCATGTCGGCATTGCGGCCGCGCAGCACGAAACGTCCATCACGCGGATCGACTTCGACCAGGTCGGCCAGCACCACCGGCTCGGGCAGATGCGGCGCGTGCACCGCGGCGCCGTCGGGCTGCGGCGCCAGGCGCACGCCGGGCAACGGCGTCCAGGCAATCTCGCGTGCGGTGCGGCGGCGCGCGATCACGCAGGTTTCGGTCGAACCGAATACTTCGCGCACTTCGCAGCCGAAGCGCTCTTCCGCGGCCAGTGCGAGCTCGGCCGGCAACGGCGCGGTCGCCGAGACGATGCCGGCCAGCGGCGGCAATTCCAATGCTTCGGCGACCAGTGCGCGCAGATGCACCGGCGTGGTCACCAGCAGCGGCGGTGTCGGCGCATCGTGCAGCGCGCGGGCGACATCGGCCGGAAACAGCGGTCGCGCCGAATGCACGGCGATCGGGCCGAGCATCGGCAGCAGCACCGACATCTCCATGCCGTACATGTGCTGCGGTGGCACGGTGGCGACGACATGCGTCATCTCCGCAACGTCGAGAAGGCCCGCAAGTGCGGCCAGGTTCTGCCCGGTGCTGGCGCGGAAGCTCGCCCAGGTCTTGGCATATGGGCGCGGCTGGCCGGTGCTGCCGGAGGTGAAACCGATCGCCACTACCGCCTCGGCGTCGATCAGCAACGGCGGGCCATCGAGCTGCGGCAGCGGCCGCGGCAGGTGGAAGCAGTCCGGTGGCGCCAACGCCAGTGCGTCGTCGCCCAGGCAATAGCTGTCCGGATACTGGCCGCGCACCTGGCCGATGACCGCCGGCGCGCGCGAAGGCGGCAGCAAGGTGGTCTGCCCGCGCACTGCCGCGGCGCAGAAGGCCACCAGGAAGTGGTAGCGGTCCTCGCACAGGTTGATCGCGTGGGCAGCGGCCGGAAGCCTCGCCGCCACGGCCCGCACCTGGCGCGAGAACGTATCCAGGCCGACGACCCCGGAGGCGTCGAAGGCAATGGCGCGCGCACCTGCGCCGTGCGTCAGCGGCACGGGCGAGAGACTGGCGATGCTGGCGTCGAAGACGGCGGACATGACGTTTGATTCCTGCGGCTGGCGCCGACTTTCCCCGCATTAGCTTACGCTGGGGGCCGCCTGCGAACCCAAACGCAAGTTCATGACCCTGTCTGTCCCCACAACGCCGCCTGTCGGCACCGTGCGCTGGGCCTGGCGCCCGCACTTGCCGCGGCAGCCGGCCGAGCCGTTGGCGCGGGAGTGGCTGGCGAGCGAGCTTGGGGTGACCGCCGCCGCCCTGCCGCTGGCCCGCGATACGCGTGGACGGCCTCGACTGGGCGGTGAACTGGTCGGCTGGGACTGCAACTGGAGCCACAGCGGCGATGGCCTGCTGATTGCGCTGGGCCGGGACGTGCAGGTCGGCATCGACCTGGAACGGCTGCGTCCGCGCGCCCGCGCGCTGGAACTGGCCCAGCGTTTTTTCACCGCGACCGAAGTGGCCTGGCTGCACGCGGCGCCCTCGGCGGCGGTGCGCGACCACGCCTTCCTGCGACTGTGGTGCGCCAAGGAAGCGGTGCTGAAGGCGCACGGCCACGGCATCTCCTTCGGCCTGGACCGCCTGCGCTTCGAGGACGGGGACGATGGCCTGCGTCTGGTCGCCTGCGATCCGGCGCTAGGTCAGCCGCAGGACTGGGGCCTGCAGGAGCTGCAACCGGCGCAGGACTACCTCGGCGCCCTGGCCTGGCGCCAACCCCGGTAGGAGCGAGCTTGCTCGCGATCAGCGTGTCCGGCTGCGGAAAGGCCTGATCGCGAGCAAGCTCGCTCCTACAAAAGGGTGGGGCGCATCGGCGATACTGCGCGCCGGATGAATACCCCCGCCCCCTTCGATCCGTCGCTGCGCAAGTCGCTCGACGATGGCCTGCGCGCCCTCGCCCTCGATCCGGCGCTGTCGGCGCCGCTGCTCAACTACCTGGCCCTGCTGCTGCGCTGGAACAAGACCTACAACCTCACCGCGGTGCGCGACCCGCAGGAGATGGTCAGCAAGCACCTGCTCGACTCGCTGGCGATGCACCCCTTCGTCGACGACATCGCTGCACGTGGCGGCCGCCTGGCCGACCTGGGCACCGGAGCCGGCCTGCCCGGCATCCCGCTGGCGATCGTCAAGCCCGGCCTGCGAGTGACCCTGGTCGAGAGCGCCGGCAAGAAGGCGCGCTTCATGCGCGAGGCGATCCGCCAGCTCGGCCTGCGCGATGCCCGCGTCGCCGAATCGCGGATCGAGGCGGTGGACGAGTCGGGCACGTACGACGCGATCACCGCGCGCGCCCTGGCCACCCTGCCGCTGATCATCGAACTGGGCGGCCACCTGCTCAAGCCCGACGGCTGCCTGCTGGCGATGAAAGGCGTCTACCCCAGCGACGAGATCGCGGCGCTGCCGGCGGGATGGGCGGTGCGGGATGTGCACCCGCTCACAGTTCCGGGGCTGGATGCCGAACGCCACCTGGTGGTGGTCGCGCGCACCCCGTAGGAGCGCGCTTGCTCGCGATCGGCTGCGGAGACGGGGTTCGGTAGGAGCGAGCTTGCTCGCGATTGGCTTCGGAGACGGGGTTCGGTAGGAGCGAGCTTGCTCGCGATTGGCTTCGGAGACGGGGTTCGCGAGCAAGCTCGCCCCTACCCGCCGGCGCGCAAGTGCTTGATCCGGCGTCGCCGCTCGTCGCCACGTCCGTCTATATTGCCCAGACAGCAAGGTGGGGACGCGCACGGGTTCCCATCCGGGCATAATCCACGGTCCGGCCCCACGCCGGGCAACTTCCGCACACAGCCCAGGACGAGCCGCATGGCCCGCATCATCGCCGTCGCCAACCAGAAAGGCGGGGTCGGCAAGACCACCACCGCAGTCAACCTGGCCGCCGCGCTCGCGCGCACGCCCAAGCGGGTGCTGCTGGTGGACCTCGATCCGCAGGGCAACGCGACGATGGGCAGCGGCGTCGACAAGCGCGAGCTGGAAAACTCGATCTGCGAAGTGCTGCTGGGCGAAACGCAAGTGCGCACCGCGATCGTGCGCACCGCCGAGGACTTCGACCTGCTGCCGGGCAACATCGACCTGACCGCGGTGGAAGTGCAGCTGATGGCCGAACCTGGTCGCGAGCAGCGCCTGCGCCTGGCGTTGCAGGAGCTGCGCCCGGACTACGACTACATCCTGATCGACTGCCCGCCGGCGCTGTCGCTGCTGACCCTCAATGCACTGACCGCCGCCGACTCGATCATCGTGCCGATGCAGTGCGAGTACTACGCACTGGAAGGCCTGAGCGCGCTGATCGACACCATCGAAGCGCTCAAGGCCAACCTCAATCCAAAGCTCGAGATCGAAGGCGTGCTGCGCACCATGTTCGACGTGCGCAACAACCTCGCCAATGCGGTCTCGGCCGAGCTGACCACCCACTTCGGTGACCGGGTGTTCCGCACCATCGTGCCGCGCAACGTGCGCCTGGCCGAGGCGCCCAGCCACGGTCAGAGCATAGTCGGCTATGACCGCGCCAGCCGCGGCGGCATCGCCTACATGGGCCTGGCCGGCGAAGTGCTGCGCCGCCAGCGCGAGCGCGACCAGGCCGCCAAGGCAGCGGCACGTCCGCCTGAAGCGAAGGAGACCACGGCATGAGCGTAGCCAAGAAGCGCGGTCTCGGCCGCGGTCTGGAAGCCCTTCTCGGTCCCAAGGCAGCGGCCGAGGCGCCGGCGCTGGAGGCGATCGAGGGCGACGTGCTGCGCAGCCTGCCGGTCGACGCGCTGACGCCGGGCAAGTATCAGCCGCGCAAGCACTGGGACCAGGACAAGCTCGCCGAGCTGGCCGAGTCGATCAAGGCGCAAGGCGTGATCCAGCCGATCGTCGTGCGCGACATCGGCGGCAAGCGTTACGAGATCATCGCCGGCGAGCGCCGCTGGCGCGCCTCGCAGCTGGCCGGGCTGAGCGACATCCCGGTGGTGATCCGCGAGGTCGACGACCGCACCGTGGTCGCGATGGCGCTGATCGAGAACATCCAGCGCGAAGACCTCAATCCGCTCGAAGAAGCCACCGCGCTGCAGCGCCTGATCGACGAGTTCGACCTGACCCACGCCCAGGCCGCCGAAGCGGTCGGCCGTTCGCGTGCGTCGGTGTCCAACATGCTGCGCCTGCTCGAGCTGCCCAACGAGATCCGGGTGCTGTTGGAAACCCACGCGCTGGAGATGGGCCACGCCCGTGCGCTGCTGGCACTGACCCCGCAGGCCGCGATCGCGCTGGCCCGCCAGGCCGCCGAACATGGCTGGTCGGTGCGCGAGGTCGAGCACCGCGTGCAGCAGCTGTCGGCTGGCGTGATCCCCACGTCGGGCTCCAGGCCCAAGGCGGCCAAGGCCAAGCCGCAGGCCGACATCGCCGCGCTCGAGCGTGAGCTGTCGGAATCGCTCAACACCAAGGTCAATGTGCTGCACGGCCGCGGCGGCAAGGGCCGTCTGGTCATCCACTACAACGACCTGGATTCGCTCGATGGCGTCCTGGAAAAACTGCGCGGAAGCGTCACCGAATAGCGCCGTCAAGCCGTCACCGAACAAAGCCAGGATGGCTTGATGAACCCGTACAGTTATCGCGTTTCGCTGCGCGCCACCCATCCCAGCGCCGACCTGGCGCCGCTGTTCGAGCAGTTGGGGCTGAAGCCCAGGCGCAGCTGGCGCGCCGGGCAGGCCAAGCCGCTCGATGGCGGCCAGGGTGTCTATCGCGACAGCTACGGCTATGCCGAACTGACGCCCGATGGACAACCGCGCGAATGGAGTCGCGAGCAGATCGAGGATTTCCTGGGCGCGGTGCACCAGCGCCTGTCGATCCACCGCGATTGCCTGCATGCCTTTGCCGCCCAGGGCGGCCGCTGCGGACTGTTCGTCGGCCTGTTCGGCGAACAGGCCTTCGGCTTCGAACTGCAACCCGAGCTCAGCGCCGGCCTGGCCGAATTGAAGCTCACACTGAGCTTCGACTTCCATCCCGGCAACGACGACTGATCGGCGCTCCGACCGCTTTCCGACCTGTCCTGAGCGAAATTCACCGCCGGTTATTGCCCGGATCGGGCATCATTGGCGCCGGTCGGACAGGCCGCCGGTTCGCGTGAGGCGCGATCGGCACCGAAAATCGGCCCAGAACCGGCCCACCGTTGCTTCCAGGAGCAGTGGACATTGGACGAAGTCACCCCCGGACCCCAGCCATGACCATCCTCGTTACCGGCGCTGCCGGCTTCATCGGCGCGTACACCTGCCGCGCCCTGCGCGCGCGCGGCGCGGATGTCGTCGGCCTGGACAACTACAACGACTACTACGATCCGCAGATCAAGCGCGACCGCGTGGCCGCGCTGTGCCCGGATGTCGACATCCGCACGCTCGACCTGGGTGACCGGGATGGGCTGGCGGCGCTGTTCGACGAAGTGCAGCCGACGCAGGTGATCCACCTGGCCGCGCAGGCCGGCGTGCGCTACTCGCTGACCCACCCGCACGCCTACGTCGACAGCAACCTGGCCGGCTTCGTCAATCTGCTCGAGCTGTGCCGCCATCGCGGCGTGCAGCACCTGGTCTATGCCAGCTCCTCATCGGTGTACGGCGATTCGGCGACGCCCCCTTTTTCCGAGGACCAGCGAATCGACCAGCCGCGCTCGCTGTACGCGGCGACCAAGGCCGCCAACGAACTGATGGCGCACACCTACGCGCACCTGTACGACCTGCGCGCGACCGGCCTGCGCTTTTTCACCGTGTACGGCCCGTGGGGCCGGCCGGACATGGCGCCGCTGCTGTTCTCGCGCGCGGTGCTGTCCGGGCGCCCGATCGACGTGTTCAACCACGGCAAGATGCGCCGCGACTTCACCTGGGTCGACGACATCGTCAACGGCGTGCTGGGCGCGCTCGACCATCCGCCGGCCACCGACGTGGCACCGCCGGCGGCGCCGCACCGCGTATTCAACCTGGGCAACCACACGCCGGTGGAACTTGAGCGTTTCATCCAGGTCATAGAGGCCGCTGCAGGCACGCAGGCCACCAAGGTCTACAAGCCGATGCAGCCCGGCGACATGGTCGAGACCATGGCGGACACCGCACGCGCGCAGGCGGCGTTCGGTTTCGAGCCGGCCACGCCGATCGAGACCGGGCTGCCGCGGGTCGTCGACTGGTGCCGCACTTATTTCGGCGACAAGGCCTGATCCTGACTGTGAACATCCGCTCATGAGCGCCCCGCGCATTGATACTACCCCGCAACTTTCCGTCGTCGTGCCGGTGTTCAACGAGCGCGACAACGTCGCCCCGCTCGTGCACGAGATCACCGCCGCGCTGCGCGGCAGGACCGATTTCGAGATCGTCTACGTCGACGACCATTCGCGCGACGACACGCTGCAGGTGCTGCAGGCCCTCAAGGCCGAAGTGCCCGAGCTGCGCGTGATCCACCACGTCACCCAGAGCGGGCAGAGCACCGCCGTGCGCAACGGCGTCAAGGCCGCGCGCGGGACGTGGATCGCCACGCTCGATGGCGATGGCCAGAACGACCCGGCCGATATTCCCAAGCTGCTCGACAAGCGCGACAGCGCCGGCGCCGACGAAGGCCTCAAGCTCTTTGCCGGCTGGCGCGTCAACCGCCAGGACAGCGGCAGCAAGCGCTGGGCCTCGCGCTGGGCCAATGCGATCCGCTCGCGCATGCTGCGCGACGACACGCCCGACACCGGCTGCGGCATCAAGCTGTTCGAGCGGGCCGCGTTCCTCGAGCTGCCCTACTTCGACCACATGCACCGCTACCTGCCGGCGCTGATGCAGCGCGCCGGCTGGAAGACGGTGAGCGTGCCGGTGAACCACCGCTCGCGATCGACCGGCGTGTCGAAGTACAACAACCTCAACCGCGCCCTGGTCGGCATCAGCGACCTGCGCGGCGTCGCATGGCTGATCAAGCGCGGCAAGATCACCGCGGTGCGCGAGCTGAGCTGAGGCCCGGAGCGATGGAATTCGACTTCATGAACCAATCCATTTCCTGGCTGGAATGGACCGGTTTGCACATGTCGCCGTGGAAGATCATCGGCCTGACCGGCGCGTTGATGTTCGGCGGCCGCTGGCTGGTGCAGTTCATCGCCTCGCGCAAGCACGGCAAGCCGGTGATCCCGCGGCTGTTCTGGTACATGAGCCTGGTCGGCAGCGTGATGACGCTGAGCTACTTTGTGTTCTCGCAGAAGCAGGATTCGGTCGGCGTGATCCAGAACCTGTTCCCGGCCTTCACCGCGGCCTACAGCCTGTACCTGGACATCAAGCATCGCGGCTGGCGGCGCGACCGGGCGAGTCACTGAGACCGGGAACGTTTCGGAATCCCACAAGGAAACCGTCATCCCGGCGAACGCCGGGATCCAGTGCCGAAGCCTCGACCCATACGTTGCCGGATGTCGCCCGAGAGCCAGGACATCGCATCCCTCCACGCTACGGGCCTGGATCCCGGCGTCCGCCGGGATGACGGAATAGCGGTCGAACCGGCCGCATGGGCCAACGCACCGCCCCCCGGGAATGCGAAGATCGACGCTTCGTGCCACCACCGGTCCTTCCCGTGAAACCACTGCTTGCGGCCCTGCTCACCGGCCACCTTGCCCTCGCCTCCTTCGCCTCGCATGCCAGCGCGGTCGATACCCGGTTCGAAGCCATCTACAGCCAGGAATGGCAGTGGCGCCAGGAACAGACCGGCGCCGCCGACGAGGACAACGACGGCTCCTCCGACCGCCACCAGCTGCCGTCGGTCGACGCCGCCAGCCAGGCCGCCCGCCTCAAGGTCTGGGAGGACGTGCTCAAGCGCCTGGACGGTATCGACACGGCCAAGCTGAGCCCGCAGAACCGCATCAACTTCGCCGTCTACAAGTCCCAG
The DNA here is from genome assembly GCF_057656135.1 of Lysobacter sp. Soil_N_23. NCBI lineage: Bacteria > Pseudomonadati > Pseudomonadota > Gammaproteobacteria > Lysobacterales > Lysobacteraceae > Lysobacter > Lysobacter sp. Soil_N_23. The sequence goes on from NZ_JBDGKY010000001.1 coordinate 339,155, forward strand.
GTCGAGAACCTCGCCGCCGAGGTGCGCCTGCACGGCTACGAGATGCCGTTCAACTCCGACTCCTCGTTCTGGTCGAACCTGGGCTTCATGACCCGGCGCCCGCTGCGCACCGCGCAGGACTATCGCGCCTACATCGACCGCCTCAACGACGTGCCGCGCTACTTCGACCAGCAGACCGCGAACATGCGCGCCGGCCTGGCGCGCGGTTTCAGCGTGCCGCGCGCGGTGCTCGACGGCCGCGATGTTTCGATCGCCGCCGTTGCCGACCTGAAGGACCCGCTGCAGTCCAACTTCTACGAGCCGTTCAAGCGCATGCCGGCGTCGATCCCGGCCGACGAGCAGGCGCGCCTGCGTGCCGACGGCGTGGCGGCGATCCGCGATCGCATGATCCCGGCCTACGCCAGGCTGCTGACCTTCTTCCGCGAGGAATACGTGCCGCAGGCGCGCACGACGTTGGGTGCCTCGCAGATGCCTGATGGCGAAGCCTATTACCGCCAGCAGATCCGCGAGTACACGACCCTCGACCTCGATCCGGAGCAGATCCACCAGATCGGACTGGATGAAGTCGCGCGCATCCAGGCGGAGATGGAGACGATCATCAAGCAGGTCGGGTTCAAGGGCCCGCCTCAAGAAAATACGTTTGCCGCGTTCCTGCGCTTCCTGCGCACCGACAAGCAGTTCTACGCGACCACACCGCAGGCGCTGCTCGATCGCGCCGCCTGGATCTCCAAGCGCGTCGACGGCGAGATCGGCAAGTTCATCGGCACCTTGCCGCGCGGCCGCTTCACCATCGTGCCGGTACCGGCCGACATCGCCCCGTTCTGGACCAGCGGTCGCGGTGGCGCCGGCACCTACTGGCTCAACACCTACGACCTGCCCTCGCGCCCGCTCTACAACCTGCCGGCGCTGACCCTGCACGAGTCCGCCCCGGGCCATGCCCTGCAGGGCTCGCTGGCCAAGGAACAGGGGGAGCTGCCGGCCTTCCGCCGCGAGACCTACATCTCCGCCTACGGCGAGGGCTGGGGCCTGTACAGCGAGAAGCTCGGCAAGGAAATGGGCATCTACGAGACGCCGTACGAGGACTTCGGTCGCCTGACCTACGAGATGTGGCGCGCCTGCCGCCTGGTCATCGACACCGGCGTGCACGCCAAGGGCTGGACCCGCGACCAGGCCCTGGCCTACCTGCGCGACCGCACCGCGCTGAGCGAGCACGAGGTCACCACAGAGGTCGACCGCTACATCTCCTGGCCGGGCCAGGCGCTGAGCTACAAGCTCGGCGAGATCACGATCCTGCGCCTGCGTGCGGAAGCCGAGAAGGCGCTGGGCAACCGCTTCGACATCAAGGCCTTCCACGACGCCCTGCTCAGCCAGGGCTCGGTGCCGCTGCCGGTGCTGGAAGAGCAGGTCCGCGCGTTCATTGCCAAATCGGCGGAGAAGACGGCGAAAGCGGGCTGATGCGTAGCTCCCTCCCCTGCGCGCAGGGGAGGGTCGGGGAGGGGTAAAGCCCGCGCAGCGGGCAAGCGTCGGGCGCCTACGCGCCCTCCACCCCCTCCCGGCCTCCCCCTGTGAGCAGGGGGAGGAGCAACGCCCCTTCGCCTGTGGATAACTACTTGCCCGCCTTTCGTTTGACGTGCATAATGCGCGGCTCGCTGCGTCCGGCTTGCCTTTAGGGGCTAGACCGGGCGGACCCCGGAAGCGCGATTCCGGCCCGCCTCGTGCCGCGAGAATTTCCTACCCGTATCGCGCACCGCCCACACCCCGGTGTGACAGCGGAGGGGCCGCCGCCTCCCTGGCCAAGGGAAGCACCATTACCTTTCGAGGTGCGTATGGCCCGTGTATGCCAAGTAACCGGTAAGCGAACGACGACTGGCAACAACGTCTCGCATGCCATGAACAAGACCCGCCGCCGTTTCCTTCCCAACCTCCATGAGCGCCGCTTCTGGGTCGCTTCCGAGAACCGTTGGGTGAAGCTGCGTGTTTCCAGTGCCGCCCTGCGCACCATCGACAAGAACGGTATCGACTCCGTTCTCGCCGACCTGCGCGCCCGCGGCGAAAAGATCTGAGGAGGATCGAACCATGGCTTCCAAGCGCGACAAGATCCGCCTGATCTCTTCTGCCGGCACCGGTCATTTCTATACGACCGACAAGAACAAGAAGAACACCCCGAACAAGATGGAGGTCAAGAAGTACGACCCCGTCGTTCGCAAGCACGTGATTTACAAGGAAGGCAAGATCAAGTGACCTTCTGACCCACGCGCTGCGCGCGTGGCTTTGTCAGAAGGTCATCGCCGCGAAAGCGGGGATCCAGCGCCTTCAAGCTCCAAAAGAAAGCCCGCCGCAAGGCGGGCTTTCTTTTTGCGCGTCCGAATCCTGGGGCCACAAAAAAACGGCCCCTTGCGGGGCCGTAAGGTGCATTCACACCGAGGAGATTCAGAACTTCTGCGAGTAGCGCATGTAGACGAACTGGCCGGGCACTTCGTACTGCGGGTCGTAACTGTTGGCCGACGTCGTCGCCGAACGCGGCGGATCGCGATCGAAGAGGTTGTTGATGCCCAACGTGATGCGCGCGTTCCACGGAACGTTCACGAAGGCGCTGACGTCGGTGTAGGTCACGCTCGGGATCTTGTTCTCCGGGCGCGCGCCAGCCGCAGTGATGCGACCTGGGTCCGAGCAGAGCAGCGGAATCTGCGTCGATGACACCGACAACGTGGCGCAACTCTCCGTCTGGCTCGAGTAGTAGCGCAGGTTCGCCGTAAGACCGTAATCGCCGTACGCCCAGTTCGCGGCGAGGTTGGAGCGGATACGCCACTGATTGTCGCGATTTCTGTACTCGCCCACGCGATTTCCGCCTTCTCCCGACACTGGATCGTCTGTCACCACGCCGTCGCCGTTGACGTCAACGTAATACTTCGTCAGGTAGGTGTTGTCCCAATTGATCCCGAACTTGCCGAACTTCGTCGCGGGTAACTGATAGGCGACATTGAAATCGAAGCCTTCGACTTCATACGTACCCACGTTCAGTGACGTGACGAGCAGGTTGGAGATCTGGCCGTCGCTTGCGCGCTGCTGGAGCGCACACGCCGATGCGTCGTTGGCGTAGTAGCAACGGTTCAGCACTTCCTGTGCCGTCACGTCGAAGATGGCGTCATCAATCTCGACATTCCACCAGTCCAGCGCGAACCCGAGGCCTTCAACATAGCTCGGGCTGTAGACGAACCCAAACGTCTTGCTGGTCGAGGTTTCCGCACCCAGCTGGGGATTTCCGCCTACCGTCGTTCGGATCTGGCTGTTGGCCTGGTCGTAGGCAGGGACACCCGCGCAGGACGCAGGCGGCCGCTGCACAGTGCCGCCGACAATGCCTGCACATGGATCGCTGACCCGTTGGAAGGTGTCGCTGACACCGGCATACAGCTCCTCGATCGACGGTGCGCGGAACCCCTCGCTGTAGTTGCCGCGGATGAGCAGGTCCTCGAAAGGCTTCCACTTGAAGCCGAACTTGCTGTTGAGGGTGTCACCAAACGTGCTGTAGTCCGAGTAGCGCGTCGCGACGTTGAGCTCCAGCAACCTGGCGCCCGGAAGATCTGCCAGCAATGGCAGATTCAATTCCAGATAGGCTTCATCCACGCTGTAACCGCCCGCAGTGGCGGTTCGGTTGTTGCCGGTGCTGTTGCTTGATGCGGTGATCGGGTCAGGCTGGTCAAAGCCGGATTCGGTCCGATGCTCGGCGCCGAAGGAGAAGGCAGCCTTGCCACCCTGAAGCGGGAACAGTTCACCGCCGACGTTGGCGTAGTAGTTCTTCAGCTCGTAGCCGAAGCTGTTGATGCCGGTGAAGCTTGCGTAGTCCAGCATCTCCTTGGTGAGGGTGCCTTCGCCAAGGAAGTTCAGGGGCACGCAGCCAGCGATTTCCGCGCCTGGCGTACCACAGTGAGCCACGCCACCAGCGTCACGGAATGAGGGGCCCAGGCCATTGCGCAGCGCGCGCACGTCGAACAAACCGGTCTCGGTGTCCTTCTGGTTGTTCTCGCCGTAGAGGTAGCCGGCCTCCCACGAGTACAGGTTCTCGCCTGCCTGGAAGTCGCCTTCGAAGTTGCCATTGAAAGCAAACGTGTCGACGTCCTGGCGGAAGTGACGGCCGTTGGTCTCGGTCGCGCGGCGTTGGATATAGCTCAAATCCCGCCCATACGGGTTGTAGATGCTGTTCGAGCTGACAACGATGTTCTCTGCCAGCGAACCCGGGTTGCTGCGACCAAGAACCAGCGGGCCAGCAGCCAGGAGCTGGCTGGATTCGCGTTCGTTGTAGGTCGTCGCCACCTTGAATCGGACGTTGTCGGTTACGTCCAGCGAGCCGCTTGCGAACAGTGAAGTCCGCTCCTGCGGCGTGCGCAGGTAGTTCTCAGGAGCGAAGTTGTACGAGTCCGACGTCCGATAGGGTCGCCAGTCGCTTGGGCCTGTGCCCGTTGCCACGAGATAGCCAGGCTTGCCGTCAGGTCGTACCGGCGCCTCGTTCCCGTTGTTGGAGCCGAGGATGCCGAAGCGGCCGGCTGGCGTTGACGAGCTGTTGCCGGTACCCGGCGTGGCGCCGTAGAACGGCGCCGCCGAGATCTCGCGATCGCCGGCGGAGACAGGGTCCTCCTTGACGTACCCCACGCCAAGCATGGCACTCCATCGATCCCCGGAGGATCCCATTGTGAAATCGTAGGCCTGGCGTGAGCCGTCGCCCTTGTCGTACTGGCCCAGATAGGCGTTGGCTTCGGCGCCTTCGAAGTCCTTGCGCAGGATCACGTTGACGACGCCAGCGATGGCGTCGGAGCCATAGATCGTCGAGGCACCGTCCTTCAGGACTTCGACGCGCTCCACCGCTGCGGTCGGGATCGTGTTGAGGTCCACCGCGCCGCCAAGGCCGGTGCCGCCGACCCAGCGCTTTCCGTTCACCAGCACCAGGGTCCGTTCGGAGCCGAGATTGCGCAGGCTGACGCGGGTTTCGCCGTTGCCGCCGTTGTTGTAGCTGGAATTTAGCGTAGAGCCGCCAGCGCTGAGGTGTTGGATCACATCACCAATCGATGTCAGCCCCTGTGCACTGATGTCCTCCCCGGCTGAGCGAGAAGATCGGCTGCGACGTCTCGATGTCCGCGCGCTTGATGCGCGAGCCGGTGACTTCGATCTTGTCGAGCGTCTTGGCGCCCTTGTCGCTGGTTTCCTGGGCGCCGGCGAGTGCCGGCGCCAGGGCGATCGCGATGCCAGCCGGCAGCATGCCGACGCGCACCGCGGTGCGCAGGTTGCGGTGTTCCATGTATGACCTCTCCAGATATTGTTATCGGCGCGTTAAGCGCCTACCAACCTTATTCCGGAGTTCTTGATCACGTTTTCCCGCATTGACCTGACCGATCCGCTGGTTGCGCCAACGTCTTTTGCGCCCGCAACGCGCCGCCTTTGCAGGATCAGGTCGGCGTCGCGCCGTGCTGCCCGGTACTCCGATGCGGTCATGCCGAATCGCGCGCGGAAACTGCGGGCGAAGCTGCAGCTGTTGTCGAATCCGCTGGCGGCGCCGACCTCGCCGATGGTCATCAAGGTGGACGCCAGCAGGCTGGCGGCGTGATCCAGTCGCATGCGTGCCGACGCGGCCAGTGGGCTTTCACCGTAGAGCTTGTGGAACAGCTTGGAGAAGTACCAGGTCGAGAAGCGTGTGCGTTCGGCCAGTTCACTGATGCGGACGATGCGATGGCAGTGACCTTCCAGGTACAGGCTGGCGCGCTGCATCCGTTCGAACACCTGGCGTTTGCGTCCGAGCGACGCGCCGGGGCACAGACCCAGGCGCTGGCCGTATCCGGCCTGGACCTCCTGGAGAAACAGCAGCATCGAACGCAATGGCGCCTGGATGCGACCGCTGCGGCTGTCGTTGTCGATGTTGCGCGAGGCCCGGTACCACATCCGCGAAACCGACCTGGCCTGTTCGGGCTTGAGACGTCCGCGCCCGACATAGAGACCGAAGTCGGAGAAACGGCTCATTGCGCGCAACGCATCATCCGCGATGGTGAGGCCGATGCAGATGCCGTTCTGATCGGGCTGGATCAGCGGCATCGAATCCTTCGCGAAGGCGATCCAGTCACCGGTACGCAGGTAAAACCGTCCTTCCTTGGCTTCCACCCAGGAGCCGGCCCGCATCTGCACCCAGATCGAAAGATCCTGGCTCGACAGCTCCACGCTTCCCAGGCGCGAAGCGCCGACGCACCTTGCCCATTGGCCTTCGGCCGGACCAATGCGCAACAGCTGACCACGATCCGCCCACTTTGCTCGTTCCATAAGACCTGACTGACGTGTGAGGGCGTTCAGGCTCACTTGGCGTGACCAATGAGTACATAAGAACCTTCTTAAAGTGGCCGCCGGGATGTGCCAGGTGGCACAACCGGATCTAACACGTATGCCCTGAGATCTTCCGCGGCGGCGATGCCGCCATCACGCGCGCATGCTCCAATGCCGCCATGCCCTTCGACCTGCACGCCGGCTACTGGCTGTTCTTCCTGGACTGGCTGATCCGGCTGGCGGCGCTGGCCTGGATTCCGGTGCGCAGCCCGCCTGCCGCCGCGCGCAGCTGGCTGCTGCTGGTCGGCTTCGTGCCGCTGCTCGGGTTGCCGCTGTACCTAGTGCTCGGCCATCCGTGGCTGGCGCGGCAACGGCGCGAGCGTCAGGCGCTGGCGTCTGCCGTCATCCGCGGGCGCCAGGACGGCCTGCGCGAATGGCGCTGGCTGCCACCGGGCGGCGAAGGCGACGCCAGCGCAGACATTCCGCGTCTGGCCGAGCGCCTGGGCGACTTCATGCCCACCCATGGCAATGGCATCGAACTGCTCGACGATTACGAACACTCGCTGGCGGCGCTGCTCGCGGACATCGATGGCGCTCGCGAAGAAGCGCACCTGCTGTACTACCTGATGTTCGACGACCGTGTCGGTGCCGCGGTCGCCGACGCGCTCGGACGCGCTGCGTCGCGCGGTGTGCGCTGCCGGCTGCTGCTCGACGCGGTGGGTGCCAAGCCCGGACTGCGTGCGTTCGCCCGGCCATTGCGGGAGGCCGGCGTGGAGGTCCACGCGATGCTGGCCGGGGGTCTGGCCTGGCGCAGCCTGTCGCGCATGGACCTGCGCAACCATCGCAAGCTGGCGGTGATCGATCGCCGCGTGGGTTATGTCGGTTCGCAGAACCTGGCCGATGCCGGGTTCGTACCAGGATGTCCCAATCGCGAACTGGTCGCTCGCGTGACGGGTCCGGCGGTGCGGCAGATGGCGGGCCTGTTCGCCAGCGACTGGCTGATCGAGACCGGCGAGCGCCTGACCGCCGATGGCGACTACAAAGGCACCGGCGCCGCGCCAGCGCAACTGTTGCCAGGCGGGCCGGCGTATCCGTTCCAGAATGCGCGCAACGTCGTGGTCGCGCTGATCCAGCACGCGCGTCAGCAGGTGGTGCTGACCACGCCCTACTTCGTTCCCGACGACGTGACGCTAGGCGCACTGCATCTGGCCGCACTGTCGGGCGTGCAGGTGCAGCTGGTGCTGTCGCAGAGCAACAACCAGAACCTCACGCGCTGGGCGCAGCGGTCCTACTACGAGGAACTGCTGGAGGCCGGCGTCCGCATCGCGCTGTACCGGCCGCACTTCCTGCATGCCAAGCACCTCAGCGTCGACGACGACATCGCCCTGATCGGCTCGATCAACCTCGACATCCGCTCCTTCGCGCTCAATGCCGAGGTCGGGCTGCTGTGCTACGACCGCGCCGTGGTCGAGCGCCTGCGTGGCATCGAGGCCGAGTACCTGGCGGATTCGGAGATTCTCGAGCTGGTGTCGTGGCGGGCGCGACCGCGCTGGCGGCGCAGCGTGGAGGGAATTGCACGACTGGCGGACTCGCTGATCTAGGCGTTGTCGTCGCGGGCTCAGCGAAGGGCCCGCAGTCTGAGTTGGCGCAGGACGGTCATGCGACGGCGGGATGAATCCGACCGCATCAAGGGGTTGACAGCTTGTCAAGCCTTGACGAGAATTCGGTCACCACTCCGCCCTCGCCGTCGTCATTCAGTTGGCTCCACGGCTTGGGACGAAAAAACCGCCGCAAGGCGGTTTTTTCATGCCCGAAGGAACGCTGGCGCATGTCCACCACGAAGACGACCGCTGTCTATATCGACGGCTACAACCTCTACTACGGCCGCATTCGCGGCACTGCGTACAAGTGGCTGGACGTGGTCGCCCTCTCCGATCGCCTGCTGCGCGAACACGATCCCGCCTCCGAGGTTGCCCTCGTGCGCTATTTCAGCGCGCCCTGCCTGGCGCGGTTCGCAACCCACGGGCAGGCCTCGATGCAGGCGCAGCAGGCCTACCATCGCGCCCTGCTGCAGCGGCATCCGGCACGCCTGACCCTCGCACTGGGCACGCACTGCGTGGATGAAGGCGGGACACTGGTGCCGCGTTACGTGGCTGGCGCGCCTTACGACCGCAACGACAGGGTGCGGGTCTGGAAGCTCGAGGAGAAGCAGACGGACGTGAACCTGGCGCTGGCCATGTACCGCGACGCCTGTGCCGGGAGATTCCGGCAGCTGGTGATCTTCTCCAACGACAGCGACGCCGTGCCGGCCCTGCAGGCGGTGCGCACGGACTTCCCCGACCTGACCGTCGGCGTGGTAACGCCACGCCACCCGCCCGACGGCGGGCGAGGGCACCGCAACGCGCTGACCTCGCTGTCGGCACATGCTCATTGGACGCGCCACCACCTGCGCGATGACGAGCTGGAAGCCTGTCAGCTGCCGTCGCGCATACCCACTCGCAAGAAGCCTATCGACAAGCCGACGCACTGGTGAGGATGGCCGCAAGGACGACAGCGCCTCGCCTGGCGTTCTACACTCGCCTGGTTCGACAACGCGAGGCGCGCCGTGATCCCAGGCTGGATTCTGCTGCTGGTGTCGGCGGGTTACGTCGGCGTGCTGTTCGTGGTCGCCTACTACGGCGACCAGCGCGACTTCACGCCCAAGGCGCGCTGGATGCGCCCGGCCGTGTACTCGCTGGCGCTGGCGGTGTACTGCTCGTCGTGGACGTTCTACGGCGCGGTCGGCACGGCCGCCCGCACCGGGCTGGGCTTCCTGCCGATCTACCTGGGCCCGCTGCTGATGCTGGCCTTCGGCTGGCGCATCCTGGAGCGGCTGGTGCTGATTTCCGGGCAGAACCGCATCGTCTCCATCGCCGACTTCCTGTCCTCGCGCTACGGTCGCGCTCCAGGGCTGGCAGCGCTGGTCGCCGCGGTGGCGCTGACCGCGGCCGTTCCCTACGTCGCCCTGCAGTTCAAGGCGGTGGCGATGAGCGTGGAAGTGCTGGCCGACGTGCCCAGCGACGCCGGCCTGCTCCAGGACCCGGCCTTCTATGTCGCCCTGCTGCTGGCGGTGTTCGCGATCCTGTTCGGCACGCGCCAGATCGATGCGACCGAGCATCACCGCGGCATGGTGCTGGCGGTGGCGCTGGAATCGCTGGTGAAGCTGCTGGCGTTCCTGGCCATCGGCCTGTTCGCGCTGTTCCACCTGCCCGGCTTCGGCTCCCTGCCCGACCGCATGGTGCAGGCGGCCAGCATCGTCACCGCGCCTGGCGTGCCGGCCGGCTTCGTCGCCCAGACCCTGCTCGCCTTCGCCGCGATCGTCTGCCTGCCGCGCCAGTTCCACGTCGCCGTGGTCGAGTGCCAGGACCCGGCCGACCTGCGCTCGGCACGCTGGATGTTCGGCGGCTACCTGGTGCTGATCTCGCTGCTGGTGGTGCCGATCACGCTCACCGGCCAGGCCCTGCTCGCCGGCACCGGCACCTCGCCGGACACCTACGTGCTGTCGCTGCCACTGGCGCTGAAACAGGAATCGCTGGCGCTGATCGTCTACATCGGCGGTTTCTCGGCGGCCACCGGCATGGTCATCGTCGCCAGCGTCGCCCTGGCGACGATGGTCAGCAACGACCTGATCGTGCCCCTGCTGCTGCGCAGCGGCGCGTTGCACGAAGGCCAGGGCATCGACCGCCAGGTGCTGTGGGTGCGTCGCATCACCATCGTCGCGCTGGCGATGATGGCCTACGCCTATCACCGCGGTTCGGCCTATTACGGACGCGCCGGTGAGGACACGCTCGCCCAGCACGGCCTGCTCGCGTTCGCCGCGGTCGCGCAGTTCGCACCGGCCTTGATCGGCGGCCTGTACTGGCGCGGCGCCAGTCGCTCCGGTGCGTTCGCCGGCCTGTTCGCCGGCACCGTGCTGTGGCTGTACACGCTGCTGCTGCCGGCGCTGGCGCGCGGTGGCTGGTTCGGCTCGGGCTGGCTCGAGCATGGCCCGCTCGGCGTGGACTGGCTGCAGCCGGAGCAACTGTTCGGCCTGCACGGCTGGGACCCGCTGACCCATGGCACGTTCTGGTCGCTGTTGTTCAACGTCGGCGTGTTCCTGTTCGTGTCGGTGCGGCAGCGCCCGCGCCTGCAGGAGCAACTGCTGGCATCGCCGTACCTCGACCCCTACGTGCAGCGCCCCGCGCTCGGCCCGGGCGGCTGGGCCGGCAGCGTGCGCGGCAGTGAACTGCTGGCGCTGGCCGAGCGCATCGTCGGCGAGCGCCACGCCCGCCGCGCCTTCGAGGAGTACGCGCAACAGCAGGGCCGCCCGTGGCAACCCGAACAGCCCGCCGACCGCGCGCTGGCGCAGTTCACCGAGCGCCTGCTGGCCTCGGCCATTGGCGCCGCCTCGGCGCGACTGACCCTCACCACGGCCCTGCGCGGTTCGGGCATGGAACTGGGCGAAGTGGTCGCGCTGCTGGACGAGGCCAATCAGGAACTTCGATTCAACCGCCAGATCCTGTCGACGACGCTGGAGAACATCAGCCAGGGCGTCAGCGTGGTCGACTCGGAGATGCGGCTGGTTGCCTGGAATCGCCGCTACCAGGAGCTGTTCGAATACCCCGATGGCATGCTCTACGTCGGCCGCCCGGTCAGCGACCTGATCCGCTGGAACGCCGAACGCGGCGAGATGGGCCCGGGACCGACCGAGGCGCAGGTACAGCGCCGGCTCGCGCACCTGCGCGCGGGCGCGCCGCACGTGTTCGAGCGCGTGCGCGCCAATGGCCAGGTCATCGAGATGCGCGGGCGTCCACTGCCCGGCGGCTACGTCACCACCTACAGCGACGTGACCGACTACAAGCGCGCCGAACAGGGGTTGCGCGAAGTCAACGAGACGCTCGAACAGCGTGTGGAACTGCGTACCCGCGAGGCCGAATCGGCGCAGCAGTCGAAGACGCGGTTCCTGGCCGCGATCAGCCACGACGTGCTGCAACCACTCAATGCGGCGCGGCTGTTCGCCAGCGCGCTGCGCGAGACGCCCGACGCGGTCGAGCAGGCGCGCCTGGCCGAACGCGTCGATGCATCGCTGCGCGCCGCCGAGGACCTGCTCGACGGCCTGCTCGACATCTCGCGACTGGAAGCCGGCGCACTGCGCGTGGAGATCGTCGACTTCGACGTCAACGAACTGCTGCGCGAACTGGTCGCGCAGTACGCCCCGGTCGCTTCCGGTCGGGGTCTGCAGTTGCGGGTGCGCGCGCCGGACCGGCCGCGGCCGGTGCGAAGCGACCGTCGCCTGCTGCGCCGCGCGCTGCAGAACTTCCTTGCCAATGCGCTGCGCTACAGCCGCGAAGGTGGCGTGCTGATCGCCGCGCGCATGCGCGAAGGCGCGGTCGAACTGCAGGTATGGGACACCGGCCCGGGCATTTCCGAGCACCACCTGACGCAGATCTTCGACGAGTTCCGGCGCTTCGAAACTCCGGGTGTCGGTGGCGAACGCGGTCTCGGACTGGGCCTGTCGATCTGCCAGCGCATCGCGCGCACGCTCGAGCATCCGCTGCGGGTCCGCTCGCGGATCGGGGTGGGCAGCGTGTTCTCGATCACGGTGCCGTTCGGACGGGCGATGTACGCCGCGCCGCTGCCGGAGCCGCACCTGGTGGTCGGCGGCGACTCCCTGGCCGGCCTGCGCGTGCTGTGCGTGGACAACGACCGCGAGATCCTCGACGGCATGCGCAGCCTGTTGCAGCGCTGGGGCGTGACGGCGCTGACCGCCGCCAGCGCCGATGAGGCGCTGGCGCTGCTGGTCGAATGCCCGGACGTGGCCCTGGTGGACTATCACCTGCATGACCGCCTCGACGGCCTGGGCGTGATCGACGAACTGCGCATCCAGTGCGGCCGCAACCTGCCGGCGGCCCTGCTGACTGGCGATGGCAGCGATGCACTAAAGCTGGCGGCACGCGAACGCGGCTGCCGGGTGCTGACCAAGCCGGTGAAGCCGGCATCGCTGCGAGCGTTCCTGGCGGCGCAGCGGCAGGTGGTGCAGGCGTAGGCCTCCGGTGTAGGAGCGAGCTTGCTCGCGATTTGCGGTCCCGAGGCGGGAGCGTTGATCGCGCCGGACAGGTGGGTCGCGAGCAAGCTCGCTCCTACGGGAAGTGGTGCGGGTACCCGCCAGGTCGAGGTTCCTGCGGTCCGTGCACGCCCGTCAGTCGCACGGTCCCGCGGTCAGTGCCACGAAGCGGCGCTGCATTTCCTGTGGCGTCACGTCCTCGATGCTGTGGCCGATGTTCCAGCGGTGGCCGAAGGGATCGCGGACGACGCCGGAGCGTTCGCCGTAGAACTGGTCGCGGGCGGGCATCACCAGCGTCGCGCCGGCCGACAGCGCCTGCGCGATCACCGCGTCGGCGTTGTCGACGTGCACGTGCAGGGTCACGCTGCTGGAGGCCGCCGGGTCCGGGGCGAGGATGTCGTACTCGGGGTACTCCTCGCACAACATCAGCGTGGTACCGGCGATCGACACCTCGGCATGGCCGATGCGGCCGCCGGCATCGACCAGGCGCAGGGTTTCGCTGGCGCCGAAGACCTCGCGGTAGAAGTCGATGGCCGACTGCGCATCGCGGACACACAGGTAGGCAAACAGTTCGCGGGTGGACATGGCGGACTCGCGGCAGTGGGTGTGCGTGGACCTTAGGTCGGTGCGGCGCCCGCGTCTTGAAGGAAATTGACCATGGCGACGTGGGCCTCGCCGCGCACCGGCGCCCGCTTGTACACCTGCGGCGTCATCCCGGACAGCTCGCGGAACTCGCGGTTGAAATGCGCCTGGTCGCTGTAGCCGGCGTCGAAGGCGATGTCGGCCAGGCGTTGTCCGCGCGCGAGCAGCCGCAGCGCGTGGCGGAACCGCAGCACGCGGGCATAGGCCTTTGGCGCAAGGCCGGTCGCCGCGCGGAATCGCGCCAGCAGCAGTCGATGGCTGCAGCCGCTGGCCTTGGCCAGTGCGGTGACGGCCATGCCCTGCTCCAGGCCCTGCATCGTCTGCGCGATGGCCGGATGCATCGCGCGAACCGGACGCAAGCGCGCCAGCAGTGCCTGCTCGAGCAGCGCGACCTGGCCTGACGGGTCGTCGCAATCGAGCAGCTGTGTGTGCAGGCGCTTGGCGGCGTCGCCCCATAGCGCTTCGAGCGGGGTGTGGTTGGCGGCCAGCGCGTCTGCGCCGCAACCGAACAAAGCCTGGGCCGCACCGGGTTGCAGGATCACGCCGACCGAACGCGAGGCGTGCGTGGTGTCCTTGACGTAGAAGCCGGCGCGCGTGCCGGCCACGACAGCGTCGGCGATGATGTCGCCACGCGCGTCGTCGGGATCCCGGTACAACCGCAACGGTCCATCCAGACGGATCGCCAGGTGCATGCGCGTGCACGGGAGCACGTGCTCGCGCGATGCGAAGGCCTGCGCGGGCGCAGTGCTCGCCCAGACCGCCTCGACGTACGGTCGCAGTGCAGGGTGCGGGCGGCGGAGGCTCATGGGGCGGAGAGTACACCCGTGGGGTTCACGGGCCGGCGAACTGGCGCGGGGGCGGGAGGCGAAGGCGAGAGCAACTGGGTCCCGGCTTTCGCCGGGATGACGTCAGGTGATGACGTCACGGGATGGCGACAAAGGCAACGACGCTGGGTTCCCGCCTTCGCGGGAATGACGGGGTGAGGGGGACGGGGTGCAACGGCGGCGTGAGGGGACGGCGTGAGGGGACGGCGTGCAACGGCGGGTGAGGGGCGGCGGGCTACTCGACCTCTTCCGGCGGCGGCACGATCGCGCTGGGGTCCAGGGCGAGGCGGCCGGCGATCAGCACGGCCTGGGTGCGGTTGCTGGCGCCGAGCTTGCGCAGGATCGCGGTGACGTGTGCCTTCACCGTCGCCTCCGATACGCCCAGCTCATAACCGATCTGCTTGTTGAGCAGGCCGGCGCCGAGCATCTGCAACACGCGGAACTGTTGCGGCGTGAGGTCGCGCAGGCGCTGCGCGGCGTCGTGCTCGTCGGCGTGCGCGGCCGGTGCGGACAAGGCCGCCGCCGGTGCCCAGCGGTCGCCGTCGAGCACGCGCGTGATCGCCTCGCCGAGCGTGGCGGCGTCGGCCGATTTGGGAATGAAGCCGACCGCGCCGTGGTCGAGCGCGCGACGCATCACGGTGGGCTCCTCGCGCGCCGACACGACCACGATGGGCAACTGCGGATGCAGTGCGCGCAGGTGCACCAGCGCGCTGAAGCCCTGCGCACCGGGCATGTTCAGGTCGAGCAGCAGCAGGTCGGCATCGGGCTCGGCCTCGACCAGCGTGTATAGCGCATCGACGCTGTCGGCCTCGCGCAGCTGCGCCTCCGGCAGCACGCGCGCGACCGCACCGCGAAGCGCTTCGCGGAACAGCGGGTGGTCGTCGGCGATCAGCAGGGTGGTCATGCGCTCGGGTCAGGGCACGCGGCGTTCGTTGACGAGGCTTTCCACCACGCTCGGGTCGGCCAGCGTGCTGGTGTCGCCGAGCTGGTCCGGGGCGTTCTCGGCGATCTTGCGCAGGATGCGGCGCATGATCTTGCCCGAGCGCGTCTTCGGCAGTCCCGGCGCCCATTGCAGGTGGTCGGGCGTGGCGATCGGTCCGATTTCCTTGCGCACGTGCGCGATCAGTTCCTTGTGCAGGGCTTCGGTCGCCGCCTCGCCGGCGATCAGGGTGACGTAGGCGTAGATGCCCTGGCCCTTGATGTCGTGCGGGAAGCCGACCACCGCCGCTTCGGCGACCTTCGGGTGCGAGACCAGCGCGCTTTCGACTTCGGCCGTGCCGATGCGGTGGCCGCTGACGTTGATCACGTCGTCGACGCGGCCGGTGATCCAGTAGTAACCGTCGGCATCTCGGCGGCAACCGTCGCCGGTGAAGTACATGCCCGGGTAGGTGCGGAAGTAGGTATCGATGAAGCGCTGATCGTCGCCGTAGACGGTGCGCATCTGGCCCGGCCAGGAATCGAGCAGGACCAGGTTGCCCTCGGCCTCGCCTTCGAGCAGCTTGCCATTGGCATCGACCAGCGCCGGCTGCACGCCGAAGAAGGGCTTGGTCGCCGAGCCCGGCTTGAGGTCGATCGCGCCGGCCAGCGGCGTGATCAGGATGCCGCCGGTTTCGGTCTGCCACCAGGTGTCCACGACCGGGCAACGCGAATCGCCCACCACCTCAAAGTACCAGCGCCAGGCTTCGGGGTTGATCGGCTCGCCGACCGTGCCGAGCAGGCGCAGCGACGCGCGCGAGGTCTTCTTCACCGGCTCGTCGCCGTCGCGCATCAGCGCGCGGATCGCGGTCGGGGCGGTGTAGAAGATGGTGACCTTGTGCTTGTCGATCACTTCCCAGAAGCGCGACACGCTCGGGTAGTTCGGCACGCCTTCAAAGACGACCGCGGTCGAACCGTTGGACAGTGGCCCGTAGACGATGTAGCTGTGGCCGGTGACCCAGCCGACGTCGGCGGTGCACCAGTAGATGTCGTCGTCGCGCAGGTCGAACACCATCTCGTGGGTGTAACTGGCGTAGACCAGGTAGCCGGCGGTGGTGTGCAACACGCCCTTGGGCTTGCCGGTCGAGCCGGAGGTATAGAGGATGAAGAGCGGGTCCTCGGCGTTCATGCGCTCGGGCGCGCACTCCTCCGACTGGCCGTCGACGACGGCGTCGTACCAGCGGTCGCGCGGCATCTGCATGTCGACGGCCGAGCCGGTATGGCGCACCACCAGCACCGTCTCGACGGTGTTGGTGCCGGGCATCTTCAGCGCCGCGTCGACGTTGGCCTTGAGCGGCACCTTCTTGCCGCCGCGCAGGCCTTCGTCGGCGGTGATGATCAGCTTGCTGGTGCAGTCGGCGACGCGGTCGGCGATCGAATTCGGGGCGAAGCCGCCGAACACCACCGAGTGGATCGCGCCGATGCGGGCACAGGCGAGCATCGAGACGATCGCCTCCGGGATCATCGGCAGGTAGATGGTGATGCGGTCGCCCTTGCGCACGCCAAGCGAGCGCAGCGCGTTGGCCAGCTTGCACACCCGCGCATGCAGGTCGCGGTAGGTGATGTGCTCGGCCGGCTGGGTGGGATCGTCATGCTCGAAGATCAGCGCGGTCTTGTCGCCGCGCTGCGCCAAGTGACGGTCGAGGCAGTTGACGCTGGCGTTGAGTTCACCGTCCTCGTACCAGCGGACGTGGAAGTCGTCGAGCTGGTAACTGACATCCTTGACCCTGGTCGGTGCCTTGAACCAGTCCAGGCGCTGCGCGACCTTGCCCCAGAACACGTCGGGCCGGTTCACCGATTCGGCGTACATGCGCTCGTACGCCTCGCGCGTGACCCGCGACTTGGCGGCGAATTCGGGATCGACAGGATGGACGACGGCGGGTTGGTTCATGGCGTGCTCCGGGACAAGGTTCTGTCGGGGTGTCTGGCGGGTGGCGGTCCAGTGTGCCGCATTCACCGTCAAGCCTCATCCCGGCGGGTGTAGACGATAGTCGTAATTGGCGATTATCGAGCCTCTCCTACGACCAATGGGGAATGGTTGTGCAGCGCGATGCGCCAGCAGGCTGGCCGCAGCCGCGCATTGGGTGCGGCGTTCCATTGGGAGGGAATCATGTCCGCAATCATTGCGTCGTCGACGAGGAAGGCCGCGACCGTGCGTCGCCGCCCGCTCGCCGCCGCCCTGCTGGTCGCGCTGGCGTTGCCGGGGATGGCATTCGCGCAAACCGCGAAGGAAAAGGAGCTCGAAGCGCGCGTCGCCCAGCTCGAAGCCATGGTCAAGCAGCTGGTGTCGCAGCAGCAGCAACAGCAAAGCCAGATCAGCGAGGTCAAGACCGTGCAGGCCACCGCACCGGCTGCCCCCGCCGTCGTGACCGCCGGCGCAGCCGCCGGAACCCCTGCGGCGCCGGCCAAGCCGTCCATCCAGACCGCGCCGATCATGGCCACGGCCAACCCGGGTACGCGCTTCAGCTATGGCGGCTTCATCAAGCTCGATGCCTCGCTGACCCAGACCAACGACGGCGATATTGCCGACGGCACCGTCGGCCGCCTGTTCTATGTGCCCAAGGCGATCCCGGTCGGCGGCGGCAACACCGACGAGGGCGGCTCCGACACCGACATGGGCGTGAACTTCTCGCGCTTCTGGTTCGGTGCCGACACCGACCTGGACAGCGGCGACAAGCTCAAGGCCTACCTGGAGTTCGACCTGTTCGGTGGCGGCAGCACCGCCTTCACCGGCAACGAGATCGCCACCAACACCTATGCGCTGACCCTGCGCCAGGCCTACGTGCAGTGGAACAACTGGCTGGCCGGCCAGACCTGGACCAACTTCCAGGACACCGCCGCCCTGCCCGACACGGTCGACTTCCTCGGCCCCACCGAAGGCACGGTGTTCGTGCGCCAGGCCCAGTTGCGCTACACCAACGGCCCGTGGTCGTTCTCGATGGAAAACCCGGAGACGGTGTACACGCCGTTCAACGGCAACATGGCGCAGGTCTCCGGAGACGACGGCCCGGCACCCGACTTCACCGGCCGCTACACCTTCAAGGGCGACTGGGGCCACTTCGGCGTCGCCGGCCTGGTGCGGCAACTGCGCTTCCAGAACGGTCCGGCCAACCAGGAATCGGAGGAGATGGGCTACGGCCTGAGCGTCTCGGGCAAGTTCAACCTCGGCAAGAACGACGACCTCCGCTACATGGTCACCGGCGGCAGCGGCATCGGCCGCTACATCGGCCTGGCGCTCAACAACGACGCCGTGCTCGATTCCACCGGCGAGCTCGACAACATCGACGTTGTCGCCGGGTTCGTAGGCTGGCGCCATGTGTTCAACCCGAAACTGCGCACCAACATCTTCTACTCGCGCGCCGACTACGACCAGGACACCGACCTCACCGGCCTTGGCATCACCAAGGGAGCGCAGTCCGGACACGTCAACGTGATCTATACCCCCCTGCCCAAGCTCGATCTCGGTGCCGAGCTGATCTGGGGCCAGCGTGAACTCGAGAACGGCGACCGCGGCGACCTCAATCGCCTGCAGACGCACGTGAAGTACAACTTCTAAGGGGCGACGAACAAATGTCCACCATCACCGCAAACTCCGGCAATCCAGCCGCGCTGACGCAGGGGCACAAGAAGGTCATCTTCGCCTCCAGCCTCGGCACCGTGTTCGAGTGGTACGACTTCTACCTGTACGGCTCGCTCGCGGCGATCATCGCCAAGCAGTTCTTCTCCGGCCTCAACGACACGAGCGCCTTCATCTTCGCCCTGCTCGCCTTCGCCGCCGGCTTCGCCGTGCGACCGTTCGGCGCGATCTTCTTCGGCCGCATCGGCGACATGATCGGCCGCAAGTACACGTTCCTGGTCACGATCGTGATCATGGGCCTGTCGACGTTCCTGGTCGGCATCCTGCCCAACTACGCCAGCATCGGTTTTGCCGCACCGGCCATCCTGATCCTGCTGCGGTTGCTGCAGGGCCTGGCACTGGGCGGCGAGTACGGCGGCGCGGCGACCTACGTCGCCGAGCATGCGCCGCACGGCAAGCGCGGCCTGTACACCAGCTTCATCCAGACCACCGCGACGATCGGCCTGTTCCTGTCGCTGCTGGTGATCCTGGGCGTGCGCACGTACCTGGGCACCGAGGCGTTCGAGGCATGGGGCTGGCGCATTCCGTTCCTGCTGTCGATCATCCTGCTCGGCGTGTCGGTGTGGATCCGCCTGCAGCTCAACGAGTCGCCGCTGTTCCAGCAGATGAAGGCGGAAGGCAAGACCTCAAAGGCACCGATCACCGAGAGCTTCTTCACCAAGAACGGCAAGATCGTGCTGCTGGCCCTGCTCGGCGGTACCGCCGGCCAGGCCGTGGTCTGGTACGCCGGTCAGTTCTACGCGATGTACTTCCTGACGCAGTCGCTGAAGGTCGACGCCACCACGACCTGGCTGCTGATCGCAGCGGCACTGGCGATCGGCACGCCGTTCTTCGTCTTCTTCGGCTGGCTGTCGGACAAGATCGGCCGCAAGAAGATCGTCATGGCCGGTTGCCTGATCGCCGCGCTGACCTACTTCCCGCTGTTCAAGGCGCTGACCCACTACGCCAACCCGGCCATCGCCGAGGCCAGCACGAATGCGCCGGCCGTGGTCCATGCCGATCCGGACACCTGCTCGTTCCAGTTCGACCCGGTCGGCAAGAAGGTCTTCTCCAACTCGTGCGACATCGCCACCGCGGCGCTGGCCAAGGCGGGCGTGCCGTACACGATCGAGGCGGCCCCGGCCGGCACCGTGGCCAAGATCACCGTCGGTTCGGTCGAAGTGCCAGGCTATGAAGGCGCGGGGCTGAGCAAGGAAGACGGCAAGGCCAAGGGCGATGCGTTCACGGGTGAGCTGAAGGCGGCGCTGAAGGCCGGCAGCTATCCGGAGAAGGCGGATGACGCGCGCATCAACAAGCCGATGGTGCTGCTGGTGCTGACCATCCTGGTGCTCTACGTGACGATGGTCTACGGCCCGATCGCGGCGTGGCTGGTCGAGCTGTTCCCGACCCGCATCCGCTACACCTCGATGTCGCTGCCGTACCACATCGGCAATGGCTGGTTCGGCGGCTTCCTGCCGACCATCGCCTTCGCCCTGGTCGCGGCCACCGGCAACATCTACTACGGCCTGTGGTACCCGATCGTGATCGCGCTGATGACCTTCGTGATCGGCTCGCTGTTCCTGCGCGAGACGAAGGATGTGGATATCACGCAGTAACGCTGCCTCTCTCGTCGTAGTGCGGTGACGACAACGCCGGCCCTGGGCCGGCGCTGTTGTTTCTGGTAGCTCGTCATCCCGGCGAACGCCGGGATCCATTCTGCTTCTGAGCCAGCGTCCAAGAGCTACGTCCTTGGATTCCCGCCTTCGCGGGAATGACGAGCACAAAGCAACGACGCTGGGTTCCCGCCTTCGCGGGAATGACGGGTGGCAGGGCGGCGGCGGCGTGTTCGCCTTCGCGGGAATGACGGTCTTCTAGCTCTTCTTCGCGCGCGCGAACGCCGCCGCCAGCGCGTTGTTCGCCGGTGCCGGCGCCTGTTTCGGCACCTGCGCACCGCGACCGCCATCGCGACCGCCACGGTTCGCGTTCGGCCGCGCATCGCGATCCTCGCGCGGACCACGCGGCGCCGGAGCGCTGTCGTCCAGGCGGCGCGTCAGTGCGATGCGCTTGCGGGCCACATCGACCTCCAGCACCTTGACCTTGACGATGTCGCCAGCCTTGACCACCTCGCGCGGATCCTTGACGTACTTGTCCGATAGCGCCGAGATATGGATCAGGCCATCCTGGTGCACGCCGATGTCGACGAACGCGCCGAATGCAGCGACGTTGCTGACCACGCCTTCCAGGATCATGCCTTCGCGCAGGTCCTTGATGTCCTCCACGCCGTCGGCGAAGCGCGCTGCCTTGAACTCGGGACGCGGGTCGCGGCCCGGCTTCTCGAGCTCCTTGAGGATGTCGCGCACGGTCGGCACGCCGAAACGCCCGTCGGTGAACTGCTCCGGCTTGAGGCCGCGCAGCAGTGAGGCATCGCCGATCACCTGCTTAACTTCGCGACCGCACTGCTTGAGGATGCGCTCGACCACCGGATAGGCCTCCGGGTGCACCGAGGATGCATCCAGCGGCTGGTCGCCGTCGCTGATGCGCAGGAAGCCGGCGCACTGTTCGAAGGTCTTGTCGCCCAGGCGCGGCACCTTGAGCAGCTCCTTGCGGCTCTTGAAGGCGCCGTTGCTGTCGCGGTAGACGACAATGTTCTCGGCCACCGTCGACGACAGGCCGGACACGCGCGTCAGCAGCGCCGCCGAGGCGGTGTTGACGTCGACACCGACGGCGTTCACGCAGTCCTCCACTCGCGCATCTAGCGTGCGCGCCAAGCGGAATTGGTCGACGTCGTGCTGGTACTGGCCCACGCCAATCGCCTTGGGCTCGATCTTGACCAGTTCGGCCAGCGGATCCTGCAGGCGTCGTGCGATCGACACCGCGCCGCGGATCGACACGTCGAGGTTGGGGAACTCCTTGGCCGCGAACTCTGACGCCGAGTACACGGACGCGCCGGCCTCGCTGACCACGATCTTCTGCATCGACAGCGTCGGTGCGAGCTTGATCAGGTCGGCGGCCAGCTTGTCGGTCTCGCGCGAAGCAGTGCCATTGCCGATCGCGATCAGTTCGACCTGGTGCTTGACGCACAGCTGGCGCAGCAGCGCCAGCGACTGGTCCCATTGGCGCTTGGGCTCGTGCGGGTAGATCGTCGCGTGGTCGACGAACTTGCCGGTGCGGTCGACCACGGCGACCTTGACGCCGGTGCGCAGGCCCGGATCGAGGCCGAGCACGGCCTTGGCGCCGGCCGGTGCGGCGAGCATCAGGTCCTTGAGGTTGTCGCCGAAGACATCGATCGCTTCGGCTTCGGCCTTCTCGCGTGCCTGCGCGAACAGGTCGAGCAGCAGGTGCAGGTGCAGCTTGGCCTTCCAGGTCAGGCGGCAGCAATCAATCAGCCACTTGTCGGCCGGACGGCCCTGCGCCTTGATGCCGGCGTGCACGGCGACGCGTCCTTCGGCCTGCAGGTGGCCGGCAGCGGCATCGGTGCCCGGGTCGAGGTCGAGGAACAGGAACTCTTCGCGACGGCCGCGGAACAGCGCGAGCAGGCGATGCGAGGGAATCTTCGCCAGCGGTTCGGCGTGGTCGAAGTAGTCGCGGAACTTCTCGCCGGCCAGCTCCTTGCCCTCGGCGACGCGCGCGCGGATCACGCCGACTTCGTGCAGCCAGCCGCGCAGCTCGCCGACCAGGGCCGCGTCCTCGCCCCAGCGCTCCATCAGGATCGCGCGGGCGCCATCGAGCGCAGCCTTCACGTCGGCCACGCCCTTCTCGGCGTCGATGAAACCGGCGGCGAATTCTTCCGGCACCTGCGTCGGATCGGCCAGGAGGCCTTCCGCCAGCGGCTCCAGGCCGGCCTCGCGCGCGATCTGCGCCTTGGTGCGGCGCTTGGGCTTGTACGGCAGGTACAGGTCTTCCAGGCGCGACTTGCTGTCGGCCGCCTCGATCTCGCCGCGCAGTTCGTCGCTCAGCTTGCCCTGCTCCTCGATGCTGGCCAGCACGGCGGCGCGGCGGTCCTCGAGTTCGCGCAGGTAGGTCAGGCGCGTCTCGAGGTTGCGCAGTTGGGTGTCGTCGAGGCCGCCGGTGACTTCCTTGCGGTAGCGCGCGATGAACGGCACGGTCGCGCCTTCGTCGAGCAGGGCGATGGCGGACTGGGCCTGTTGCGTCTGGGCGCCGATTTCCTCGGCAATCAGGCGGGCGATCTTGCCCGCGACCTGGGCGGCGACTTGCTTGTGATCCTGCATTGCATCCAATCGTGAAAACCCGGAGATCCGGGGAGAAGGCGATTGTCGCAATGCGGGCGCTGGCGCGTAACCCGTTGACAGGGCGGCGTTGGAGTGCGTGCGCCCCCGCAGCCCTGTTCAGATGCGCTCCCTCGCCATGGCATGATCCGCGCATGCGCCGACATGCCCTTGCCTGGTTGTGCTCGTCCACCCTGCTGCTTGCCGATATCGCGTCCGCCGCGACGCCGGAGCGTGCACTGGTGTTCACCAGAACAACCGGCTGGCGGCATACGTCGATACCGACTGCGGTGGCGACGCTGCAGCAGCTGGCAACCGAGCAGGGGCTGGGAGTCGACCACAGCGAGGATGCGGGCGACTTCAACGCCGCCAACCTGGCGCGCTACAAAGTGGTCGTGTTCGCCAACACCACCGGCGACATTCTAGATCCCGGACAGAAGCTTGCGCTGCAGGCCTTCATGCGCGGCGGTGGCGGCTATGTCGGCGTGCATTCGGCCGCGGACACCGAGCACGCGTGGCCCTGGTACGGGCATCTGGTGGGTGCTTACTTCAAGTCACACCCGCCGGGCCTTCAGTCAACGCAGGTGCGTCCGGAACCGGACGGCGCAGCCAACGGCACACCCTGGCCCATCCGCGACGAGCTGTACAACTTCGACGGCAATCCGCGCGACCACGTACGCGTGATCGCCACTGTCGACGAGTCGCTGTACGCAGGCGGCACCATGGGCAAGGATCACCCGATCAACTGGTGCCACGAGTTCGAAGGCGGTCGCAGCTGGTATACGGGCCTGGGCCACGACGAAGCCGTGTACGCCGATCCGAACTTCCTCGAGCAGTTGCGGCGCGGTCTGCGCTATGCGACAGGCACGTCGGACGACTGTTGAACTGGGCCAGGCGGAGTCAGGTCAGGGATCAGACAGGGCATGAGCTGCGCAAATGTGCCAGGCGCCTACGAAGCTCGCGCATGGATTCCAGCACTGCTTCGAGCTGCAGCGGCAGCTTGAACAGGCTCATCAACCCGAATGCACAGACCATGGCCACGATCACCGCGACGGCAGCAGGATTGCGTAGCGAGGCGTCGGTGAGCTTCATCGGCGGGATCCGCGGGGAGGAGTGCGGAGCGCACGATGCGCGCGGTGCTCATTGCGCAGATGACCCCTAAGTCACGCGCAATCGGACTTTGCGTTGAATGGTGGGTTGGGCGCGCTGAAGCGTTGGGGGCACAGGCCGCCCGAAGATGGCCCGCTTCTTGCGTAGGAGCGAGCTTGCTCGCGATCGGGCTAGCTCGTGAGCGGGATGTCCCTCGTCAGCGCGGGTGGTTCGCGAGCAAGCTCGCTCCTACGGGCTACAGCAGCAGATCGAGCTTGTCGCGATGGCTGCGCGACAGCTTCAGCTCCTGCCCGCAGTCCAGGCGCAGGTAGCCTTCGCCGTTGGTGTGCGGGCGCATTTCGACCACTCGGCGGGCGTTGACTATCGTCGAGCGGTGGATGCGCGGGAAACGCTGCGGGTCCAGCTGCTTCTCGAGGTCGCGCATGGTCGCGCGCAGCACCAGCGTTTCGCTGTCGGTGTGGATGCACATGTAGTCGCCGGCGGCGTCGATCCAGCGGATGCTGTTGAGATCGACCCGGACCGTGCGTCCGCCATCGCGCACGGCGAGCTTGTCTTCGCGGCGCAGCTGTTCGAGCGCGTCGGGCTTGAGGGCCTCGTCGAGGTCGAGCATGGGGTGCCCGCTGAGCTCGCTCAGCAGGCCCAGCAGGTGCGCGCAGTGGCCGCTGGCCTCGCGTTGCGAATGCGCCTGCCGGACCTTGGCCAGCGCCTGGTGCAGGCGCGCGTCGTCCACGGGCTTGAGCAGATAGTCGGTGGCGGAGGCTTCGAACGCGCGGATGGCGTAGTGGTCGTAGGCGGTGACGAACACGACCAGCGGCATCTCGACCGCGGGGATGCTGCGCAGAGTCTCGAAGCCGTCCATCCCCGGCATCTGCACGTCGAGGAACATCAGGTCCGGGCGGTGCTCGCGCAGGCCGGCGATCGCGGCGACGCCATCGCCGTACTGGCCGACGAGCTCGATGTCGGCGTGGTCGGCGAGGCGGATCTCCAGGCCGCGCCGCGCCAGTGGCTCGTCGTCGACGACGATCGCACGCAGTTTCGTCGTCGCCTCAGCCGCCTGATGCGCGCCGTTGCCGTTGTGCTCGCGCTCGGTTCTTGCCCGGTCCATGCTCACTCACCGATCGTCTGGGAGGTTTCGAACGGCAGGCGCAGCGTGACTTCGATGCCGCGCTCGCGGTTGCGCACGCCGAAACCGCTGGCCTCGCCGTAGAGCACGCTCAGGCGCTCGCGCGTATTGCGCAGGCCCACGCCCTTGCCGGCCGGCAACTGCCCGCCCTCCAGGCAATCGCAGCCCGGACCGTCGTCGATCACGCGCAGCACCAGCTGCGGCCCTTCGCGCTCGGCCTCGATGCGCAGCAGGCCGCCGGCGATCTGCTTGGCAACCGCATACTTGATGGCGTTCTCGACCGGCGGCTGCAGCAGCAGGCTGGGCAGCAACGCGCGCCAGCAATCCTCGTCGATGTCGGTTTCGATGCGCAGGCGCTCGGCGAAGCGGATCTTCTCGATGTCCAGGTACAGCGTCAGCGCATCGAGCTCCTGGCGCAGCGTCACGCGCTGCATCGGATCGTTGTCGAGCGAGTGGCGCAGGAACGCCGACAACCCCTGCACCATGCGGTTGGCGGTGGCGTTGTCGCGGTCGAGGATCAGCGTCGAGATGGCGTTGAGCGTGTTGAAGAGGAAGTGCGGGTTGAGCTGGTAGCGCAGCATCTTCAGCTGCGCCTGGTGGGCCATGGTGCGGGCAGCCAGCGCGCGCCGGGTTTCGTCCTGCAGCTGGCCGTAGTACTTCACGCCCAGGTACAGGCCGACCCAGGCGAGCACCACATAGATGTAACTGAGCGCATAGGCGACGTAGGCGGCGCGATTGGCCGGGACGCAGGTGTCGCAGAATTCGATCAGCACCGTGCGCGTGGTCAGGTCCATCACCGCCGAGCTGGCGAGGATCGGCAGCACCATCACCATCATCAGCCGCCGCGGCGGCAGGCCCCAGCAGGCGCGCAGCAGGTAGCGCAGGCCGAGCGTGGCGATCGCGCCGGTGGCGGCTGCGGTCAGCGGCACGATCCAGTAGCCCGATGGCTTGCCGTGGGCGATGGCGGACAGGTAGCCCAGCGAGAAATAGGCGATCCAGCCGCCGAGGTGGAGCAGCCAGAACAGGTGCTGGCGAGGCAGGTCGAGCGGGTGCGATGCAGCAATGGCCATGGGCACGGCGGGTCTGGCGGTACAGGTCACCGATGCTACGCCTGGGCGGGTGGGGGGCTGGCAACGGCTTGGCGCGGGATCGGCTCGGTTCGGCTAGAAGCGCCCTCATCCGCCCTCCGGGCACCTTCTCCCGCAAGCGGGAGAAGGGATATCTGGCGCCTGTATCGCTTGCGGGAGAAGGGATGTCTAGCCCCTCTCCCGCTTGCGGGAGAGGGGTTGGGGTGAGGGCAGACGGAGAGGCAACGCGAAAGGCGCCCTCATCCGCCCTTCGGGCACCTTCTCCCGCTAGCGGGAGAAGGGATCCTTTGACGCTACTGCGGCGGGGACGCCAGTTCGCGCGCGTCCAGATATCCGTCCTGGTTCCGGTCCTGGCGGGCGAAAGTCGTGGCCAGCGTCTGCCGGTGCTCCGCCAGGCTGACCGGCTTGCCACGACCGCCTGGCAGCTCTGCCGGTGTCAGCACGCCGTCGCCATCCACATCCATGCGGGTAAAGGCGTAGCTCATCCAGTCCTGGAACTCGGGCAACGCAATGCGCCCATCGCCGTCGCTGTCCATGCGCGAGAGGTAATCGCCGGTGGCCTGCACCTGTGCAGACGCCAACGCAGGAGTCAGGGCGAGTGCAAGCAGCAGCGCAAACGAAACGCCCGCGCCTTTCGACACGGGCGTGTCATTGCGCAACACCGGGGGCATCACGCGCGAGGGGCTCAGGCGTGCGCCGGTGCCAGCGCGTAGCCCTTCAGGCGCGCAGAGAATGCCTGCAGTGCCTGGTTGCCACTGGCCTCGGCCTCGGTGCACCACGCGTGCAGCTTGGCCAGCGTGGCCTGGGCATCGTGCGAGCGCTCGTCGAGCACTTGCGCCAGGCGCTGACGGAAATCCGCCAGCGTGGCCATGCTCGGGCGCTCGGCGAGCCACGCCTGCAGCTTGGCGCGCTTGTCGTCGTCGAGCCAGCGGCCGTCATCGGCCAGGCCCTGGCGCAGACTGCGCGGCAGCTTGAACTTGGCCTCGCGCAGCGCCGGCAGGGTGACGTTGCGGTAGTAGTCGGTCATCGCCTGGAAGCGGATCGCCAGCAGTGCCTTCAACGTCTCGCCGTCGGGCATGGCGATGTTGGGGCGCACGTCCAGGGTCGGGGCGACGCGCAGGACCTTGGCCAAGCCGACCTTCTCCAGCAGCTTGATCGCGCTCCAGCCGATGTCGAACTCGAACTTGCGCAGCGCGAACTTGGCCGAGCTCGGGAAAGCATGGTGGTTGTTGTGCAGCTCTTCGCCGCCGATCCAGAAGCCCCACGGGGTGAGGTTGGTGGCGGTGTCGGTGGTCTCGAAGTTGCGATAGCCCCACCAGTGGCCCAGGCCATTGACCACGCCTGCCGCCCAGAACGGGATCCACAGCATCTGGATCGCCCACACGGCGACGCCGGCGAAACCGAACAGGGCGAAGCTGGTGAACAACAACACCACCGGCCCCATCGTCGCGTGGCGGGTGTAGAGGTTGCGTTCGATCCAGTCGTCCGGGCAGCCCTTGCCGTACTTCTCGATGTCATCGCGCTGCGCGCGCGCTTCGCGGTACAGCTCCACGCCGCGCCACATCACCGTGTCGATGCCCTTGAACTGCGGGCTGTGCGGGTCTTCCTCGGTCTCGCACTTGGCGTGGTGCTTGCGATGGATGGCCGCCCACTCGCGCGTGATCATCGAGGTGGTCAGCCACGTCCAGAAGCGGAAGAAATGCGCCAGCACCGGATGGAAGTCGACGGAGCGATGCGCCATCGAGCGGTGCAGATAGAGCGTGACCGAGAAGATCGTCAGCTGGGTGACGACCAGGAGATAGACGAGCAACTCGACCCAACTGGCCTGGAGGATGCCGCCGGCAAGGAAATCGAGCAGGGATGAAACGAACATTGAAATAACTCCGGAAACGCACAGTCAGACCGGCAAACACGGCTCGATCCTGAGGCAATGATGCCAGTCCCGGACCACCCTGCGCGCCGGTATGGGCGGAAGATGTGATGGGGTCGTTCACATCGGCCCGCAAGGCCGGCCCGCGCATTCAACGACGAACGGTCGAAATCCGCTTGCGCAGCCGTGCCAGCGTCGGTTCGGCGTAGGCGCGAAGGGCACGGCGGTGCTCTTTGCTGAACGGGGACCCCTTGCCGCAGTGGTCCAGCAGCAGGGTCAGGTCCTGCGCCTCGCCGAGGCGTTCGGTCGTGCGCTTGTCGAAGACCTCGGGCCCGCTCGCCGGAACGCTCACGCCCACCGCTTCCAGCGCGCGCCGTTGCTGCGACGCGCGACGCGCTCGGCGGCGCCACCGATGCCAGTCGTTGTCTTGTCCCTTCTGCAGGGCGATGCCGCGCGCCTTCTTGCTGCGGTCGTCGCTGTCGGCCAGGGCCATCCGCGCCGCCGATGGCGTCAGACGCTCCCAGTCCAGCGCGGGCACGGCCGCCGCCAGCACCTCGATCAACCCGCGACGTTGACCCAGGGCCGGGTCCATCGACAGCTCCACTTCGGTGATGGCCAAACGGGCGACGACGGCATCGGCCTGCGCCTGATCGAGCAGCTGCCGGGTGTCGCCCTTGCGCGAGCGCTTTCGCATCCGCTCCAGCGTCTCCACCAGCGCATGCGCGTCGCGCAGTCCGGACAAGCCGGTGTTGAGGTGCTTGATCTCGCGATCGAGCAAAACGACTCCCGGGCCGAGGATGCCGTCACCCAGTGCCAGGGTCGCGCGCACGCGGCGCAGGCCCTTGCGGGCACGGTGGACGCCTTCGTGGATGTCGTCGCCGGGCTGGCCCAGTGCCTCCAGGGCGGCGTCCAGTTCGGCCAGCGCGTAGTCACGCAGGGCCGGTCCCGGCGATGGCATCGGCAATACGGCGGCGGCGACGACCTGGAGGTCGACGGCAATGCTGGACGGATCCACGCTCGTGCCCATTGCGACCTTGGCCATCGCGGTCTTGCCCATTGAATGCACGGACCCCACCCATCGGATGTCCGGATAGTACGCTGGTCACATGCCCGAGTTGCCCGAAGTAGAAACCACCCGTCGCGGCCTGGCACCGCACGTCGAAGGCCGTCGCGTGGTCACCGCCACCCTGCGCCGGCCCGACCTGCGCTGGCCGATCCCTGACGAGATCCGCCAGCTCCTGCCCGGCCAGCGCATCGACCAGGTCCGGCGCCGCGCCAAGTACCTGCTGCTCGACACGGTCGCCGGCAGCGCGCTGCTGCACCTGGGCATGTCCGGCAGCCTGCGGGTGCTGCCGGCCGACACCCCGGTGCGCGCCCACGACCACGTCGACCTGGCCCTGGACTCGGGCCAGGTGCTGCGCTTCAACGACCCGCGCCGCTTCGGCAGCCTGCTCTGGCAGGGCCCGGATGAAGTCCACGAACTGTTGGCCGGCCTGGGCCCGGAACCGCTGTCGGACGGCTTCGACGGCGATTACCTGTTCGCACTCAGCCGTGGCCGCAGCGCGCCGGTGAAGACCTTCCTGATGGACCAGAAGGTGGTGGTCGGGGTCGGCAACATCTATGTCGCCGAGGCGCTGTTCGCCGCCGGCGTGTCGCCGCTGCGGGCGGCCGGCAAGGTATCGCGCGAGCGCTACCGGCAACTGGCCGAACAGATCCGCCGCATCCTCGGCCATGCCATCGACCGGGGTGGCACGACCCTGCGCGACTTCATCAGTCCGGACGGTGCGCCGGGGTATTTCGAGCAGGAACTGTCGGCTTATGGGCGCGGTGGTGAGCCCTGCCCGCGATGCGGGCGACCGTTGAAACAGGCGGCGATCGGGCAGCGGGCGACGGTTTGGTGCGGAACTTGCCAGAGATGAGCAAGAGCGCCCTCATCCGCCCTTCGGGCACCTTCTCCCGCAAGCGGGAGAAGGAACAGCAGACGCCCCTCTTCTGGTGACAGCATTAGCCCCTCTCCCGCTTGCGGGGTGAGAGGACACCGCTTGCGAGCCATTGGCTCGCGTGTCCTCGAACGCCCGGGCGCTGTGCGCCCGGGCCGGGGCGCGGGTTGGGGTGAGGGCCGCCGCCTGCACAGGGAAAAACAGCGAAACGCGTTATAGTCCGGCCACTGCGGAGGGGGCTCCCTATGGCCGAAACTGCCGATATCACATTGCTGCTGGATGCTGCACGTGAAGGCGACCGTGGCGCGCTCGACCGCGTCCTGGCCACCCTCTACCAGGAACTGCACACCATGGCGCGGCGCCAGCTCGCCGGCCAGCACGGGCAGACGCTCGATGCCACCGCGCTCGTGCACGAGGCCTACCTCAAGCTGATCGGCCGGCGTGAAGCGCAGTTCGACGACCGCGCGCATTTCTTCGCCTATGCCGCCTCCGCCATGCGTTCGGTGGTGGTCGACTACGCTCGCCAGCGCCTGGCGCAGAAGCGTGGCGGCGACCTGCACCGTGTCACCGAACTGCCCGACGATGTCGAAGGCGGCCTGCGCCTGGACGAGGACACACTCGGCCTGGACACCGCACTGACCAAGCTGGCCGCGGTCGATCCGCGCCTGGCCCAGGTGGTGGAATTGAGGTATTTCGCGGGCCTGTCGGAGCTGGAGATCGCCGCGCTGCTGGAGCGCTCGGAGCGCAGCATCCGCCGCGACTGGCAGAAGGCGCGGCTGTTCCTGCTGGCGTCGCTGAAAGACTCCTGAGGCCCGCCCAGGGGCAGCCCCGTGGACACCGAGCGCTGGCAACGGATATCCCCGCTGCTCGACGCGCTGTTCGAGCTCGACGACCAGGCGCGCGAACAGCGCCTGCAACGCCTGCGCGAGGAAGACCCGGCGCTGGCCGACGAACTGCAGACGCTGATCACCCTCGATGAGCATCACGAGGATTTCCTTTCCGAACCGCTGATCGCCCCGCTCGCCGGCCTGCGCGCCGGTGCCGAGGTCGGCCCGTACAAGCTCGAGCGGCTGCTGGGCGAAGGCGGCATGGGCCAGGTGTGGCTGGCCGCGCGCGCCGACGGCCTCTACCAGCGCCGCGTCGCGCTCAAGCTGCTGCGCCCGGGCCTGGCCGACAGCAACCTGCGCGTGCGCTTCTCGCGCGAGCGGCAGATCCTGGCGCGCCTGGCACATCCGCACATCGCGCGCCTGCTCGATGCCGGCGTCACCAGCGACGGCCTGCCCTACCTGGCGCTGGAGTTCGTCGAAGGCGAACCGATCACCGACTACTGCCGCAACCACCAGCTGCCGATCGAGCAGCGGCTGCGGATGTTCCACCAGATCTGCGATGCGGTCAGCCACGCCCACGCCAACCTGATCGTCCACCGCGACCTCAAGCCGTCCAACATCCTGGTCACGCCCAGCGGCGACGTGCGCCTGCTCGACTTCGGCATCGCCAAGCTGCTCGACTCCGATGCACCGATGGTCGAGCAGACGCGCACCGGCGTGCGCGCCTTCACCCTGCACTACGCCGCGCCGGAACAGGTGCGCGGCGAGCCGGTCACGACCATGACCGACGTGTACGCACTGGGCGTGGTGCTGTTCGAGCTGCTCACCGACACCAAGCCCTACCGCCTCAAGCGACAGACCGATGCCGAGTGGGAGGAAGCGATCCTCGCCGCCGACCCGCAGCGCCCCTCGCAGATGCTGCTGCACCGGAGCGAGGACAGCGGCGCCGACGTGCACGGGCTGCGCCGGCAGGCCCGCATGCTCGCCGGCGACCTCGACAACATCGTCCTCAAGACCCTGTCCAAGCGCCCCGAACAGCGCTATCCCTCAGTCGAAGCGCTGGCCCTGGACCTGACCCGCTACGAGGCCGGTCGCCCGGTGCAGGCACGGCCGCAAAGCGTCGGCTACCGGTTCGGCAAATACCTGCGCCGCCATCGCTGGTCGCTGGCCTCCGGCAGCTTGATCGCCGTCGTGCTCAGCGCGGCGCTGGCCATCGTCGCCTGGCAGGGCCGGCAGGCGGTGGCCGAAGCCGGTCGCGCGCAGGCGATGCAGGACTTCATGGTCGGCGTGTTCGAAACCGCACGCGGTACGCCGGAAGGCCAGGCGCTGGATCTGCGCGGCCTGCTCGACGGCTCGCTTGCGCGCGGCAATCGCGAGCTGGCGCGACAGCCGCGCGCGCGCGCCGAACTGCTGGGCGTGATCGCGCGCCTGCGCATCGGTCTGGGCGACTATCGCGAGGCGCTGGTGCTGTTGAACCGCCAAGCCGGCGTGATCGCCAGCACCAGCGACATCCCGGTGAGCCTGCAGATCGAATCGCTGACCCAGCGCGGCCAGGCGTTGCGCCTGCTCGGTGAACCGCGGCAATGCATCGACCTGATGCTGCCGGCACTGAATACGGCGCGGCGCGAACAGGCGCAGCTGCCGCCGCAGATCAGCGAATACTATTCGCAGTTCGGACGCTGCCGCCGCGACAACGGCGAGCTGCAGGGCGCGCGCCTGTTGTTCGAACGCTCACTGACACTGCGCCGCGACGACCGCGACGAAGTCGGCACGGTCGAGAACCTGATCGACCTGGCCAACCTGCAGGCCGACGCCGGCCAGACCGGTGCCGCATTGCAGGGCTACGGCAAGGCACGCACGCAGCTGCGGCAGAAGGTCGGCGAGCGCCATGCCCTGCTGGCCGAGATCGGCAGCCGCGTGGCGTCGCTGCGGCAGGGACTGGGCCAGGTCGATGCCGCTGAACGCGAGGCCAGCGAGGCCTTCGCCATCGCCCTGGAGGTCTATGGCGCCCAGCATCCGGTGACGCTGTCGTTGCGCCGGCAGATGGCGATGCTGCACATCGACCAAGGTAACTACCGCCAGGCCGAGACCGAACTGCGTGCGGCCATCGCCGCGCTGCAGCGGCGGCTGGCGCCGGCCGGTGTCGATGCGGCCGAGATCCGTCGCGGCATGATCGAACTGGGCGGACTGCAACGGCGCCTGGGCCAGGTCGCGTGGGAGCGTGGCGAAATCTCGACCGCGCTGACCGCGTTGCAGCGCGCGGTGGTGATCGCGCGCCGGCAGAACGACAATGCCCATCTGGGCGACGCGCTGTACGACCAGGCCCGCGTGCTGCATGCGGTGGGCCGCGATCGCGCCGCGCTCAAGGCCGTGCAGGAGGCGCGCGAGTTGCGCCTGGCGCAGATGGGCCCGCGCCATCCGCTGCTCGGCGACACCGATCGCCTGCTCGGCCAGATCGAGATTTCCCTGGGACAACGCGAACAGGGCATGGCCCACCTGGCGCAAGCGGTCACGCTGACCCGCAGCGGCTATGGCGCCACCCACCCGAACACGCGCGAAGCGGAACTGGCGCTGGCACGGCAACAGGCGCTCGAAGGCGACGACAGCGCATTGCTCCGGCTCGATGCGCTCGCGGGCATGCCGCACAGCGACCGCGACCTTCGCCGCACGGCCTGGCGCGCGCAGGCGTATGCGGCGCAGTTGCGCTGCCATGGACCGGATCGGGAGCCGGCGCTGGCGCGGCTGGATACCTTGCAGGAGCAGTTGAAAACGGCGCAGCCCGACGGCGGGGCGATCCCGCGGGAGGTCGGGGCGATCGTGCGCGGCTGCGGCTAGTGCATCGTAGGAGCGAGCTTGCTCGCGATCAGGCGTGGTCGTAGCGGCGACGTGGTCGCGAGCAAGCTCGCTCCTACCAAGCCGGTCAGAGAGGCAGCGACTGCTGCGCCGGCTCGATCGTGCCTTCACCGCGCATGATCTTCTTGTACTCCGCGCGCGACACCGAGATGTAGCGGTCGTTGCCGCCGATCTCGACCTGCGGCCCTTCGTGCACCGCACGGCCTTGCGCATCCACGCGCACCACCATCGTCGCCTTCTTGCCGCTGTGGCAGATGGTCTTGATCTCGGTCAGCTCGTCGGCCCAGGCCAGCAGGTACTGGCTGCCTTCGAACAGTTCACCGCGGAAGTCGGTGCGCAGCCCGTAGCACAGCACCGGGATGCGCAGCGCATCGACCACTTCGCTCAGCTGCCAGACCTGCGCCCGGTTCAGGAACTGCGCTTCGTCGACCAGCACGCAGTGCAGCGGGCCGTGGGCGAGGATGTCGGCGCGGACGATGGCTTCCAGGTCGTCGTCGCGCTCGAAGGCGATGCCATCGGCGCGCAGGCCGATGCGTGACGCCACCGTGCCGCTGCCGGCGCGGTCGTCCAGGCGCGGGGTGAGGATCGCCACGCGCATGCCGCGCTCGCGGTAGTTGTGCGCCGACTGCAGCAGCGTCGTGGTCTTGCCGGCGTTCATCGCCGAATAATAGAAATAGAGCTTGGCCATGGGGGCAGTTTAAGGGGTGCTGGCAACTGCATCATCGGCATTCGCGCGAAGGCGGGAGTCCATTTCATCGTCGTCACCCCCTGGACCGTCATCCCCGCGAAGGCGGGGATCCAGGGACGTTGGCTTTGCGCCGTCTGCTGGTGGATCAAGATGGGTCCCGGCTTTCGCCGGGATGACGGTGACAGGGCGGGAAGGGTGCGGGCCTGGATCCCGGCGTTCGCCGGGATGACGGGGTGGTTTGGGATGAGGGGGAGGTTAGCGGCGCGTGGCGCGCTCGGTTGCCGCACTCGCCCAGCGCTGGGCCACGGCCGGGGCGGTGATGCACACCGCTTCGTCGGTCACGGTGGTCACCGCGCGCTCGAGCAACTGGATGTCGGCCTCGTGCTGGCGCGCCACGTGTGGATCCTCGAAGAAGATCGCGCGCTGGCAGCGCCGCTCCAGCACCAGGTCGGCG
The DNA here is from genome assembly GCF_057656135.1 of Lysobacter sp. Soil_N_23. Lineage (NCBI taxonomy): Bacteria > Pseudomonadati > Pseudomonadota > Gammaproteobacteria > Lysobacterales > Lysobacteraceae > Lysobacter > Lysobacter sp. Soil_N_23. Next base: position 373,773 of record NZ_JBDGKY010000001.1, read on the forward strand.
ATCTGCGCATCGCCGCCCATCGGGCCGCTCTGGTAGCGATGCACCCACGACCGCCCCTGCGGCCAGCCGCGGCTCCAGGCCAACTCGTTCAGGCGCTGTCCGGTGGTGCCGGTGGCGACACGGCGGGCGAAGCGCGAGAGCAGATCGAAGTTCTCGGCGGCGAAGGCCATCATCTGCGGCTTCATCGCATCGTGGGCGATCAGCGCCAGTGTCTGCCCCTCGAAATCGTGGAGGCGGTCAGCGGCGGGGTCGGGAAGGAGGCCGGCGCGGATGCGCTCCAGTTCGACCCAGTCGCGGGCCGAGGCGACGGTGGTGATGTAGGGCTTGCCGTGGATCACGCACTGGCGCTTGAGCGCGGCCGCTTCGGGAAACACCGACGAGGGATCGACCGGGTCGATCAGGTAGATCGCGCCATCGAGCGTGCGCTCGTCGAGATCGACGCCGACCACCTCCGCCACCAGCTTCATCAGGCCGCCCTCGCGCCCGTACGGGTAGCGGCGCAGGCCCGGGTACCCGGTCAGCATGCCGGCGGCGACGATGGCGTCGTACGTCCGCCCGACCACGTGCAGGCTGATCTGCAGTTCGCGGATGCCGGACTCGCAGGCGCGCAGCCAGCGGAACAGCGCCGCGTCTTCGCTGAGGTGATGCAGGCGGTTGGCCGCCAGGCCCAGGCGCATGGAGGGTCCCCTGAAATATGGAAGCCGCGTGCCGGCGCTCAGGCGTGCCCGATCGCCGGCAGGGTGGCCACTACATTAGGGGTTTTGCGTACAGGCGTCGCGATCAATCCTTGTCTTGGCTGACCGGGCCGATCTCGACGTTGCCGTAGCTCCAGATCGCGTCTTCCACCGCCCAGTACTTCTTGGTGTCCCAGCGCCAGGAGGCAAACATCGGCGTCAGGTCGACCGAATCGCGACCGATGCCTTTCACGTAATCGTAGACACTCCGCGGGGCTTCGGCGCTGAGCGAGCCGACGTGACCGGTGCGGCTTCCGGTGATCTGGCGTTTGCCGTGGGTGAGGGCGCGTTGCAGGCGCGGCTTGGCCACTTCGTCGCCGTACTGGGCGTAGATGTCCTGCCCTACCAGCAGCGCGCGGTCACGCTCGGCCTGGCTCAACTGCTCCCACATCTTCTCGCGCAGGATCACGAAACTGGGGTACATGCGCTCGGCGGCCAGGTCGGCCCAGGCGTACGCCAACGCGGGATCGCGGTCGACGCCCACGCCATGCCAGTACAGCAGGCTGATGCGGTGCTGCGAGTACTTGTCGCCAAAGCTGGCGGCGCGGCGGAAGTCGGCCATGGCGCCCGCCCAGTCGCCCTGGGCGGCGGCAGCGCTGCCGTACAGCCGCCACAACTCGTTGGGATGGGTGTTGGACATGCGCGTGCGCTCGCCGTACTCCCGCCCGGTCATCGCGTCGGTCGTGGCCACGACCGCCTGGGTGCCTTCCACCTGCTGCGGCGCCGCGGGACCTGTCGCCAGAGCCGCGCCCATTGCCATTGCGATCAGCAATTCCATGACTGCCTCCTCCATGTTGTGGAGCGCCGGGATCAGGACCTGTCCGGTTCTGGCGGCTTTCTCGCTGCCTGGAGCGCGCCGCCTTGAACGCGCCGCCTTGAAGCTGCCCGTGACCGGGATCGCGCCTGACGGGGGCGAAGGGCCTCGAGCCGAAGAGCACCGCCTCGCAAGGGGACGGTTACGGCACAATACGCCGCCGCAACCGCGGCAGCAAACAGCCTTCAATGCACGGTCTAAATCCTCCCCAACGCGCTGCCGTCCTGCACACCGACGGCCCCTTGCTGGTGCTCGCCGGAGCAGGCAGCGGCAAGACCCGCGTCATCGTCGAGAAGATCGCGCACCTGATCGCTTCCGGGCGGATGCCGGCCAAGCGCATCGCCGCGATCACCTTCACCAACAAGTCGGCGAAGGAAATGAAGGAGCGCGTCGCCAAGCGCATCAAGGGCGACGCCGCCGAAGGCCTGACCGTGTGCACGTTCCATGCGCTGGGGCTGCGTTTTTTGCAGATCGACCACGCCAAGGTCGGCCTGCGTCGCGGCTTCTCGGTGTTCGACAGCGACGACAGCGCCGCGCAGATCAAGGACCTGCTGCCGCCGGGCAGCAAGAACGACGTCATCGACAACGCGCGAAATCTCATTTCGCGCGCCAAGAATGCCGGCCTCTCGCCCGATGAGGCCCTGGCTGCGTCGCAGAGCCCGCGCGAGATGGAAGCGGCGCTGCTGTACCAGCGTTACCAGGCGCGCCTGTCGACGTTCAATGCGGTCGACTTCGACGACCTGATCCGCCTGCCGGTGCAGATCCTGGAAGGCGACGAGGACGTGCGCCTGGCGTGGCGCGAGCGCATCGGCTACCTGCTCGTCGACGAGTGCCAGGACACCAACGACGCCCAGTACCGCTTGCTCAAGGCGCTGGCCGGCGACAAGGGCCTGTTCACCTGCGTGGGCGACGACGACCAGTCGATCTACGCCTGGCGCGGCGCCAACCCGGACAACCTGCTCAACCTGGGCAAGGATTACCCGGCGTTGCAGATCATCAAGCTCGAGCAGAACTACCGCTGCTCCAACCGCGTGCTGCGCACCGCCAACGCGCTGATCGCGCACAACCCGCACGAGCACCCCAAGACGCTGTGGAGCGACCAGGCCGACGGCGAGCGCATCCGTGTCTGGGAGTGCCGCGACAACGCGCACGAAGCCGAGAAGGTCGCCGCCGAGATCCACTTCCTCGCCGCCGCCAGGCAGGCGCCGTGGAGCGACTTCTGCATCCTGTTCCGCGGCAACCACCAGAGCCGTGCGCTGGAGAAGGCGTTGCAGTTGCTGCGCGTGCCCTACCACCTCTCGGGTGGCACCGCCTTCCTCGAGCGCGGCGAAGTCAAGGACGCGCTAGCGTGGTTGAGGTTAATCGCCAATCCCGATGACGACGCGGCGTTCCTGCGTGCGGTGCAATCGCCGAAGCGTGAAGTCGGCGCGACCACGCTGTCAAAGCTGGCCGAGATGGCGCAGCACGCCGGCATGCCGATGTCGCGCGCGGCCGAGCAGATCGGCATGCTCAAGCAACTGGCGCCGCGTGCCGGCAACGCACTCGATGGCTTCGTCAACATCATCCGCCACCTGCGCGGCGAGGCGTTCAAGATCCCGCCGTCCGAGCTGGTGCGCGTGCTGGCCGAGAAGAGCGGCCTGCTCGCCGCGATCCGCGCCCAGTGCAAGGACGATGCCACCTTCCAGCGCCGCAAGGAGAACCTGGAAGAACTGGCCGACTGGTTCGACGGCGGCAAGAATTCCGGCCCTGGCGAACTGGCCGCGCAGCTGGCGCTGCTGTCGCATGCCGACAAGGGCGACGCCGGCAACCAGGTGCGGTTGATGTCGCTGCACGGCGCCAAGGGTCTGGAGTTCCGCTACGTCTTCATCGTCGGCATGGAAGACGGCACGCTGCCGCACGAGATGGCGCTGGAGGAAGGCAGCCTGGAAGAAGAGCGACGCCTGCTCTACGTCGGCATCACCCGCGCCAAGGAGCAACTGTGGCTGTCGCACTCGCGCGAGACTCAGCGCTGGGGCGACAAGATCCGCCTGCAGCCGAGCCGCTTCTTCGAGGAACTCCCCGTCGCCGAGATCCAGCGCGACGGTGCCGACCCGGTGGCCGATGCGGCGCGCAAGCAGGAGCGTGCCGTGGCCGGGTTCGCCGCGATCCGCGCACTTCTGGGCGAATAGCACACAAACGGTAGGAGCGAGCTTGCTCGCGATCCCACGTATCCGCCGCCGGCTTGTCGCAAGAAAGCTCGGCTTGTCGCGAGCAAGCTCGCTCCTACGGGGAGACAGGAATGCAGCTCACCCGGATCCACCACGTCGCCATCATCTGCGCCGACTACGCGCGCTCGAAGCACTTCTACACCCAGGTGCTCGGCCTGCGCGTGCTGGCCGAGGTGCATCGCCAGGCGCGGGACTCGTGGAAGCTCGATCTGGCCCTGCCTGATGGCGGACAGCTGGAACTGTTCTCCTTCCCTTCGCCGCCGCCACGTCCGTCGTACCCCGAGGCCCGGGGCCTGCGTCACCTCGCCTTCGCGGTGGCCGATGTCACCGCGGCGGCCGAGGAACTGCAGGCACAGGGCATCGCCGTGGAGCCCATTCGCATCGACGAGTACACCGGCCGGCGGTTCACCTTCTTCGCCGATCCGGACGACCTCCCGATCGAGCTGTACGAGGCCGGTTGAATGCGAACCGCGCATAATCCAGCGCACACCTCACCTGGCCGGCAACGATGCGCATCACCGACACCAGCTACGGCTCCAACGAACATGGCCTGATCTGGGGATATCGCTTCGCGCCGGGGCAAGCGGCCCAGTCGATCAGCACCGACGCGGTCGCGGCGTTCCTTGCACAGGAAGGCGACGATCCGGACGATGCGTTCGTCTGGCTGCACTTCTCGCTGTCGAACACCGGTTCGGAGCGCTACCTGCACCGCCACCTCGACCTGCCCGACGCCTTCTACGACTCGCTGCGCAGCGAGGTTGGTTCGACCCGGCTGGAACAGGATGCCGGCTTCCTGGTCGCGGTGATCCACGACGTCCTGTTCGAATCCGCATTCGATGCGTCAGAGGTCGGCACGACCAGCATCTGCATCGGCCCGCGTGTGCTGGTCAGCGCCCGGTTGCGGCCGTTGCGCTCGGTCGACCAGCTGCGCTCGGCGGTACGTGCCGGACAGACCTTCCGCTCGCCGGTCGAACTGCTGGCCCATCTGCTGCGCGACCAGGCCAGCGTACTCGGCGACATCCTGCGCAAGTCGACCACGCGCGTGGATCGCATCGAGGACCGCCTGCTCGCCAACCGGATCTCGACCGATCGCACCGAACTGGGCACGTTGCGGCGCTCGCTGGTGCGCCTGCAGCGCCTGCTTGCGCCGGAACCCACCGCGCTGTTCCGCCTGCTCAACCGCCCGCCAGAGTGGTTCAGCGACGAAGACCTGCAGGACCTGCAACAGGCCGCCGAGGAGTTCTCCACCGCGATCGGTGACTCGGCCGCCCTGGTGGAGCGGGTGAAGCTGATCCAGGAAGAGCTGGCCGCACTGGTCAACGAGCAGACCGGCCGCACCCTGTTCGTGCTGACCGTGGTTACCGTGCTGGCGCTGCCGGTCAACATGATTGCCGGCCTGTTTGGCATGAACGTGGGCGGCATTCCCTTGCAGAGCACCGACGGCTTTGCCGTGATCGTCGTGACCCTGGTGATCCTGACCGTGCTGCTGGCGTGGCTGGCCTTCGGCAGGTCGCGCGACTAGCGGCGCGTCCCTTCCCGGCGTGGTCCTTGTCGACGCGGCCCTTGTCGATGGTTTCCTCCGCGCCGGTTGCTGCGGCACCATGGAACGCCCTGCCCTGCGAAGCTCTCCATGGACCTCGTCCTGCGTCCGGCCCAGGCCGGCGACCACCCTGCGATCCTGGCGCTGAACCTCGCATCGGAGGAGATGCTCAGCCCGCTCGATGCGGCACGGCTGCTGCGGCTCGATGCGCAATCGGCCTATCACCGCGTGTTGTGCGAAGGCGACCGCGTCGTCGCCTTCCTCCTCGCGTTCCGCGAAGGTGCGCAGTACGACAGCCCCAACTACCTGTGGTTCGCCGCTCGCTACCCGCGCTTTCTCTATGTCGATCGCGTCGTGGTCGCGCAATCGCACCAGGGCCAAGGACTGGGCGCCAGGCTTTATCGCGACCTGTTCGACTTCGCCCGCAGCAGCGGGATCGACGCGGTGACGTGCGAGTTCTACACGGTGCCGTCCAACGAAGCGTCGCGCCGTTTCCATGCCGGATTCGGTTTCGCCGAAGTGGGACAGCAGTGGGTCGCCGACGGTCGCAAGCAGGTCTCGCTGCAGGTCGCCACGCCCTGACGGCGGTGTCATCGCGCCTGCGCCTGGCTCGGCTACACTCGCCGCCCGACCAGACACCAGCGACCGCAATGAAACAGTGCGCCTTCACCCTGTCCGCTCTCGCCTGCGCACTCGCACTGGCTGCCTGCCAGCGCGCACCCGCGCCTGCACCCAAGGCCGAGCCATCCGCTGTCGCCGCGGCCGGCGCCGCAGCGACGACGAAGCCTGCAGCGGTCACGGCCGACGACAATCTCAATGCGGTGCTGTGGATGCAGGCCTCGGCCGAGTACCGCGCGGCCACCACCACCGTCTACCGCGCCGCGGCCGACAAGCTCGGCGTTGCACTGACCGAGAAGCACTGGGACGCGCTGGTGCCCGCCGAGCGCGGCAACGCCGCCGCGGGCCTGAAACCCGCGGTGATCATGGACGTCGATGAAACCGTGCTCGACAACTCGCCGTACCAGGCGCGCCTGGTGCGCGATGGCAAGGCGTACGACGAAGTCAGCTGGGATGCCTGGGTCGCCGAGAAGAAGGCCAAGCCGGTGCCCGGCGTGGTCGAGTTCGCCAAGGCCGCCGCCGCCAAGGGCGTGACCATCCTCTATCTGTCCAACCGCGCGGTGCACCTGAAGGACGCGACCATCGCCAACCTCAAGGCGGTCGGCATGCCGGTCAAGGACGACAGCGTATTCCTCGGCCTGGGCACGTTGCTCGACGGCTGCGAGCAGAACGGCAGCGAGAAGAACTGCCGCCGCCAGCTGGCCGGCCAGCAGTACCGCGTGCTGATGCAGTTCGGCGACCAGCTCGGCGACTTCGTCCAGGTCGTGGCCAACACGCGCGAAGGCCGCGATCAACTGCTCGACGAGTACGGCGACTGGTTCGGAGAACGCTGGTGGATGCTGCCCAACCCGAGCTACGGCTCGTGGGAGCCGGCGACGTTCAACAACGATTGGTCGCAGCCGCTGGAAGCGCGCCGCGCCGCCAAGCGGGCGGCGTTGGACGTGGCGCCGTAAAGCGGTCCGCGGGGATCGCTGGCGCAGCGCAGCATCGAGCCGCAACGTAAAATCAACGTGTTACGTCGAGTTTCTTCAAGTATTGCATTAACTCGGGAGGGCGGTTAGTCTGCCCTCCGTCCGGCGCGAGCCGGAGCCATGCCACAACTCGACGTCCTCCGGTGCAAGCCGGATTTGAAGGAGGCCCGTGGCCTCCTTTTTCTTTTGCGCCGCGTGGACTGGAACGCCCGGGCGCTTTAGAACTCGACGGTCGCCGTGATCACGTCGCTGTAGGTGCCGGCGGTGAAGGTTGGCGTGATCGGCACGCGACCGAAGACGGTGAGGGTCTGCCCCGTGCCCTGCCCCGCGCCGGTGCCGGTGCCGATCACGGTGCTGGAACCGCTCGCGCCGCTGCCCCAGATGACGTCTCTCGCGGCGGTCGTGTAGAGGTTGTAGTCGACCGTTTGTGGTCCGACGCCGTTGAGGTACATCCGCCTCGCGGCGACGTTGCCCGAGCGGCCGCCGTCGAGCTTGACCGTGTAGGCCGTGCCGTTGGTGCAGGTGACCGTCAGGTTGGCCTGCGCATCACGGGCCACTGCCAGCGAAGTGTAGCTGCCAAACGGCATGTCCTGGGCAGCAATCAGGCAGCTGCCCTGGAGCGTGGCACGCGAAGTGAACGTGTAGTTCGGCGTCGCCGGCGCGACATTGGTCGCGCAGTTGGCATTGTTGTCCGCCGAGTACCCCCACACGGCACTGATTGCCTCGGTGTAGCTGCCCGGCGTCGGCGCGGGGGCGGTGGGCTGCACGGTCGACACCCGCCCGTAGAGGGTGATCTGCTTGCTGATCCACGCATCTTTCGAAGTGATCGTGATCGTGGCCTGAGCGTTGTAAGTGTAGTTGGCCGGCTGGGAATAGGTTCCGTCGGTATAGATGTCGTAGTAGAACGACGCCACCGGGGCGGCACGCTTCATCGAGCGGGGCGTGCCGCCGTTGTTGGTGCCGGCGCACACCAGCACAGTGTCGCCGACGTCGCCATTGTTTCTTCCCAGACAACTGGCGGTGACCGTCACGGTCGACGTCGATGCTCCGACCGGCAGCGTCAGCGTGCCGAAGTTCAGATCGGTGGCATTGTCGATGCGGCAGGTGATCGCCGCCGAAGCCGTACCGGGCAGCAGCAGCGAAACCAGCAAGCCCAACAGGGCCAGGGCAATGGGGTAGCGACGCATCATGGTGTGTCCTCGCTGCGGCATTTCACCGCCAGCTTGCTCTGTGCCGAACTACTGGGCAGCGCCGGGGCCATCGCGGAACAGGTGACGCCCGCGCGGGTCCAGGTGAGGCTTTCGCCGGGAGTGTATCGATCGAGCCAGAGGGTTCCGTCGAATCCGACGATGGCCGGACTTCCGTCCTGACGCACGACTCGGGTACCGGCCTCGACCTGCTTGCCCTCACGGTCGAGCAGCTCGAGGTTGGCGCTGTGCACCTGCCTGATCGGGAACGGCACATGCACGCCGCTGCGATCAGGCGGTGTCACCAGGCGCTCCACCGAAAGCACTTCCAGGTCGGGCGCCAGTCCGTCGGGGTCGATCGCGATGCGGTTGCGCTGCCATCCACGCAGTTCGGGCAGCAGCAGGAAGCCGTTGGCATTGGTGCGACCGGCGATGCGGTTTTCGTAAAGGATCGGCACTCCGGCGACGCCGTTGGTGGAGACGACCGCGAACGAGTCGGTGACGGCGCGGCTGGTGAACAACTGGCCACCCATCAGCACCACGCTGCCATTGCCCTGACCGTAGACGCTTTGCTGTCCGCTGAAACTGTCCACGCCGCCCCAGACGTCACCGGCGCGGCCGCGCCAGCCGACGCCAAGCACACCATCGCCGCCGTCGCGTGCCTGCACTTCCCAACCCAGACCGCCGCCATAGGGCAGCGGACGCCGCAGTGCCGCCGCGACGTCGGTGCTGTCGTTCTGCCGGTCGACCGACAGCGAGGCGTCGATGTCGCGACCCAGCGGAACGTTGATCGACAGTGAAACACCGTGCCCCGAACGATCATCCTCGAAGGCGCTGACGGTCCAGGCGAAGCTTCGGTAACTCTGGTTGAAGCCGATGCCCTTGGTGCGGCTGGTCGGGTTGTCGTGATCCTGGTAGCGGATCCACGAAAGCGAGATCGAGCCGCGCGGAATCGACAGCCAGGCCGATGCACGGTCCTGGCGCAGCAGCGGCAAGCCGCCCTCTTCCAGCGAGCCCAGATCGCGGTATTGCTCGGTCGCGCGCTGGCTGTAGACGTCGAAGCCGACCCGCTGGCCGAACCACTGGTAGCCACCGCCGTACTGGTGGCCGCTGTGCCAGTTGGAGCTGTGCGCGTAGTTGCCAGTGAACACGCCATAGCGACCCAGCGGCGACCAGGCAAAGCCGATGCCGCCCAGACTCAGCCGCTCGCCGTACTCGGCGTGGAACTCGCCGGTGAAATTGTCGGTGATGCCGCGCCGCATGCTGGCGCTGGCGACCGGGTGCTGCCCGTAATCGTCCGACTCCAGGCTGTAGTTCCGTCGCAGCAGGCCTGCTTCGAGCGAGAAGTCGCTCAGGCCACGGGCCAGGCGCTGGTAGTCGACATACAGCGGGACGCTGGTCTGGGTGCTGCGCCCCAGCGCATCGGTCACCACGACCACCGCCTGTCCGGCGCCGGCCAGGCGTGGAAAGTCGCTGAGTACGAATGGACCCGGATCGACCTGGCCGCTGTACTGGCGGACGTTGTTGACGTACAGGTCCACCGCCGACGGCACCGCTGCGCTAGCGCTGAACTGCGGCAGCGGGTAGATGATCAGGTCGGGGCGGACGCTGAAATTGCGGCGCCACTGCAGGCCGCCCATGCGCACCGGCCGGCTCCAGGCCAGGCCACCGGAGATCAGGTCGCCGGCGGTCCAGGTCGTCATGCGCTGCGGGTCGGAAATCGTCCAGCGCGTGTCCAGACGCAGGTAGCCATCGTCCTGGTCGCCGCTGCGGCTGACGCCGTAGCTCTGCAGGCTGCCAAACCGGCCGAACCAGCGCAGGCCAGTGCCCAGCGACGCGGTGTCGCTATCCTCGGAGTGACGGCCATACGCGTCCCAGTCCAGGACCAGGCCCTGGTCGCGATTGACCGAAATGGGTGCCGGCGCCTGGTAGCCGAGGCGGTTGGCACGGCGCATATGCGCGACAGGAAGGAGCGTGACCTGCTGCATCGAGGCGTCATAGATCGCGCTGAGGCCTTCGATCGCATCGAGCGAAACGCGGCCGTTCGGGTCTGCAGTCACGTTGTCTGGCATGACCAGGCCGATCGCATCGAGATCGGCCGGATCGACCGATAGCCGACCTTCGAACATTTCGAATCGCACCAGCGGCCGCACGATCTGTCCGTCCATGACGATGTCGAGGAAGAGTGCCTGCGGCGCGGCAATCAGCGCGCGCTGGGAGGCCGCTGTCGGAGCCTCTTCATCCAGGCCCGCCGGCAATCCCGCCGCCGCCCAGGTGGACGGTGCGCAGATCGCGAACAATGCGATCGCCAGCGCTTGCGCGAGGCGATGGTTTCTAACGCCCGGACGACAGTTCAATGCTTGCCGGCTGACCGTTCAGCCGGACCTCGAGCGTCTTCCATCCTTGAGCGGACCCGAGCTTGTCGCCTTCAAGCGTGAAGCGCCTGGAACTGCCCGCCAATACATAGCCCATGAGGCCAGGGGTCAGTTCCAGGCTGCGTCCATCGGCCGACAGCAGGCGGCTAGCGCCCAACTGGGCAGCGACACCGCCCGAGTTGGAGCACGCCAGCGCTGCGGCTTCAAGACTGCACTTGAGAGCAACCGGTGCCGGATCGGCAACGCGGACGAACACTGGAATCAGGTAACGCATCCGGACGTTCACCGCGCTCTGGGTCGAGGCGGCGGGATCGCCGGGCAACTCATCGACAACGACCCGGTAAGCCAGTTCCTGCCGGGGCGCTGCATCTGAGTTGCGGACAAGACGGATCAGCTGGTCTGCGCCACCGGCGATTTCCACCACCGGCGGGCTGACTGTCAGATCGTTGCTGGGCTCCAGGACATCCTGGTCACCGTCCTGGGTCCACGCGTATACGCGGATCTGCGCCGCCACCGGGCTGTCGCCGCCGTTACCCAGCAGCAACCGGCCACCGCGAACACCGGGCGGAATGTCGACACTGGTCTGTCGGGCCTGCAACTGGCCGCGGGCATGCGCGACCCCACCCATCAGGGCGAGGGCCACGAACGCCGCAAGTGGAAGGCGCAGGTTCATCAGAACGAGACGGTAGCCGTGACGGTGTCGGAGTAGACGCCAACTGGCTTCGGGTTCTGTGCGCCAAACACGCGACCGTAGACATCGAACGTGGTGGCGCCCGACGCGCTGCCGGCCAGGGTGACGTTGCCGCTGGTGCCGTCGCCGATGACGTTGGTACGGCCGGTTTCAGCGTACAGCGAGTAGTCGATAGTCGCCGAGGAAGGACCGGTCATCTTGCGGCTGTCAAAGGTGGCACCCGAGCCGCCGCCGGCGCTCAGCGAGACGGTGTACGGACCGGCCGAGACACAGGTCACGCTCAGCGTGGTCGCGGCGTCGATGTCGGTCGCCAGGGTCGTCTGCGTGTTGAAGTTCAGCGGGTTGGTGGCAACGATGCAGCTGTTGTTGAGCGTCAGGGTGACGTTCATGGAGGCGCTGTGGGTGCCGGCCATTGCCATCGGGGCGGTGGCGAGCAGTGCAACAGTGAGCAGCGACGACTTGAGCAGGTTCATTCCATTCTCCGATGGCGCATTCCGCGCTTCGATGTTTCCGGCGGAAATGCCGGGGTTAGTGCCTAGAAAGCAGAAAGTGTGCCAACCGTCCCAAAACCGGTTTCAGAGCGTTTGGCGCGTGTTAAGACCGCCCGATTCGACAAATCTGAACGAGATTCAGATCACACTTTTGAACCTGCTGCGTCAAAAGTGACAATCGACGTCACCTTGTATCCTCATAATTTATGAACAGGCGTTTTCCCCGCTGAAACTTCGATTCGGGACGTTGTCGCTTGCCCCCGACCCGGCCGCCGGCCAAGATTCGGACCCAGCGACAGGGGAGCCGCACCGCATGCCATTGATCCGACGCGCCACTGCCGCGCTGCTCCTGGTTGCCGCGGTGGCGGTGGCCGGTTGCGAGCGCGCGCCCGCGCCGGCAGTGGCGCCCACGCCGACCGAGCCGGCCCAGGCCGTCGAGCAGCTGATCGAGGACCTGCGCCGCAACGACTTCGTCGCCTATGCCCGCCACTCCGTCCCGCCGGCGCTGCACGCCAGGCTCGACCACGCCTGGAACGAGGGCCGTACGCGCTGGCCGCTGAGCGAGCTGCCGCTGGACGATCGCCTGCCCGCCTTCATCACCGCCCTGGCCGCGCCCGGCGCGGAGAAGCAACTGCTGGCCGCCTACAACCGCCAGTTCTCCGGCGCCGGCGCCGAGTTGCGTTCGGCCGCCTCGACCCTGGGCCTGTTCGCCACCCAGTACCTGCGCAAGGAAGGCGACTACAGCGCCGACGAGCGCGCCCACTACGCACAGCTGGTCGCGGCGTTGAGCCGCTGGGGCCAGAAGGCGCCACTGGGCGACCCTCAGCTCGCGCGGCGGACAATCCCGCAGCTGGTCGCGGCGGCGCGCCAGACCGGACTGGCTGGCGGCCCGGACACCTTCCGCCAGCTCGGCATGCAACGCAGCCTGGAGCGGTTCGGACCGTTCTTCGGCCGCTTCAAGCAGGTGCTGGGAACCTATGGGCTGGATGTCGATACCGACCTGGCCAGCGCCAGGGCCACGTTGATCGAAGAGGACGGCGAGCGCGCCAAGGTGCGGCTGAACTACACACTGGCCGGGCACAAGATCGAGGCGCAGCTGGCCGTCGAGCGCCATGAGGGCCATTGGTATCTCAGCGACGCCCTGCGCCACGCCGAGACGCAAGCCGCGGCGCCCGCGCCGGTACCAACGGCCACGACACCGACCCGCTGAACGCGGTTCCGACCGCGAAAGGCATAATGCCCGCGATGCCGAATCAGACTCCCCTGCCTTTTCCGGAACCCGACAAGGGCGCGCCGGCCACCGACGCGACGCCGTCTCGTGCTGCCCAGACCGCGCCTGAAGGGATGTCCGACGCCGTACCCGAAGCCGCCGCGGATGCGACTTCCGAAGCCGTGACCGAAGCTGTAGGCGACACCGCACCGGAAGCCCGCGCACCGGCCGAACCCGACCCGGCCCAACCCGAACTGCCTATCCCCGCCGTCCCCGCTGCGGCCTCGTCCGTGCGCCCCGAGCGCCGTCGCCCGGCCAGCGCGCCGCGCCGCCCCTGGTGGGCCAAGCTGCTCGGCCGCCTGATGGCGCCGTGGGTGCAGCTGACCATCGAGCCGCGCAACCCGACCGCCGAAATCCCAGAGGAATGGAGCGGCCGCCCGGTCTGCTACGTGCTCGAGGACTACGGCCTGAGCAATGCGCTGATCCTGGAGCGCGCCTGCCGCGAATCGGGTCTGCCCTCGCCATTGCAGCCGCTCCCGGGCGATCCGCTGCGACGCAAGCGTGCCTACCTCGCGCTGTCCCGCCGCAACGTCAACACGCTGGCGCAACTGCAGGCGCTGGCCGGCACCGCCGAGCCGACCACCAAGAGCCATTCCAGCTCGCTGGCGCGCCTGCTCGATGCCCACCGCAGCGATCCGACCCTGGACGTGCAGCTGGTACCGGTGTCGATCTTCGTCGGCCGCGCGCCGGACAAGAACAGCGGCTGGTTCTCGGTGCTGTTCTCGGAAAACTGGACCCTGGTCGGCCGCTTCCGCCGCCTGCTGGCGATCGCACTCAACGGCCGCGACACCCTGGTCCGCTTCGCCCCGCCGATCGGCCTGCGCGCAATCGTCGACGAAGGCCTGCCGGCCGAACGCACGGTGCGCAAGCTCTCGCGCGTGCTGCGTGCACATTTCCGCCGCATCCGCGCGGCGGTGATCGGCCCGGACCTGTCGACCCGGCGCCTGCTGGTCGACCAGGTACTGACCTCGACCACGGTCCGCGACGCCATCGCCGACCAGGCCCGCCGCGACAACTCCAAGCTCGCCGATGCCTGGAAGAAAGCCCACACCTACGCCTACGAGATCGCTGCCGATTATTCGCACCCGGTGGTGCGCTCGGTCAGCTTCCTGCTGGCACCGGTGTGGAACCGCATCTACCGCGGCGTGCTGGTGCACCACCTCGACCAGCTCAAGGACGATGCGCCCGGCCATGAAGTGGTCTACGTGCCCTGCCATCGCAGCCACATGGACTACCTGCTGCTCAGCTACCTGCTTTACACGCGCGGCATCGTGCCGCCGCACATCGTGGCCGGCATCAACCTCAACCTGCCGGTGGTCGGCACGCTGCTGCGCAAGGGCGGCGCATTCTTCATCCGCCGCAGCATCCGTGGCAGCGCGCTGTACTCGGCGGTGCTCGGGGAGTACGTGGCGCAGCTGGTGTCGGGCGGTTACTCGATCGAGTACTTCGTCGAAGGCGGGCGCTCGCGCACCGGCCGGCTGCTGCAGCCCAAGGGTGGCATGGTGGCGATGACGCTGCGCGCATTCCTGCGCCAGCCCACGCGCCCGGTGCTGTTCCAGCCGGTGTACATCGGCTACGAGAAGCTGATGGAAGGCACGAGCTACCTCGACGAACTGTCGGGCAAGCCGAAGGAGAAGGAATCGATCTGGGCGCTGCTGTGGGGCATCCCCAAGGTGCTGCGCAGCAACTACGGCCAGGTGGTGGTGAACTTCGGCGAGCCGATCCGCCTCAACGACGTGCTCGCCGAGCATGCGCCCGACTGGGATGGCAAACCGGTCGGCGAAGATGAGAAGCCGGCATGGATGTCCGGCGCCGTCGATGCGCTGGCCGAGCAGATCCAGGTCAACGTCAACCGCGCCGCCGACGTCAATCCGATCAACCTGCTGGCGCTGGCGCTACTGTCCACGCCCAAGCACGCGATGGGCGAAGGCGACCTGCTCGCCCAGATCACGCTGAGCAAGACCCTGCTGGCGACGTTGCCGTATTCCGATCGCGTCACCGTCACGCCGCATTCGCCGCAGGAGATCGTCGCCCACGGCGAGGAGATCAATGTCCTCAGCCGCACCGCGCATCCGCTCGGCGACGTGCTGGGTGTCAGTGGCGACAACGCGGTGTTGCTGAGCTACTTCCGCAACAACGTGCTGCATCTGTTCACCGCGGCGTCGTGGATCGCCTGCTGCTTCCAGAACAACCGCCGCATGAGCCAGGCCGGCGTGCTGCGCCTGGGTCGCAACGTCTATCCGTTCCTGCAGGCCGAGCTGTTCCTGCCGTGGAGCGAGGACGAGTTCTCCCAGCGCCTGACCGACACCATCGAGGTGTTCATCCGCGAAGGCCTGCTCGAACGCATCAACGAGGAAGAAGGCGGCATCCTCGCCCGCAATGCCGGCCAGACCGACGAGGTGTTCCGCCTGCGCGCGATCGGCCACTCGCTGCAGCAGGCCTTCGAGCGCTACTACATCGCCATTTCAGTGCTGGTGAAGAACGGTGCCGGCACGCTCACCGCCTCCCAGCTCGAGAGCATGTGCCAGCTGGCGGCGCAGCGGTTGTCGCTGCTGTACGCACCGGCGGCGCCGGAGTTTTTCGACAAGACGCTGTTCCGCGGCTTCATCCAGAAGCTGCGCGAACTGAAGCTGGTGTGGCCGGACGAGAATGGCAAGCTGGCCTTCGATGCGCGACTGGATGCGTGGGCCAAGGACGCCAAGGTCATCCTCGGCCGCGAGCTGCGCCACACCATCGAGAAGATCAGCCCGGAAACGGCCAAGGCCGAACCGGTCGAGACGGCTACCCCGGCGGCCTGAGCCTCCTCGGCGCGCCCTGCAAAGCAGCCTGGACGATGCGGCGATACAAGGTCGCCGCATGCCAGGCGCCGTCGCACAGCGCGCGCCGCTGCGCGCCTTCGTCGGCCTGTTGCCACAGCCAGCGCCAGTCGCAGCCGTCGTCGGCAGCCAGCAGGCGGTGCAGCAGGTAGGTACAGCCGCGCACCGGCAGGAACGAGCGTTCGAGCACGGCGACCAGGGCGTGGCGGGCCATGCCGCCGGTGACCGCCTCGTGCAGCGCGATCGCACCGAGCACGCGGTAAGGACGCCGGTGTCGGTGCCGCTCGACGAAATCGCGCCAGGGTTCGGCCGCGACCGGGGCGATGGCGACGATGCCGTCGGTGCGACGCACGTCCGCCGCGGCCATCCGTTCCCAGTCGCGCATCTTCGCCGTGCGCTCGCCGGCCCATTGCCGCAGGGCCGGCGTCGACAGGGCCGGCGCCAGCGATTCCAGGACGAAGGCACCGGTCCGGCACAGCGCGTTCTCGGACGCCAGCCAGCGCAGGTAGCTGTCGCGATCCAGGCCGTCGCTGCCGATCAGCTGGGCCAGGTCCTCGGCGAGGTCGTGCTGGGCGGTCTGTATCGCCTCCTGCCAGCGCAAGGCAGCGGCGTGTTCGCCGAAGGGCGCCTGGCCGTGGCTTCGTCTGGATCCGGTTTGCATGGCGTCCCCCCCGGGGCCGATGCTCGATCGATGTCGCCGCAGGCGGTCCCTGCGGCGAGTGGTCCTGCATCGTGCGGGGCCGGGGTGCGGGAATCCTTGCCGCGTCCTGAAGAGTTCTGAAAGCTTGTGAATCGTCGGCGCGGACTTGTGATCGTGCGTACCGCCGGGCCGGGCGCCCCTTGCCGGCCGCGCGGCCACGCGCCAAAGTGCGGTTTCTGCGACGGAGGGGGCCGTGGCCGAGTCGCCGTCATCTTTGAACATGTCGTCATCGCCGGGCATCTGGCGATACGGCCAGGTCGTGCTCGACGAGCGCATTGCCGCGGTCCGGGCCGGTGCCGCCGACGTCGAACTCGACCGCAGCAGCTACGACGTGCTGCTGGCGCTGCTTCGCCACGCCGGCGAAGTGGTGACCAAGGACGAACTGCTCGAGTCCGGCTGGCCGGGGCGCGTGGTGTCGGAGAACTCGCTGGTCAAGGCGATCGGCCGCCTGCGCCAGGCGCTGGGCGAGGACGGCGCAGCGATCCGCGTCGTCCACGGCTACGGCTACCGGCTGGCGGCGAAGGTGCGGTTCGAGGCGGTCGCCGTGGAGAAGGTGCACGCGCACCCGCACGACGCCGAGCGCCTGCGCGACGGCGACCGGTTGCCGCACCGGCCGGGCTGGCGCCTGGTCCAGCGCCTGGGCGAAGGCAGCGCCGGCGTGATCTGCCTGGCTCGCTCCGACAGCGGCGAAACGCGCGCGATCAAGCTGGCGACCAGCGAGAGCGGGCTGCGCAGCCTCAAGCGCGAGATCGCGCTGGCGCGCTACATCCAGGCGGTGCGCGCCGAGCTGCCGGCGGTGGCGCCGGTGCTGGGCTGGAACCTGGCGCAGCCGCCGTTCTTCCTGGAGATGCCGTACTACCCGCACGGCCACCTGCGCGACTGGGCGCAGGCGCAGGGCGGACTGGCCGCGCTGTCGTTCCAGCAGCGGCTGTCGCTGTGCGTGCAACTGTGCGAGGCGGTGGCCGCGCTCCACGAGATCGGCATCCTGCACAAGGACCTCAAGCCGGAGAATCTCTACCCGGTCGCCGACGGCGCAGCGCCCGGCGGCTGGCGCTTCGTCCTGGCCGACCTTGGCGCCGGCGAAGCCGCACTGACGCCGCAGCTCGCCGAACTCGGCCTGACCTACAGCCTCGTCGACGGCAGCCACTCGCTGACATCGGCGCAAGCCGGCAGCCTGCTCTACATCGCCCCGGAAGTAATCGCCGGCGAAATGCCGACCCAGAGCAGCGACGTCTACGCGCTGGGCGTACTGCTGTACCAGCTGCTGGTCGGCGACCTGCGCCGTTCGCTGGCGCCGGGCTGGGAAGCGGCGCTCGACGATCCGCTGCTGTGCGAGGACATCGCCCTGGCCGCGGCAGTGGATCCGAAGCAGCGCGTGCTCGATCCGCGCATGCTCGGCACGCGCCTGCGCACGCTCGACCAGCGCCACGCCGAGCGCGACCACGACCTTCGCCGTCGCGATGAAGACGAGCGCCGCGCGCGCCACCAGGCCAGCGAGCGCAATCGCCTGCGCATGTGGGCGGCCGTCACCGCCGCGCTGCTGGTGGGTCTGGTCGCGACCACGGCGATGTCGGTGCGCGCCGATCGCGCGCGCCTGCTCGCCGAGGAGAATGCCCGTCAACGGCAGGCGGTGCTCGACTTCGTCACCAGCGACGTGCTGGCACAGGCCGATCCGTATTCTGGCAAGGGCGATTCGGGCAAGCGTGATCCCGGCAAGCACGCCGGCGGCAACCAGGTCAGCGTTCGCGAAGCAGTCGATCGCGCCGCGGCCCAGGTCGACCCGCGTTTCGCCGACGATCCGGCGGCCGCCGCGACCGTCCATGCGCTGGTCGCCAATGTCTTCTTCGGCCAGGACCGGCACGCGCTGGCGATCGGCCACTACCGCCAGGCGCGCGCGCTTTACCGCCGCCTGGGCGCCGACCAGCTGCCGGCGCTGATCCGGGTCGAGACAGGCCTGTGCGACGTGCAGCGCATCGCCAACGATCTGGCTGCAGCGGAGGAAGCCTGCGCATCGGCACTGCGCCGCAGCGAGGACGCGCCGGCCGAGCGCCCGTTCGCGACCCTGAAGATGGGCCAGCTGCGCACCGAACAAGGCCGCTACCGGCAGGCACAGGCGATCCTGCAGCCGCTGCTGGCCTCGCAGGCGCTCAAGGGCGATGCCAAGGCGCAGGGCGAGCTGTACTGGTCGCTGGGCCTGTGCGCGCGCGGCCTTGGCGAGTACGGGCAGGCGCGCAAGCATTTCGAGGACCTGCTCGCGCTGTACCGCAGCTCCGGCGAAACCACCACCTGGACGGCGTGGGCGTACAACTCGCTGGGCAGCGTGCTGGTCGAGACCGGCGATTACGACGCCGCAGAACCACTCCTGCTCAATGCACGGCGCATCTTCGAGCAGACCCAGGGCGTCGGCCAGGTCGAGGCGCAGATGCCCAACATCTGGCGCACCGAGAGCCGCCTGCGTCGTGGTCAGTGGCAGGAAGCCCGCACGCTGCTGCAATCGTTGCTGGACAACTGGTCGGGCGCGCTCAAGCCCGATCATCCGTTGCCGCTGCGCGCGCAGGCCAACCTGGCGTGGGCCGAGGCCATGAGCGGCGACCGCGGCATCGCGCTGGCGCGCCTGCAGGCAGCGATGCGCGATCGCGTCCGCCTCTTCGACCAGCCCGGCGATCGCGTCGTCCCGCGCGTGCTGCGCTGGGTCCGCGCCGCGCTGGCGCTGGACAGGCTCGACGACGCCGCCACTTTGCTGGCGATCTACGACGCGCGCGCCGGCGACGAGCTTCCCGCCGAGCATCCGCTGCGTGGCGAAGGCGATTGCCTGCGCGCGCAGCTGACGTTGCGCCAGCACGACGTCAGCGGAGCACGCCGGCAGGCGGTCAACTGCGACAGGATGCTGCGGGCGTTCTATTCGCCGGCCCATCCGCTGGTGCGCGAATCGGCGTCATTGCTACAGCGGCTGAACTAGACCACTGAGCTGGATCACTGTGGGAGGGCTTCAGCCCCGAAGAGGTGGCAGGTAAGTCCGATCGGGGCTGAAGCCCCTCCCACCAGTGCCTCCCACTCAAGCCGGCTCGTCGGGAATCAACGCGCTTTCCAGCCTCGAGATGCAGTCCTTCAGCCACAACTTGCGCTTTTTCAGGCGCTTGACCGTCAACTCGTCGGCATCGGGCTCGCGCACCAGGCGTTCGATCGCCACGTCCAGGTCGCGGTGCTCCAGACGCAGCTCGGCGAGCTGGCGTGCGAGGACGGCGGGATCGTCGCTTTCGATCATCCGCGAAGCTTAACGCGGTCGCGTTGCAGGCGTCACCGCCGGCTCTAATGGCATAACCCTCCCGGCACAAGCCGTGCCCGTTGGACGCCCGGTAGAATGGGCGTCCGATGAGCACCGTCCTGCCCCTTCTCGAACCCACTCCCCACGTGCGCGCCGTCCAGCGCCGCGCGCACGAGAACAACAAGCTGGCCAAGCGCCTGCGCCACCAGGTGGGTCGCGCGATCGCCGATTTCGGCATGATCGAGGATGGCGACAAGGTCATGGTGTGCCTGTCCGGCGGCAAGGACAGCTACACGATGCTCGACATCCTGCTGCAGCTGCAGGCCAAAGCGCCGGTGAAGTTCCAGCTGGTCGCTGTCAACCTCGACCAGAAGCAGCCTGACTTTCCGGAGCACGTGCTGCCGGCCTACCTCGAGTCAATTGGAGTCCCGTACAAGATCCTCGAGCAGGACACCTACTCGGTGGTCACGCGCGTGGTGCCGGAAGGCAAGACGATGTGCTCGCTGTGCTCGCGCCTGCGCCGTGGCGCGCTGTACGCCCACGCCGCCGAACAGGGCTTCACCAAGATCGCCCTGGGCCACCACCGCGACGACCTGGTGTCGACGTTCTTCCTGAACCTGTTCTTCCACGCCAAGCTCGCCGGCATGGCGCCCAAACTGCTGTCCGATGATGGTCAGCACGTGGTCATCCGGCCGCTGGCCTATGTGCGCGAAGACGACATCGCCGCCTACGCACAGGCCAGGCAGTTCCCGATCATTCCGTGCAACCTGTGCGGCTCCCAGGAGAACCTGCAGCGCAAGCAGGTCAAGAAGATGATGGACACGTGGGAACGCGAGACCCCGGGGCGCATCGAGACCATTGCCCGGGCGCTGGGTGACCTGCGCCCTGCGCACTTGTCGGATCCGAACCAGTTCGACTTCCTTTCGCTCGGACGCCGCGGTGATGCGCCGTTGCCGGACGCGCGTGCGTGGCTGGCGGGGGAACCGCAAGGCAACAACACGCCGGCCTGATGCGACTGCAACCTGTTACCGTCATTCCCAAGCCTGTCACCATCATTCCCGCGCCCTTTACCGTCATTCCCGCGAAGGCGGGAACCCAGCGTCTTTCGCTCTCATCGTGCGAAAGCAAAGACCCTGGGTTCCCGCCTTCGCGGGAATGACGGCTTTACCCCTCTTTCCAGGATCCTCGATGTTCTTCCGCAACCTGACGCTGTTCCGCTTCCCCACCACCACCAAACTCGATGAACTCGACACCGGCCTGGGCGAATGCCTGCTCAAGCCGGTCGGCCCGCTGGAGCTGTCCAGCCGTGGCTTCATCTCCCCGTTCGGCCGCGGCGACGACGAGCTCTCGCACACCCGCGGCGATGCCACCTGGCTGGCGGTCGGTGGCGAGGACAAGATCCTGCCCGGCTCGGTCGTCAACGACATGCTCGCCAAGAAGCTGGCCGAGATCGAGCAGAAGGAAGGCCGCAAGCCCGGCGGTCGCACCCGCAAGCGCATCAAGGACGAGCTGATCACCGACCTGCTGCCGCGCGCATTCGTCAAGCCCAGCCGCACCGATGCGCTGATCGACCTGGGCCACGGCGTGGTCGCCGTCGACACCTCCAGCCGCAAGAGCGGCGAGAACGTGGTCAGCGAGATCCGCCGCGCACTGGGCAGCTTCCCGGCCCTGCCGCTGAATGCCGAGATCGCGCCGCGCACGGTGCTGACCGGCTGGGTTGCCGGCGAGGAGATGCCCGAAGGCCTCTCGCTGGGCGACGAATGCGAACTGCGCGACCCCATCGACCAGGGCGCCGTGGTCAAGGTGCAGCGCATGGAGTTGCAGAGCGACGAGATCGCCAAGCACCTGGAGTCGGGCAAGCAGGTCACGCGTCTGGCGCTGACGCTCGACGACCACGTTTCGTTCGTGCTCGGCGAGGACCTGGTGGTGCGCAAGTTCAAGCTGCTCGACGGTGCCGTCGACGAACTCGAATCGACCGAGCGCGAGGACCTGCGCGCCGAACTCGATGCCCGCTTCGTGCTGATGGCCGGCGAGTTCAAGCGCCTGTTCACGGTTCTCGAAAGCGCGCTCAAGCTGTCCCGCGCCGAGCTGTCCCGCGCCGAGCTGTGACGGCGCCGGCACGCGGCCGTCATCGGGTCGAAATGCACCTGGAAGCCGGCGACGGCCGCGAGCACGTATGATCGGACGCAACCGCGTTCGTACCCCACCGAGCCGTCCGCCATGCCTTCCCAGTTTCGAATGTTCGGTCGCCTGCTCGCGCCGAAGCCACGCACGATCGAGCGCGAGTCGCTCGAGGTCGAACTGGATGACGGCCGCACGATAGTCCTGCAGCGCGTGCGTGATCCGCGTTCACGGCGACTGAAGCTGTCGGTCGATGAACGTGGTGCGCGCCTGACGATGCCGACCCGCTGCAGCATCGCCGCCGCCGACCGTTTCGTCGCCGAGCATCGGCAATGGCTGGCGACGCAATTGGACCGCTACGGCATCGACGGCGTGCCCGTGCTCGAGCGCGACGTCAGCGCGCAACTGCCATTGCGCGGCGCGATGCTGCCGCTGCAGTGGCAGCAAGGGCGATTCAGCCGGCTCGAAGCGCACGGCGAATCCCTGATGTTCACCTTGCCCGCGCGCGCCGGCGATCTTGCGATCCGCCGCGCCGCCCGCGATTTCTACGAAGCGCAGGCACGTGCCGATGTCGGCCGCTGGCTGCCGCGCTACCTGCCGTCGCTGCCGCGCGCGCCGCGGCGGGTGGCATTCAAGATGATGTCGTCGCAGTGGGGCTCGCTGGCACCCGATGGCTCGATGGCGCTGGACCTGTCGCTGGTGCT
Organism: Lysobacter sp. Soil_N_23; assembly: GCF_057656135.1. Taxonomy (NCBI): domain Bacteria; kingdom Pseudomonadati; phylum Pseudomonadota; class Gammaproteobacteria; order Lysobacterales; family Lysobacteraceae; genus Lysobacter; species Lysobacter sp. Soil_N_23. The sequence continues at coordinate 396,277 of NZ_JBDGKY010000001.1, forward strand.
GGCACGGCCGAGCGCGTTCGAGTACGTGGTCGTGCACGAGCTGTGCCATCTGATCCACGCCGATCATTCGCGCGCGTTCTGGCGCGAGGTGGAAGCGCGCTGCCCGTACTGGCGCAACGAGCGCGAGTACTTCCACGGCGAAGGACGGCAGTTGAAGGCGACGCTGCGGGCGTTGTGCGGGAAGGCGGCGGCGTAAGGCACCACATCCTCCCTTACCCTCAGCCCCCTCGCCGTTAGCCCCCTTACCGTCATCCCGGCGAACGCCGGGATCCAGGCCCTCAACGCCGCAGCCTCACTACCGTCATCCCCGCGAAGGCGGGGACCCAGGGACGTTGCCTTTGCCTGCGGCGTCGCAACAGCAAATGGATCCCGGCGTTCGCCGGGATGACGGTGATATGTCGGAGAGGGTATCGGCCTGGGTCCCGGCGTTCGCCGGGACGACGATGAGGGGGGACGACGGTGACAGGTCGGAGAAGGTACGGGCCGCTCAGCCGTCGCGCAATACCGTCAGGAAATCTCCGATCGCCGCTGCCACCCGCGCCGGATCTTCCATGTGCAGGTGGTGTCCACCCTCAAGCACGATCAACTCGCCACGCGGCAGCAACCCGGCGCGCTCGCGCCGCAGTTCTTCGGGGAGATAGGGCTGCGCCGGGCTGGCGAAGATCACCCGCGTCGGGCACTCGATGCCGGCAACCAGGTCGCGGACCTGCAACTCGGTCAGGCGCTGCATCGACGGCAGGGTCAGGCGGGGATCGCTGGACCAGACGAAACCGCCCTCGACCGGCACCACGCCGCGCTCGACCAGCATCTTCGCCGCCGATTCGCTCAGCCGGCTGCCGACCTGGGCGCCGGCAGCCATGCGCGCGCGCACCGCGACCATCGGATCGGGAAACACGCGCAACGACTTGCCCGGCAGCGCGCGCATCGCCGCGACCGCATCGCGCAGGCGCGAGACGGTGCGCTCGGGCACTTCGGCCAATGCACCCAGCGCCTCGATCGCCACCAGTCGCTCCACCCGCTGCGGGCAGGCGGCGGCGACCAGGCTGGAAATACCGGCGCCCATCGAGTGGCCGAGCAGCGCGAAGCGATCCCAGCCGAGCGCGTCGGCGACGTCGAGCACGGCATTCACCGCCGCGGCGAACGAATAGTCCGCGCCCGGCGGCAGGTGCGCGCTGGCGCCGTGGCCGGGAAGGTCCGGAGCGACCAGGTCGATGCCCTGCAGGTGCTCAGCCAGCGGCATGAAGCTGGCGGCATTGTCGAGCCAGCCGTGCAGGGCCAGCACGCGCGGCGCGCCGGGTTGACCTCCGCGCAGACCGGTGATGCGACCCAGCGGCGTGTCGAGTACGAATTCCTGCATGGGGTGTACAGGCATCAGTGCCAGGCCTCGAGGCGATTGCTTGCGATGGCGGCCAGCACGCGGGCGTGGTCGCGACGGTCATTGAGGCACGGGATGTAGCGCAACCTGCCGCCGCCATCGGCGAACTGCCCGGCGAAATCCCCGCCCAGCATCATCGCCACTTCTTCCAGCGTTTCGATGCAGTCGACCGGGAACCCGGGCGCGACCACGTCGACATTGCGCACGCCGCGTGCGGCCAGCGCGCGCAACGTGCCCTGGGTGCTCGGCTCGAGCCAGCGGTCGCGGCCGAAGCGCGACTGATAGCTCAGCGTCCACGCGTCGTCGGCCAGGCCCAGGCGCTGCGCGATCGCGCGCGCACTGGCCTGGCACTGGCTGGCGTACGGGTCACCGGCATCGACCAGCCGCTGCGGCAGCCCGTGGAACGAGAACAGCAGTTGCTCGCCGCTGCCGTTGGCGGCGCGGTGGTCGCGGATCGAAGCGGCCACCGTGTCGACCCAGCCCGGGTCGAGGTGGTAGTCGTCGATCATCCGCGTCTGCAGGCCGTCGCCGGCAGCCGCCAGCACGTCGGCCACGGATGCAGTGGTGGTGGTCGAATACTGCGGGTACAGCGGCAGCACCAGCACGCGCCGCACGCCCTCGCCGCGCAGCTGGCGCAGGCGTGCGGCGAGCGACGGCGTGCCATAGCGCATCGCATCGATCACGCGCAGGCGCGGCAGTTCGTCCTGCACGACCCTCGCCAGGCGGCGGGTGTACACCGCCAGCGGCGAGCCGCCATCCTCGCCGGGCACCCAGATGCTGGCGTACTTCCTGGCCACCGGCTTTGAACGCAGCGGCAGGATCACCAGGTGCAGCAGGGGCAGCCAGAGCGCGCGCGACAGGGCGACGACGCGGCGATCGGAAAGGAATTCGGCCAGGTAGCGGCGCACCGCCGCGGGTGTCGCGGCATCGGGCGTGCCCAGGTTGACCAGGACCAGTGCCGTTTTGGGCGCCGTGTCGGGCGCCATATCGGAGGTGGCTGCGGGAGGCACGTCGTCGCCGACGGCGATGCTGGCGGGGGCTTGCATCCGCATAGGATGACAGCTGGCCACGAGGTTGCCGATCCCCTGGCAGCGAACCCGTCGCCGATCTGCCGTGGGATCTTTCAGCTTATGCGACGCCGAGTCGTTTGGGTCGCTTTTACTTTCGCGCTGATTCGGTGAGGATTCATCGCCATATAACTAGCCTGAAGCGACTGCCCTGTTGGCGGTCGAGTCCACATCCCCTGGAGTCCGCCATGTCCCCCCGTCTGCCGTCACGCCGCCTGCCGCGCCTCGCCGTCCTCGTGCTCAGCCTCAGTCTTGCCGTGACCGCGGTGGCGGGTCCGACCGAGGATCAGCGCGCCGTCGACGCGGTCCGCGTGCTCACGCAGATCCAGCAGATTCCCGAGTCCGGCATTCCCGACAAGCTGCTCGACGAGGCTCGTGGCATTGTCGTCGTGCCCGATTCGCTCAAGATCGGCCTGGTCCTGGGCGGTCGCCGCGGCCACGGACTGCTGTCGGTGAAGAACCCCGACGGCACCTGGTCCAACCCCAGCTTCGTCAAGCTCACCGGCGGCAGCATCGGCTTCCAGGCCGGCGTGCAGTCGGCCGACATCGTGCTGGTGTTCCGCAGCGACCGCGGCCTGGATTCGATCGTCAACGGCAAGGTCACCCTCGGCGCCGACGCCGGCGTCGCCGCCGGCCCGGTCGGCCGCAACGCCTCCACCGCCACCGATGGCCAGCTCAAGGCCGAGATCTGGTCGTGGTCGCGCGCGCGCGGCCTGTTCGCCGGCATTGCCCTCGACGGCGCCGTACTGTCGATCGACGATGCCGCCAACGAATCGGTCTATGGCAACGACACCACGCCGCGCATGATCTTCGAGGGCCGTGCCCACGGCCAGCCGTCGACGGCCGTGGTCGACTTCCGCGATCGCCTCGAGGAAGCCAGCTCGATCGCGCGTACCGCACGCAGCAATGCCAGCGCCGACGCGCGCGCCCGCGGCACCGCGCCTGCACCGGCAGCGCGCCCGGCCACGCCGGCGGCAGCGGCTCCGGCAGCCACCACTGCGCCGGTCCAGGCGCCGCAGGCGGGTCCTGCGCAGGCCAAGCCGAGCCAGTTCGAAACCGTCGAAAGCCCGGTCAAGGCCGAACCGCTGCCCTGATGCAGGAAGCGGAAGCGGGAAATCGGGGGGCGCAACGAAGTTGCGGATGTGCTGGGCGCCGGCCTCCGGCCGACATGAACAAGCAATCATGGCGCCCGCCTCCCCATTCCCTGTTCCCCGTTCCCGCCGTCGCTCTGCTGGATAACGCCGCAACTGACCACCCTGGAGTATCCTGAGCATCCATTTCCTGCGGACATACTCATGGGCGGTTTGAGTCTTTGGCACTGGCTGATCGTGCTGGTGATCGTGGTGCTGGTGTTTGGCACCAAGCGCCTGGGCAACGTCGGCAAGGACCTTGGCGAGGCCGTGAAGGGCTTCAAGAAGGGCATGCGCGACGAGGACGACAAGCCCGCCGCGCAGCTGCGCGACGATTCGCGCGACGCCGGGCAGCAGTCCAGCGACACGGCCAACAAGCAAGACGACCGCACGCCGCGCTGACGCGGCGTGCCCTGACCTGCGTCGGTAGCCGGCCATGTTCGATATCGGCTTTTCCGAGCTGTTCGTCATCGCGATCGTCGCCCTGCTGGTGCTGGGGCCGGAGCGCCTGCCCAAGGCGGCGCGCTTCGCCGGCCTGTGGGTGCGGCGCGCCCGCGCGCAGTGGTACTCGGTGAAGTCCGAACTCGAGCACGAGCTGGCCGCCGAGGAGCTCAAGCGCAACCTGCGCGACACCGAGCAGACGCTGCGCGAAGCCCACGACGAGCTCAAGTCCGGCCTGGACGAGGCCCGCAACCGCATCCAGCGCGAGGGCGATGCCCTGCGTCGCGGCGTCGACGAGATCGACGCCGAACTGCGTGCGCCGGCTGGCGACAGCAGCGCCGCCGAGAGCATCAGCACCGACAGCGCGCCGGCTGCCGATCCGTCCGCGACCAGGACCCACCCCGGCCACGAGCCGCATGACCCCTCCCCGGCCGCGGACGACGCGGTCGAGCGCCGATGAATCGCGACCCTTCGCACGCCACAACCGGTACGGATCACGACAGTGACGCCGGCGCCGAGCCGCGCCTGATCGACCACCTGATCGAGCTGCGCGCGCGCCTGCTGCGGGCGGTGGTCGGCCTGCTCGCGGTGTTCCTGGTGCTGATGCCGTTCTCGGCGGACATCTACGGTCTGCTGGCGGCGCCGCTGCTGGCGAACCTGCCGGCGAGCGGGCAACTGGTCGCCAACGACCCGGCCGGCGGTTTCTTCGTGCCGATCAAGCTGGCCTTCTTCGCCGCGCTGCTGATATCGGTGCCGTGGCTGCTGTACCAGGCCTGGGCCTTCGTCGCGCCGGGCCTGTACCACCGCGAGAAGCGCCTTGCGGTGCCGCTGCTGGTGTCGGCGGTGGCGCTGTTCTACATCGGCTGCGCGTTCGCCTTCTTCCTGGTGCTGCCGTCGGTGTTCGGCTTCCTCGCCAGGTTCACCCCAGATGTCGTGGCGATGATGCCCGACATCGGCAAGTACCTCGATTTCGTCCTGGTGATCTTCCTCGCCTTCGGCGCCAGCTTCGAGCTGCCGGTGGCGCTGGTGATCCTGGTGCTGCTGGGCTGGGTCACGCCGCAGCAGCTGAAGGACTCGCGCGGCTATGCGGTGGTCGGCGTGTTCGTGATCGCCGCGATCATCACCCCGCCCGACGTGGTCTCGCAGCTGATGCTGGCGATCCCGATGTGCCTGCTGTACGAGGTCGGGATCGTCGCCGCGCGCTGGCTGGTGCCGCAGAAGGCAGAGAGCGACGCCACCCCGTAGCCTGGGCAAGCCAAGCGCACCCGGGGCCCCGCGTCGCCACCGGATGTACAAGAAAAAGCCCCGCTTCCGCGGGGCTTTTTCGTCGCCGGTGCCAAGAAGGCCGAGATCGAGCTCAGACTTCGATGCTGTCCAGGCTCGGCGGCACCGCAACGGCGGTTTCGTCGCCGAACGTGTCGCGCCATGCGTAGAAGCTGCCGGCGACCAGGACCACCAACACCGCGGCGCCATAGGCGATGTACACCATCAGCACCAGCACCGCGCCGATCAGGCCGCCGATCAGCGACAGCATCGCCGACACCAGCACCAGCACCACCGCGCTCAGGGCAACGCTGCAGATGAACAACAGCGCGGCCAACGCGTTGGCGCCGACATTGGAGACCGATGCGCGCAGGCTGTCCTTGACCGCCGCCGACAGGTTGGCGCCGGCGAACAGGATCAACGGCACCGAGAACAGCATGATCGCGTAGCTGAAGTAGTTGAACAGCAGCTGCGCGGCCATCAGCAGGCCCGGGTGATCGGGCTGCGGCATGACCGGGACCGAGCCGCTCATCGCGCCGCGCACGGCGGCCATGTAGTTGCTCCAGTAGTCGCTGCCGGCGAGCACGCCGACCAGGGCACCGCCGGCGATCGCCAGCACGATCTGGATCAGGCCCATCAGCGCCAGCGCGCCGGCCTTCTTCTGGCGGATCGGCGCGAACAGGTCGCGCGCGCGGACCGGTCGCCCGGCTTCCGCCTCACGCACGACATGCATCATGCCGCCGAGCAGGATGGGCAGCAGGAACACCATGCCGACGAAGACCGCTGCGATCGCGGGAATGATCTGCCCCATGTCCGGCTGCCCGGAACGGGCCAGCATCGCCACCGGCACCACCAGGATCAGGCCGACTCCGTACAGCGTGCAGATGAACAACAAGGCGGCGCCGAATATCGCCCGCGGACTGCGCCGGCCGACGTTGATCGCCTGAACGAACCAGGCCAAACCCTGGCGCACCGGCACTTTGCGAATCTGCGTCATCGCTGTTTCCATTCTTTGAAGTCGTGGTTGTATCGGTGCCGCGGTCGCCGACCGCAGGCTCAATGATCGTGCAGGTTGCGCGCGTGGCGGACGAACCGGCGCAGCACGCGCCGCGCATGCGGCGTCGCGCTGACATCGCGCGCCATCGCCTTGGCGCAGCGGCCTTCGCGCTGGAGCGCGTCCTGCCGGGCCTGGACATAGCCGCGCATGTGGGTGGCGCTGAATTCGGGATGGAACTGCACGCCCCAGGTGCGCTCGCCCCAGCGGAAGGCGTGGCAGTCGTCCTGCTGCGAGCGCGCCAGCACCGTCGCGCCTTCGGGCGCGCGCAGCACGGTCTGCAGGTGCGTGGCCTGCGCGGCGAACTGCGCCGGCAGGCCGGTGAACAGCGGGTCGTGTTCGGCGTGCGGGTGCAGTTCCAGGCCGATCGTGCCCATCTCGCGTCCGGCCGGGTTGTCGCCGACTTCGCCGCCGAGCGCGTGCGCCAGCAACTGGTGGCCGTAGCAGATGCCGAACAGCGGCATGCCCGCCTGTGCGGCGTCGCGCAACCACTGCGCACTGCGCTCGCTCCAGTCGCGGCGCTCGGTCACCATCGCCGCCGAGCCGGTGATGATCGTACCGGCGAATCCTTCGCGGCCCGGCAGCACCTGGCCGCCTTCGACATTGACCACCACCGCCTCGTCGGCCTCCAGGCCGGCGGCGACGCGGATCCAATGGGGAAAGCCGCGATGGCGGCGCATCGAGACGACTGGCTGGCCGGTTTCGACGATCAGGAAGGGTCGCTTGTGGCGATGGGTCACGGTGCAGACAACACAGGCAAGGGTGGAACGACTCCCGGCGGCAAGCGACTGGCGCAGGCCGGAAGGGCAAAAAACCAGCGGCATCAAGGCCCGCGGCTATACTAGCGCGCTTTGCAGCACGCCAATCGGGAACCATGGCCGCACCTACCTTCCAGGAACTCATCCAGCGACTGAACGCCTTCTGGGCGGACCAGGGCTGCGTGCTGATCCAGCCGCTCGACCTGGAGGTCGGCGCAGGCACGTTCCACCCGGCCACGTTCCTGCGCTCGCTCGGCCCGGAGCCGTGGAATGCGGCCTACGTGCAGCCCTGCCGCCGCCCCACCGACGGCCGCTACGGCGAGAACCCCAACCGCCTGCAGCGCTACTACCAGTACCAGGTGGCGATGAAGCCCAGCCCCGACAACATCGTCGAGCTGTACTTCGACTCGCTCAAGGCGCTCGGCGTGGACCCGCTGGTGCATGACCTGCGCCTGGTCGAGGACAACTGGGAATCGCCGACCCTCGGCGCCTGGGGCCTGGGCTGGGAGGTCTGGCTCAACGGCATGGAAGTGACGCAGTTCACTTATTTCCAGCAGGCCGGCGGCATGGAATGCCGTCCGGTGCTGGGCGAGATCACCTACGGTCTCGAGCGCCTGTGCATGTACCTGCAGAACGTCGACAACGTCTTCGACCTGGTCTGGACTCATGGACCGGACGGCACGCCGGTGACCTATGGCGACGTCTACCACCAGAACGAAGTCGAGCAGAGCGCCTACAACTTCGAGCACGCCGACGTCGCCGAACTGTTCCATCGTTTCGACGCCTGCGAGGCCGAAGCGCTCAAGCTGATCGAACTGGGCCTGCCGCTGCCGGCCTACGACCAGGTCTGCAAGGCCAGCCACAGTTTCAACCTGCTCGATGCGCGCCGCGCGATCAGCGTGACCGAGCGCCAGCGCTACATCCTGCGCGTGCGCCGCATCGCCCAGGGCGTGGCCGAGGCGTATTACGCGCAGCGCGAGAAGCTTGGCTTCCCGGTGTTGCGCAAGGTCGTTGCAGAAGCGGGAACAGGGAACGGGGAACAGGGAACGGTCGGATGACGTTCGTCGCGCGCATCGTCTTCCGGTGCGAGGTCGTCGCCCATAACGAAAGGCGATGACGACCAGACTCGATGCAGCGATCGTTCCCCGTTCCCCGTTCCCCGTTCCCGCTTTGCACCAAGCATCCCAGCCCGCCCCCGCCACGGGCTAACGGACCAAGACCAACCATGAAACCGCTGCTGATCGAACTGGGTACCGAAGAACTTCCCGTCAAGGCGCTGCCCGGCCTGGCCCAGGCCTTCTTCGACGGCGTCATCGACGGCCTGCGCAAGCGCGGCGTCGCCTTCGCCCGTGGCGAATCCAAGCCGCTGTACACGCCGCGCCGACTGGCCGTGCTGCTGCCCGGCGTCGCCGACGAACAACCGGAACAGAAGTCCGAAGTGCTCGGCCCGTACCTCAACATCGCCCTCGACGCCGACGGCCAGCCGACCAAGGCCCTGCAGGGCTTCGCCGCCAAGGCCGGCATCGACTGGACCGCGCTGGAGAAGACCAGCGACGGCAAGGGCGAGCGCTTTGTCCACCGCGCCGTCAAGACCGGTGCGCGCACCAGCGAGCTGTTGCCGGAAATCCTGCGGGAGGCAATAGCGGCCATGCCGATCCCCAAGCCGATGCGCTGGGGCGACCACGACTATGGGTTCGCCCGCCCGGTGCACTGGCTGGTGGTGCTGCACGGCAAGGAAGTAGTCGATGTGCAGATCTTCGGCGTGCGCAGCGACCGCATGAGCCGCGGCCATCGCTTCATGCACGACAAGCCGGTGTGGTTCAGCACGCCGGGCGACTATGTCGAGTTCCTGCGTGGCGCCAAGGTGCTGGTCGATCCGGACGAGCGTCGCGAACGCATCGTGCTGGAAGTCAACGCCGTCGCGACCGCGGCCGGTGGCAGCGCGCGCATCGACAGCGGCATCCTCGAAGAGGTCAACGGCCTCACCGAGTGGCCCAAGGCGGTGTCGTGCAGTTTCGAGCGGCAGTTCCTGGCGGTGCCGCCCGAAGCGCTGATCGCCACCATGGAAACCAACCAGAAGTTCTTCCCGGTGCTGGACGCCGAAGGCAAGCTCAGCGAGCACTTCATCGGCATCGCCAACATCGAGTCGCGCGACGAGAGCGAGGTCCGCAAGGGCTACGAGCGCGTGATCCGTCCGCGCTTCTCCGACGCCAAGTTCTTCTTCGTCGAGGACATGAAGCAGGGCCTGTCGGCGATGAACGACGGCCTGAAGACGGTCAAGTACCAGGACAAGCTCGGCTCCATCGCCGACAAGGTCGAGCGTGTGGCGACGCTGGCCGAGATGGTGGCCGCGCAGGTCGGTGCGCAGGTCGACGTGAACCCGCAGCAGGCACGCGAGGCCGCGCTGCTGGCCAAGGCCGACCTGCAGTCGCGCCTGGTCGGCGAGTTCCCGGAACTGCAGGGCATCGCCGGCCGTTACTACGCCGCGGTCGAGAACCATCCGCTGGAAGTCGCCCATGCCCTCGACGAGGCCTACATGCCGCGCTTCGCCGGCGATGCGATCGCGCCCAGCCCGCTGGGCCAGGTACTCGCCATCGCCGAGCGCCTGGACACGCTGGCCGGCGGTTTCGCCGCGGGCCTCAAGCCGACCGGCAACAAGGATCCGTTCGCGCTGCGGCGCAATGCGCTGGGCCTGGCGCGAACGCTGCTGGAAGGTGGCCACGACGTGGTGCTGCACGACCTGGTCGAGCGCGCGTTGTCGCTGCAGCCGGTCTCGGGGAAGGACCCCGCTGGCAATGACATCACCAGCCACGACATCACCAGCTTCATCTACGACCGCCTGCGCGGTTACTACGCCGACCGCGGCGTGGCGGGCACGCAGTTCGACGCGGTCGAGAACGTCGCCCACGATTCGCTGCCGGACTTCGACCGCCGCCTCAACGCCATCGGCGAATTCGCCAAGCTGCCCGAGGCCGAGGCGCTGGCCGCGGCCAACAAGCGCATCCGCAACATCCTGCGCAAGGTCGAGGGCGAAGTGCCCGACGCGATCGACCCGACCCTGTTCGTCGAGCCGGCCGAGCGCGAACTCGGCGAAGCGGTCGACAGCGCCGTGGCCGATACCGATCCGCTGCTCGACGGGCGCGACTACGTGGCCGTGCTCGGTCGCCTGGCGCGGCTGCGCCCGCAGGTCGATGCGTTCTTCGACGGCGTGATGGTGAACGTCGACGACGCGCGCATCCGCAACAACCGCCTCGCCCTGCTCAAGCGCCTTTCCGAGCGGCTGGGCAGCGTGGCCGCAATCGAGCACCTGTCGATGTAACGCAAGCCGCGGCCGCAGCGCCGCGGCCGCCTCACGGATTGTTCACTGGCTGACGGATGAAGCCCGGTTATCCTGCATCGATGCGCCCCCCTTACTGGCTCGCCCGCCTGCTGGCCACCGCCGTGTTGACGATCGCCGCAGCCGGGACCGCCCAGGCGGCGAAGGTCACGGCTGTCGATATCCGTGGCCTGGACGAAGTGGAAACGCTGAACGTGCGGGGCGCCTTGTCGCTGGTGCAGGCGATCGGCAAGGACCTGTCCGGGCGCCGCCTGGGCTATCTGGTCCGCGAGGCCGATGACGAGACGCGCGAGGCCCTGGAGCCGTTCGGCTACTACTCGCCGAAGATCGAAGTCACGCGCGAAGGCAGCGGCGACGACACCAAGGTGATCGTCAACGTGACGCTCGAGGAGCCGGTGCGCGTTCGCCGCGCCGACATCGCCATCATCGGCGAGGGCAGCGACGACCGATACCTGAAGCAGGACCTGTCGGCATTCAGGCCGCAGACCGGCGACATCTTCGACCACGCGCTGTACGAAGCCAGCAAGACCAAGATCACCCGGCGCCTGGCCGAGCGCGGCTACTTCGACGCCGATTTCACCTCGCGCAGGGTCGAAGTCACGCGCGCGCAGCACGCTGCCGACATCGACCTGGTCTGGACCAGCGGCGGCCGCTACGACATGGGCCCGATCACCTTCGTGCAGACGCCGCAGCCCATCATCCGCAACAGCCTGCTCGACAAACTGGTGTACTGGGAACAGGGCAGCTACTACCACCAGGGCAAGCTCGACCGCTTCCGCGAGTCGCTGGCGCGGCTGGACTACTTCTCCTCCATCGAGATCGAGCCCGACCCGGACCAGGCCGTCGACAACGAAGTGCCGGTGGCCGTGACCCTGACGCCGGCCAAGCGCACCGTCTACACCGCCGGTGTCAGCTACGGCACCGATACCGGCGCCGGTGTACGCCTGGGGATGGAACGCCGTTACGTCAACGATCGCGGCCACAAGGCGCTGGGCCAGATCGACTGGGCGGAGGAGCGCAAGACCGCGACGGTGCAGTACCGCATTCCCGCCTTCGCCTGGCTCGACGGCTGGTACACCTTCAGTGCCCAGTACTACGACGAGCAGAGCGATTACATCGACACGCGCAAGGTCGAGCTGGTCGCCAGCCGCAGCGGCCAGATCAGCCGTCGCCTCAATGCCGTGGCCTCGATCCATGCGCTGCGCGAACGCTGGGCCTACGTCTCCGACGACGACGGCGACGAGACCACGCCGGTGCAGTACCGCAACGCCACGTTCCTGTATCCGTCGCTGCGCGCGGACTACATCGATGCCGACGACCGCATCTTCCCGCGCAAGGCGATCGGCCTGACCGTGGAAGTGCGCGGCGGCCTGGAGGGCGTCGGTTCCGATGCCAACTTCCTGCAGACCTGGGGCGTGGGCCGCTGGTACCACGGCATGGGCGCGAACAATCGCCTGATCGTGCGGGCCGAAGCCGGCGGCACGTTCACCAATGCGCTGGTCGACATGCCTCCGAGCCTGCGCTTCTTCGCCGGTGGCGACCGCAGCATCCGCGGTTACGCCTTCCGCGAAGTCGGCCCGTCGACCATCGGCAGCGACGGCAAGAAGTACGCGCTGGGCGCCAAGAACGTGCTCACCGGCTCGGTCGAGTTCGAGCATTACTTCAACGACACCTGGGGCGCGGCCGGCTTCGTCGATGCCGGCGACGCCTTCGACGACACGCCCGACATCCACACCGGCGTCGGTTTCGGCGCACGCTGGAAGTCGCCGGTGGGGCCGGTGCGGTTCGACATCGCGCACGGCCTGAAGGACCCGGACTCGGATTACGAGATCTACCTCAACATCGGCGCAGACTGGTGAGGTGGTCATGAGCGAGCAGACACCGCAGGGTCCCAACCAGACGCCCCCCGACCCGCACGAGGAGCGCATCGCCGAACTGCGCAAGCGCCGCCGCGCCCGCCTTCGCTGGCTGGCGATCCGCGCGAGCCTGCTCGCCGGCGTGCTGACGCTGCTGCTGGCCGCCTTCGTCTACTGGCTGCTGACCACGATCGGCGGTCGCGACCTGTTGCTGGCGCAGATCGTTTCGCGGCTACCGGAGAACGCAGCGCTGTCGTGGCGCTCGATCGACGGTCCGTTGTCGGGCCCGCTGACGATGAACGGCGTGCGCTTCAGCTATGACCGCATCGTCTTCACTGCCGACCGCGTGCACGTGGATCCGGCGATCCGGCCGTTGATCCGCAAGCGCCTGCGCCTGGATGCACTGCAGATCGCCAATGCGCATCTGGACCTGCCCAAGAGCGACGAGCCGTTCGAGCTGCCACGCTGGCCGGAGGTGCTGCCGGAGATCGCGCCACCGCTGGAACTGCAGGCCGACGACGTGCGCGTCGACCGTTTCCTGGTCACGCAGGAAGGCGAGAAGCTGATCGACATCCGCACCCTGCGCACGGGCCTGGATGCACAACAGGGCAGGTTGCACGTCGAACGCCTGTACCTGGACAGCAGCTACGGTCGCTTCAACCTCAACGGCGACTACGTTCCGCGCGAGGACTACCGTACCAACCTGACCGCAAGCGGCCTGCTCGCTGCCGCCGATGGGCGCACACCGGCACGCATCGGCCTGGTCGCGCATGGCGACCTGTCGCGCATGAACGTCGCCATCGCCGGCCACGTGCCCGCGCCGCTGCATGCGAGCCTGGTGCTGCGCGGCAAGGACGATCCGCGCTGGAATGTGGTCGTGGACGCCGAAGGCCTCGACCTGGGCCTGGTCGCTGCCGCCGACAAGCGCGACGACGACCAGCTGTTGTTCGGCAGCTTCAGCGCCGACGGCGTCGGCGGCAACGCCAATCTGCGCGGCGAGTTCCGCCAGGGCGACCTGGTCGCCACCGTGCTGCCGTCGAAGGTGCGCCTGGAGAACCAGGTGCTCGACGTGCAACCGCTCGCGCTGCGCGTGTTCGACGGCACCGCGACCCTGCGCGGTCACGCCGATTTCAAGGATCCGGAGAACGCCAGCTTCCGCTTCGCGGTGAACGCACGCGGGCTGAAATGGGGCGGCGAAAAGGGCACCACGCAAACCGCCGGTGGCGCGGCGGAAGCATCACCGATGATCGGTGCCGATGCCGACCTCGGCTTCGCCGGCACGCTCAAGGCCTGGGCGGCGATCGGCAACGCAACGCTCAGTCGCGATGGCGAGAAGGCGCTGGTGCAGTTCGACGGCCGCGGCAACGACGAACGCATGCTGCTCAAGACGCTCAAGGTGACCATGCCCAGCGGCAGCCTCGATGGCAGTGGCAGCGTGGCCTGGGCGCCGGCGCTGGGTTGGGACATCAATGCCCGTCTCGCCGGCTTCGACCCTGGCTATTTCGCACCGGACTGGAAGGGCTCGATCAACGGCCAGCTGGCGACCAAGGGCGGCACGCGCGACGACGGCGGGCTCGAGGTCGCTGCCGACGCGACCGGCCTGGGCGGTCGCCTGCGCAACCGGCCGCTGAAGGGACAGGGCCGCTTCGCCATGCACGGCGCCGGCACGGCCGGCGGCGAGACCGCCTACGAAGGCGATGTCGCGCTTTCGCTCGGTGGCAGCCGCATCGATGCCAAGGGCAAGGTCGCCAGCAACCTCGACGTTGACGCGAAGTTCTCGCCGCTGGTGCTCAGCGACCTGCTGCCCGATGGCACCGGCACGTTGCGCGGAACGCTCGCGCTCAGCGGTCCGCGTACGGCGCCGGACGTGGTCGCCGACCTCACCGGCAGCGGCCTCAAGTACGGCGACTACCGTGCCGAATCGTTCAGCGCCAAGGGCCGGCTGCCGTGGCAGCGCGGCAACGGTGCGATCGCCGTGCGCGCCAGCGGGCTCGAGGTCGGCCTGCCCTTGTCATCGCTGACGGTCGATGCGCGCGGCGCCGTCGAGGCCCTGCAGCTGCAGGCGCAGGCGCGCGGTGACATCGGCACGCTCGAGTTGTCGGGCAATGCCAGCAAGCGCGGTACGACGTGGGAAGGCGCACTGGCCACCTTCCAGTTGGCGCCGGCGAAGGGCGCATCGTGGCGCCTGCAGCAGGCCGCGCGCTTCCGCTGGGACGGCGGCAACGGTGCGTTGAGCAACAGCTGCTTCGCCTCCAGCGGCGGCGGTTCGCTGTGCGCCAGCGCCGACTGGCCGCGGCGTGGCCTCGACGTGCGCGGCCAGGCCATTCCGCTGAGCCTGCTGGTGCCCTACCTGCCCGAACGCGAGGAGCGTCGCCCGTGGCTGCTGCGCGGCGAGATCTCGCTCGAGGGTCAGTTGCAGCCGGTCGGCAATGCCTGGCGTGGGCAGTTCAACCTGCGCTCCGCCGGCGGTGGCCTCAAGAACAGCGAGCGCGCGCGACGCGAGATGCTCAGCTACGACAACCTCGTCCTCAATGCGACCTTCGATCCAAAGCGCATCAATGCCGAGCTGAGCACGGCGTTCAACAGCGGTGGCCACGTCGACGCGCGCATCACCACCGGCTGGGACGACTTCGCGCCGATCGCCGGCGAGGTGTCGGTCAACACCGACGAGCTGGTGTGGATGGAGCTGTTCTCGCCGGACATCGTCGAGCCCAAGGGCCGGCTCGATGCCCGCATCACCCTGGCCGGCACGCGCGCGCGTCCGCAGCTCGGCGGCCAGGCGCGGCTGTCGCAGTTCACCACCGAGCTGCCGTCGCTGGCGATCGTGCTGGAGGACGGCGATGTCCGTCTCGACGCCCTGCCCGACGGCAGCGCGCGCATCGATGGCCAGGTGCGTTCGGGCGAAGGCATCCTCAACGTCGACGGTTCGCTCAACTGGCAGAACATGGACGCGCCGCTGACGCTGACCCTGCGCGGGGACAACGTGCTGGTGTCGGACACGCGCGACCTGCATGCCGTGGCCAGTCCCGACATCCAGGTGCGCTACGCCGCCGGGCAACCGCTGCAGGTCACCGGCACGGTGACCGTGCCGTCGGCCAAGATCGACCTGGAGCGACTCGACCAGGGCGTGTCGGCTTCTCCGGACGTCGTCGTGCTCGACCCCGAGGACCCCGAGGACACCGGCGACACGCCGCTGGAACTCGACCTGACCCTGGCGCTGGGCGACGACGTGCGCCTCAACGGCTTCGGCCTCGACGGCAGCCTTGGCGGCAAGATGCGCGTGCGCTCGCATCCCGGCCGCGAGATGACCGCCAGCGGCCAGCTGACGGTGCAGGGTCAGTACAAGGCCTACGGACAGAAGCTCGACATCACCCGCGGCGAGTTGTCCTGGTCCAATGGCCCGGTCTCCGACCCGATCCTCAACATCCGCGCCGAGCGCGTCGTCGGCGATGTCACGGCCGGCGTCGACATCCGCGGCCGCGCCAGCGCGCCGACCGCGCAGGTCTGGTCGGATCCGGCCAGTTCGCAGTCCGAGGCGCTGGCCTACCTGACCCTCGGCCGCCCGCTGGCCAGTGCCAGCACCGACGAAAGCAAGCAGCTCAACGCGGCCAGCGCCGCACTGTCGGCCGGCGGCAGCCTGATCGCCTCGCAGCTGGGCGCCAAGCTCGGCCTCGACGAAGCCGGCGTCAGCGACAGCCGCGCGCTCGGCGGCAGCGTGCTGGGCATCGGCAAGAACATTTCCCCGCGCCTGTATGTCGGCTACGGCGTGTCGCTGCTCGGCACCGGCCAGGTGGTGATGCTGAAATACCTGTTGCGCAAGGGCTTCGACGTGCAGATCGAATCGAGCACGCTGGAGAACCGCGCGTCGTTGAACTGGCGCAAGGAGAAGTAGGTACGCATGGCGGTGATCCTGCAGACGCAACGGCTCAGCCTGCGCGAGCTAGACGAGCTCGACGCGCCTTTCATCCTCGAGCTGCTGACCGATCCGTCGTTCCTGGACAACATCGGCGACCGCGGCGTCAGCGACCTGGCCAGCGCGCTGAACTACATCCGCACCGGCCCCGGCGACAGCTACACGCGCAATGGCTACGGCCTGTTGCTGGTGGAACTGAAAGACTCAGGCATTCCGGTCGGCACCTGCGGCCTGATCCGACGCGACACGCTGCCGGCCGCCGACATCGGCTACGCATTCCTCCCCCGTCACTGGGGGCGTGGCTATGCGGTGGAGGCCTGCACGGCCGTGCGCGACCACGCGCTGCGCACGCTGGCAATGCCACAGTTGCTGGCGATCGTGTCGCCCGGCAACGACGCCTCGATCAAGGTGCTTGAGCGGATCGGGTTGAGCTTTCGCGAGATGGTGCAACTGGGTGCGGATGCCGAACAGTTGAAGCTGTATTCGCTGGAAGCATGACAACCAGCGCGCTGATCGCAGCTGGTTCCCGGCTAGGTCGCCAACAGTTTGATCAACCCGGCGATGAGGCAGCCGCTCCAGAGAAGCGAAAGCGTTACCCGTTTGAATCGACGCTCCATTTCCGAGCCCCCTGATCGTGCGAATTCCTGCGCACGTTGTACCCAATGATTGAGTACATCGGTAGGCAGCCGAGACTTATTCTCGGAAGGCGACGAATGCCGGCCTGACCAACCGTGACGAAGATCGCACTACTTCGCGGGCTCGACACACGCTCGCAACACGGATTACTTCTTCCCGACATCAAGATGCGTCAGGAACAGCCGTAGATCGAACTCCAGCTGGTGGTAGTCCGGCTCCATGTGCGTGCACAACTGGTAGAAGGCCTTGTTGTGGTCGGCCTCCTTCATATGTGCAAGTTCATGCACGGCGATCATCTTCAGGAACTCGGCGGGTGCATCGCGGAACACCGTGGCGATGCGGATCTCGCGACTGGCCTTGAGCCTGCCGCCATGCACCCTGGAGATCGCGGTATGGGTGCCGAGCGCATGCTTCATCACCTGCAGCTTGCTGTCGTAGATCACCTTGCCCAGCGGCACCGCCTTTCGCATATGCCGGTCCTTGAGCGCCTGGACGTAGTCGTACAGCTGTCCGTCGCTGCGCACGGCGTGGGCCTGGCCGTACTTGTCGGCCAGCATCGCGCCCAGCCGGTCCTGCTCGATCAGCTCGCGCACCCGCTCCTGCAGGTGTTGCGGGTAGCCGGCGAGGTACTTCAACGGTTCCATCGGCACGGGGCTGGAGCTGCGGGATCGGAGGGTATGATGGGCCGGAAATCCCCAAGTACGAAACTGCGACATGGCGAAGGCGAATCCCCTTCAGGAACAGCTGCTCAAGGCGGGCCTGGTCAAGAAGTCCAAGGTGGCCGAGGTTGCGCGCGAGCAGAACAAGGCCCGCCATGCCAAGGGACCGTCCGGCCCCGGCGAGATCCAGCTGGAAGCCGAGCGCGCGCGGGCCGAGAAGGCCGAGCGCGACCGCGCACTGGCGGCAGAGCGCAAGGCCCAGCTGCGCATCGCCGAACTTCGCGCGCAGGCGCGACAGATCGTCGAGGACAGGAAGGTCCCGCGCTCGGGCGAGAGTGAGTACCGCTTCACCGTGGACGGCGCCATCCGCACGCTGCTGCTGAACGCGGACCTGCGCAAGAAGCTGTCCAGCGGCGCACTGGTGATCGCCCGCCTGGACGATCGCTACGAACTGTTGCCGCGCGAGGCCGCCGAAAAAGTGCGCGAACGCGACGCCGGCATGATCGTGCTCGATCACGGCCAGGAAGTGGGCACCGGGCCGTCCGCCGCAACCTCCGAGGACGATGCGTATTACGCGCAGTTCCAGGTGCCGGACGACCTGGTCTGGTGATCGCGCGCGCAGTTGGGCAAGTCTTGCTTTGTCATCCCGTGCGCAGCGATGGATCTGTTTTCCGCGGCGATACAACAGGTCCCTCGCTGCGCTCGGGACGACATTCGAATGAAGTATGGAAGACTACGGATTAGCCGGATAGACGATCCGCGAGCGGCGCCGGCATCGTGCGCGAGTAATGCAGCAACCGGCCCCGGAACGGCGGCAGATCCTCGTCGTCCATCGGGCAGCGCTCTTCGATCAGCGCGAATCCCTGCGCCGCCAGAAGGCGAGTGAAGCGCGTGCTGTGGCCACGGCCGGGATCGGTCACGACCACTTCGGCCGTCGGCAACGCATGCCGTTCGACCACGCTGGCGAGCAGCAGGGCGTGATCGAGTTCGTACAGCACGTCGCTGGCGATGATCAGGTCGAAGTGCCCCAGTGTCGGCAGCGGTACGTCCCAGCGCAGATGACGATAGTGCAGCGCCGGCAGTGCGTTGAGCGCGGCGTTGTAGGCCAGGAAGGACTCGGCCAGCGGATGCATGTCGGATGCAACCACGTTGGCGCCACGCCATTGCAGCACCAGGCTGGCCAGTCCGATGCCGCAGCCCAGTTCCAGCACGCGCTTGTCGGCGACCTCGAAGCGGTGCATGGCCTGCGCAAGCAGGCGTCCGGCCGGCCATATCTGGCCGAACAGGCTCCATTGCGCGGACGAGATGCCCAGCCGCTCGCCGTGGCCGTCGGGATCGGAGAACTGCTGTTTGTCGCTGAGGACGCGCAGACGGTAATCGTGGCCGCCGATGGGGACGATCTGATTCCGGGTGGTATAGCCTGGCACTGGCGCTCCCGGCCTCGCGGTGGAGGCAGGCGGACTCACATGAATGGGAGCGAGGCGGGCGGGCGCCGAGCGGCAGAGCAGACGCGCGGGTTATTGCGCGTGCTTGAGGACCATCCTACACCCCATCGGCATGCAAGCCGGCCAGCGTGGGCGCAGCAGTCAGCGCTGTTGGCGGCTCGTCGTGCTGCGTGGGCGCAGCGATGGCGCAAGCACTCTCAACCAACTTGCGCGCCAGGCCAGGATGAAGGCGACGAGCATCGAAGCAGTCGTCAGTGTCATCACCCAAACCAGTGCCGCCATGGAGGCATGGTCCACCTGCAGGCACAGCCCCAGCGCCGTTGCGAGCGCAGATGTCCCCAGCGCCTGCAGCAGTCGGATGGTCGTGGCAGGCAATGCACGGCCCCATACCTGTTGCGCATGCACCTGCATCGACAGCGCCAGCCAGCCCATGCCGGCGACGCTGGCAACGAACGCCGACAGCAGCAAACAGGCCGCTAACGTGGACTCAGGCATGCGTGGTTTCCATTGCCACCGTCGGCGTCCCGGCCGGCAACAACGCGCGCCGTTTGAGCGTGCGTGCGGCCAGGGTTGCGACGGCAGCACTTGCGAGCAGGAACAAATCGACACCGGCCACCGGCCAGTAGCCGGCGGCAATCGTCCGCACCAGGTGATCGCCGGTGGTGACCCAGTTCAGCAGCAATGCGGCCATTGCCAGCGCGCTGATCGCCAAGCACTGCTCGCACCAGGCGGGGTTGGCGAGTCCGTGCGCAACCGGCGCGCTGCGCCATCCGGCATGCAGCAGCGCCAGCATCCAGGTGCCCCAGAACGCACACCGCTCCCAGTCGCCGCGCGCTGACAGATCTTCCGGCAGCAGACGGTTGGCGACCAGGATGCCCAGCGCCGCCACGATCATGCCGGTGACGGTGGTAACCGCCAGGGCATCGACCACGCGCGCACCCTGGCTGCCCTGGCGGGCATGCTGGCGCTTGCGCTTCTCGACGAAGAACACGAATCCCGTAGCGATGCACACGCAGCCGGCCAGTCCACCCACGACGTACAGCCAGCGTAGCAGCCAATGGCGGAAATGCTGCAGGTGCAACCCGCTGAGGAACTCACTGATGCGACCCACTGGCGTTGCCGGCGGGTCCTCGCGCAGCAGTTCGCCGGTGGCCGCCTTGAAATGGATGCCCTGGCCGGTCAGCGCAATGCGATCGGTTCCGGCGCGGTAGACGCTGACGTAGCCATTGGCATCGCCCACATGCTGCAGCACGAGGAAACCGACGTCGCCGGCCATGCCACGCGCGGCCCAGCGCCGCTGCGCTTGCGCGACCATCGTGTCCACCGACGCCAACTGCGCGGGGACGCCGGCGCGATCATGCGGCAGGCCGGTCTCTCGTGCCTCCATTTGTTCGTGCAGGTCGTGCAGTGCATGCAACTGGGTCTGCGTGACCGGAAAGTAGATGGCCGCGAATATCACCAGTCCGGTGAACGCGAAGAAGAAGTGGAACGGCAGCGCCACCACGCCGGTGAGGTTGTGCAGGTCCAGCACGCTGCGCAGCCGACCCTTGCCGGGACGAAAGGTGAAGAACTCACGGAACAGCTTGCGGTGCATCACCACGCCGGTGACCAGCGCGGCCAGCATCATCAGCGCGGCAAAGCCGACGATCCAGTAGCCCAGATCTTTCCAGTGCAGGTTGAGGCTGTAGTGCATCGGGTAGAAGAAGCCACTGCCGATCTTGAGCCGGTCGTCAGGCAGGGGCGTGCCGTCGCGTGGATCGATGGTGCCGTAGGCCCAGATCGCTTCCTCGGGATCCCTGGCGTTGGGCACCTCGTAGCCCGCATACAACGCCAGTACCGGATCACGGTGCGTGGTGTAGGCACTCCAGCTGACGACCGTATCGAAGCGCTCGGGCATCGCCCCGTCCACGCGCGGGCGCATCTGCTCGATCGCCTCCGGCGCGGGCCGCATCCGTTCGAAGGCGGGCCGCAGCACGCGATCGAACGACGGCATGGGCTGCGGTTGGAAGCGCGTCTCCGGGATGGTCCAGCGATCGATCTCGCGATCAAACACCGACAGCGCGCCGAAGAAGAACGCCGCCATCAGCACGAAGCCCAGCAACAGGCCGAACCAGGTATGCACCCAGGCCATCGTTTGGCGGAAGCTCTGCATCATGCCGGTCACCTTTTCAGACGAGCGCCGCTTTCAGCAGCGACGCAGTGGCCGCCATGAGTGCGCCGCCACCGACCAGGACCAGCCAGGCCAGCGCCACGCGGCGCGCCGTGAAGGTCCATAGGAACACCACCAGATAGGCGAGCAGACCCGCGGCGTTGGCCAGGAACTCCGCGTCGTGGAACTCCATGCCTGCTGCAAACAGCGAGCTGATGCCCACGGCAATCAGGCCCCAGACGAAGGCGTAACCGCCGAGCACGGACGCCCCCACCCGGGCGACGAGTCGCCCAAGGGAGGCCCTGCCGGTTGCAGCGCTGGCCGTGGATCCGGGCATGGCGTCGTTGCCCGCTCAGAACCGGTAGCGCAAGGTCGCCTGGATGCTGCGCGGCGGACCGTAGGTGATCGCGTTGTAGGCGGCGAACATGCCGAAGGTGGTCTCATCCAGCGCGTTGTCGATGTTCAGCTGCGCCGACAGCTTGGGCGTGAACTCGTAGCGCACCATCAGGTTCACCAGGGCGACAGAGTCCTGTTCGATCCGTCCGCTGCTGCCCGCCGGCGCCGCCGGGTCGATGGTGTAGGTGCTGCTTTCCCAGCTCGTGCCGCCGCCGATGGTGAGCGCGCGCCAGGCGCCGGGCAGGCGATAGGTGGTGAACAGGCGCAGCAGCTTGCGCGGATAGATCGTGTTGAAGTCGACATCGTTGGCATCGGTGGCCTTGAACTGGCTGTACCCGACGCTGGCGTTCCAGCCGGTGGCGAGCTCGCCGGCGACTTCGAACTCGAAGCCGCGGCTGGTCGCGCCTTCGGCCGCGCGGTAGTACACCTCCGGGCCGTTGCCGCGATCGATCGTGCCGGCCTCCTGGGCCAGGTTGTCCTGTTCGATGCGGAACACAGCCGCCGATGCATACAGTCGGCCATCGAGCAGTTCGGCCTTCATGCCGACCTCGGCGCTGCGGCCGACGATGGGATCGAGCAGCTGGCCCTCGATGTCCTTCGCATCCTGCGGCTGGAAGATGTCGGTGTAGCTCGCGTAGGCCGACCAGTCCTGGCTGAAGTCGTAGACGATGCCCGCATAGGGCGTCACTTCGTTGTCGACTTCCACCTTGTACGGGGCGGCGTACAGGCCCGAACCGGTCTTCTTGTAGTCAGACAGACGCGCACCGGTGATCACGGCCAGCGGATCGCTGATCGAGAAGCGGGCGACGGCGTAGAGACCGTCCTGCCGCGTCTTGCTGGTCTCGTACAGGTAGGGCGCGCTCCACACGGGCTCCGGATAGTTGCCATCCCATTGGTGGAAGTTGCCGACATCCGCCCAGGGCATCGCTGCGTCGCGACTGTCGGAGCGGAAATCGTTGTCGGAGTAGAGGGCGCCGAAGGCGACCTCGTGCGTGCGGCCAGCCAGCGTGAAGGGACCTTCGACGTGCAGGTCGATGTCCTTCTGCGTGGTGTGGGTCAAGTACGAGCCCGGGAAGCTGAACAGACCGGAGCCGTCTTCGTTGAGCGGGCCGGACAGATAGAGCAGGTACGAGTCGGCCTCGCGCTCGCCGTGGCTGACGTTGACGCGCACGCGCCAGTCGTTGTCGAAGCGGTGCTCGAGCTTGGCGTAGGCATTGGTGTACTCGGTGTTCCAGCGCGCCCACTTCGGTGCCGTGGTGGCCGAGCGGTCCCACGGGATCACGCGACCAGTGTCGCTGTACCAGTACGGCAGGCCGCCCCACATGGGCGCGCGCGGATCGGTTTCCTGGCGGCTGACGCCAACGCTGAGCAGGGTGGCAGGCGACAGGTCGAACTCGACCATGCCGAACAGGGTCGACGACTGGTCATTGCTGAAGCGGGTCCAGCTGTCGCCCTGGGTGTACTCGCCGACGACGCGTGCGCGGACCGAGCCCGAATCGTTGAACGCCGCGGAAACGTCGCCGAGCATGTGCAGCTGGTCCCAGCGGCCGTAGCCGAGTTCGACCGTTGCGGCCAGCTCCTTGCTGTCGGCGCGCTTGCGCACCAGGTTGATTGCCGCCGAGGGATCGCCCGCGCCGGTCACCAGGCCAGTGGCGCCGCGCACGACTTCGACGCGGTCGAATATCGCCAGGCTGGTCTGCACCTCGCCCGAGCTCCACGCGGCATCCCAGGTGCTCGGAGTGCCGTCAATCTGCAGGTTGTTGATGTCGAAGCCGCGCGCGGTGAAGCCTGCGCGATGGGTTTCGTACTGGTTGACCGAAATGCCCGTCGTGCGATTGACGACGTCGATCACCGTCTGCATGCCTTCGTCTTCGATGCGCTGCTGCGTCACCACGGTTACCGATTGCGGCGTCTGGCGCGAGGTCAGCGTCAGGCCGGTGCTGGTGGTCGAAGGCGCGGGGCGATAGTCGGTCGGCCGGTCGCCGACCACCTCCACCTTGTCCAGTTCGACGGCGTCGTCGGCACGCAATGTCGCTCCGGCCGACTCGCTGTTGACCGCGTCCTGCGGCGCGGAAAGCGCCGCGCCGGACATGCTGGCCAGGACGAGCACGATCGCCAGTCGCAGGTCGGAGCGTGTGATCGGGAGGGTGCTCCGAACGCGGGCAAGCTCCGCTCGGGACGGACGTACGGGACGCATGGGGCGCATAGGTGGTCTGATCTGCAATGGGAGGTGGCGGCGCGAGTCGGGCGAGTCGAACTGCCGCCGCCTTCATGCAGGCGGGCACGTGTTCTTTGGCTGTCGCGGTGCGGGGACTGGCTACTGCGAAGCGCGGAGCGAAGGACAACCCACCTTCGATCCGGCTACAGATGGCCCGCGCATTAAACGAGAATCACTCGCATTTATCAAGCGGTGTGCAGGGCGGGGCACGACGTCGGTCGTCTCCCCGCCTACACGATCTCGATCCGCACGTCGGCGAACCACAGTTGCTGCCAGCGCAGCGGCTTGTCTTGCGCGCTCAACAGTCGCGGTTGCGCGACCTGCTCTGGCGCGAAGGTAGGCGCCCCTTCGATTGCGCGCACGTTGAGTGCGGCGAACAGGCGGTCTTCGCTCCGGTAAGTCGCCATCACGAGCACGCCGCAATGGGCGCAGACGAGGAACTCGGCCTGGTCGGAGCCCTGCAGGTAGTGCACGGTGGCGTCGCCGCCGCGCTGCTGCAAGCGCAGGCTTCCTGCCGGATCGGTCAGCCAGGCCGCACCATGCTTGCGGCAGAAATCGCAATCGCAGGCGCGTGGCGCGTAGTCGTGCGCGGGACGGGTCAGCGTCGCCTGCACGACCAGGCTGCGGCAATGGCAACTGGCATGGACGACGGAGGCGGTCATGGCGCCAGCCGGTAGTGCTGGCCCTGCAGCCGCGGCTTGCCGTCGACCACGTCGGTCCAGACCACGTAGGCGCCGTCGTCGCCGAGTGCGAGCTGGGCGAAGCCGGTGGCCCGTCCGCGCCCTTGCAGGCGCGCGACTTCGACGCGTTGCAGTTCGCGCCCGAGGTCCGGGGTGTAGCGCGCGAGATGCAACGACTGCACGCCGGCATCCTCGCGTGTCCACAGCAGCCAGGCACTGTCCGCATCGAGCGCGAGATCGACGCGTCCCTGCACCGGCATGCCCTGGTCGACGGTGAGCGGTGCAGCGAAGCTGTCGCCGGCATCGTTGCTGCGCGCCAGCTTCAGCGCGGGCATGTCGCCGGCGGCGGTGTACCAGGCCACGAGCGCGGCATCGCCGGCGGCGGCAACGGCAGGGCCGTTGACCGGACAGGCCGGCATCTTCCAGCCATCGGCGTGGACCGGGTGCGCCGGCGTCCAGGCGTCGTTCTGGAGACGGGTGATGGCGATGTCGCGGATCTCGTCCGGCGTGCGATCGCGATAGACCAGCAACGGGCCGCGGCCGCCGAGGGCCACATCGGTCTGGCAGCAATCGCAGGTCATCGTGTCGATCTCGCGTTCGCCGTCGCGCTTGAGCGATGCGTCGAACAGGGAGGCACGCAATGTCATCGCGCCGCCGCCGTGCCCCTCGTGACCGCCGTGGCCGTGCCCGCTGCCGCTGTTGCGGCCGTCGAGCCAGGCGATGCCGAGGCGATCGCGCGCTGCCGGCCACAGCGACACGAACCCATGTTCGGTCGGCGTGCCGTCATCGTTCACCAGAACAGCCTGCGACCACGTGCGACCTTGATCGCCGGAACGGACCAGCGCGACGTCGTACGCGTACGGCGCCTTGGCCGACTTCTTCAGCCAATGCGCCCACAACGCGCCGTCCGGCGTCACGGCAAGGTGCGGCGTGTCGGCCCAGTTGACGAACCAGTCGTCGCCGCGGGCGATGTCCCTGGCTTCGCTCCAGGCGCCCTTGCCGTAGCGGGCGAACTTCAGCGCGTGCCGGTCGCCTTCGGTCTCGATCCAGGCCAGCACGAGCGAACCGTCGGGCGCGCGCACGAGATCGGGCTGAGCGGCCAGGCCCAGGCCCGACGGCAGCGACCACGGCTCGGCCACGGCCTGGGTGGCCTTGGGCGGCGCGGTTTGCGTCGCCGTGGCAGCACCGGCTTCGGCGGACTTGGCGGTGGTCGGGGCTGAGCGGTCGCAGGCGACCGGCAGCAACAGCAGCAGTGGGAGGATCAGGCTCGGCTTCATCGGCACAAGCGTAACGCGCTCTGCGAGCCGATGGGATGCCTGCGGTCAGAACTTGCCGTTGCCGTTCTTCCATTGCTCGCGCGGCGGGATCGCCTCGATGGTGTCCCAGTGCTCGGCGATCCTGCCGTTCTCCACGCGCCACAGGTCGTAGAAGGCGACGTGCTGGCTGCCCAGTTGGCCTTCGCTGACGGAGAGAATGAAGTTGCCCTCACCGAGAATGCGGTGGACGCGCTCGTACTTCATCGCCCTGCCCTGCTGGGCCATCGCGTACAGCGCGCTGCCCAGCGCCGACAAGCCGTTGGCGATATGCGGGTTGTGCTGGATGTAACGGTCGCCGTCGAAGTAGTCCGACAGCCGCTCCATCCGTCCGTGTATGAGGATGTCGTCGAGGAACGAGCTCACCAGTGCCTTGTTCGCCTCGGTCTGTTCCAGGTCGACCACCAGCAGCGTGCCGTCGATCATGCTGTGACCGCTGGGATTGGGCGAGGCGGGCTTGTCCTGCAGGTTGTCCCAGTGCTCGACGATCTTGCCTTCGTCGAAGCGGAAGATGTCGAAGCCGATCTTGGGCCCGAAGAAGTCATAGTCCGTATGGGCGAAGACGAAATCGCCGTCCTGGAACACCCGCACCGTGTTCACTTTGGCGCTGCCCTTGGGCAGTTGCTCCAGCAACTCGCCGAAACCGGCCAGGCCGTCACCGACCGCCAGGTTGTGCTGCACGTAGCGGCTGGGATGGATGTAACCGACCGGGTGGGCTTCACCGGTCTCTATGCTCTTGAGCAGCAGCGCTACCTGTGCCTTGGGCGACATGGTCATGGTCCTGTCTCTCGGTCGATGCGGTCGGTGGTCATTTTCCGCAGCAGGCCTATGATTCACAGGTCATTGGACGACAGCCAGCTGTGAATTTCGGACATCCTGAGATGCGGAATCGGCAAAGCGACAGCATCATGCGGGTCGCGTACCAGCCGCCTGGCGAGTACGGGCTGGACGTGGAGATTTTCACGGTGGCCGACTTGCGCGGCCGCGTCGATGACGCGCACTTCCGCGTCACCCAGCGCATCGATTTCCACATGCTGATCTGTGTGACCGACGGATGCTTCGACTACGCCGTGGATTTCACTCCGGTGCCCTGCAGGCCGGGTTCGTTGCTGGCGCTGCGGCCGGAGCAGGCCCTGCATTTCAACATGCAGGCCAACTGGAACGGCTGGGTGGTGATCTTCCGTCCCGAGTTCCTGGCGCCGCTGCAGACCACGGTGCGGATCGACGAACTCAAGGCACACGCCAGCCTGCAGGCACTGCCGACGCACATGGCGCTGGAGGGCGAGGAGCTGCGCGCGGTACTCGACACCATCGTCCGGATGCACGCCGACTCGGCATCGGGGTGGCCGAGCGACGAGCTTCACCCGTTGCTGCGCCACCAGTTGTACGCGCTGCTGCTGCGCCTGCACCTGAGCCACGGCCGGCAGGCGTCGCAGTCGGGCGCGTCGGTAGCCAGCCTGCAAAGATTTCGCCGGTTCCAACAGATGCTTGAAGCGAACTTCGCCCGCCAGCACCAGGTCGCCGCCTACGCCAAGGCGCTGGGATGCTCGGAGCGCAGCCTGACGCGCACGACGCTGGAAGTTGCCGGAGTGCAGGCCAAGGCATTCATCGCCGCGCGCATCAACCTGGAAGCCAAGCGCCTGCTCGCGCAGACCGCGCTGCCGGTTGCCACCATCGCCGAGCAGCTTGGCTTCGACGAGGCGGCCAACTTCATCAAGTTCTTCAAGCGCGACGCCGGCTGCGCGCCGGGTGAGTTCCGGCGCCGGCATTCGTCCTGATGTCAGGCCACGCGGGCGCGGCGTGCGCGGGTCAGGTGCACCAGCAGCAGCGAGATCGCCGCCGGTGTCATGCCAGGAATGCGCTGCGCCTGGCCGATGGTCTGCGGGCGCACGCGCTCGAGCTTGCCCTGCACTTCGGCCGACAATCCGCGCACGGCGGCATAGTCGAAGTCGTGCGGGATGGTCGTGGTTTCGTGGCGCCGCTGGCGTTCGATTTCCTCGCGCTGGCGATCGAGGTAACCGGCGTACTTGACGCCGATCTCGACCTGCTCGGACACCTGCGCGTCGTCCACTGCCGGGCCGAGCGACGGCACCTGCATGAGCTTGGCGTAGTCGAGTTCGGGACGCTTGAGCAGGTCCAGGGCGCTGGTTTCGCGGCTGATTTCGATGCCGAGCACGGCCATGGCCTCGCGACCCAGGGCATTGCCCGGAGCCGCCCAGACGGCTCCAAGGCGAGTATTTTCGCGTGCGACGGCTTCGCGCTTGGCGTCGAAGCGGGCGAAGCGGGCGTCGTCGACCAGGCCCAGTTCGCGCCCGACCGGCGTCAGACGAGCGTCGGCATTGTCCTCGCGCAACTGCAGGCGGTACTCGGCGCGCGAGGTGAACATGCGATACGGCTCGCTGGTGCCGTGCGTGATCAGGTCGTCGACGAGCACGCCCAGGTAGGCCTCGTCGCGGCGCGGCGACCAGCCCTCCAGGCCGTGGACGAAACGCGCGGCATTGACGCCTGCGAGCAGGCCCTGCGCGGCGGCCTCCTCGTAGCCGGTGGTGCCGTTGATCTGGCCGGCGAAGAACAGGCCCGACATCGCCTTGGTCTCCAGCGTCGACTTGAGTCCGCGCGGGTCGAAGAAGTCGTACTCGATCGCGTAGCCCGGGCGGGTGATGTGCGCGTTCTCGAAACCGCGGATCGAACGCACCAGCGCCAGCTGCACGTCGAACGGCAGCGAGGTGGAGATGCCGTTGGGGTAGATCTCGGCCACGTCCAGGCCTTCGGGCTCGACGAAGATCTGGTGGCTGGGCTTCTCGGCGAAGCGCACCACCTTGTCCTCGATCGAGGGGCAGTAGCGCGGGCCGATGCCTTCGATCTGACCGGTGTAGAGCGGCGAGCGGTCGAGCGCGCCGCGGATGATCTCGTGGGTCTGCTCGCTGGTGTGGGTGATCCAGCACGAGACCTGGCGCGGATGGTCGGCCTGGCTGCCCATGAAGGACATCACCGGGCGCGGATCGTCGCCGGGCTGCTCTTCCATCACCGAGTAGTCGAGCGTGCGGCCGTCGATCCGCGGCGGCGTACCGGTCTTGAGGCGGTCGACCACGAAGGGACCTTCGCGCAGGCGCGCGGCCAAAGTGACGGCGGGTGGGTCGCCGGCACGACCGGCGGCGTAGGTGGTCTGGCCGACGTGGACCTTGCCGGCGAGGAAGGTGCCGGCGGTCAGGACCACGGCCGGCGCCTCGAAGCGAAGACCGGTCTGGGTGATCGCGCCGGCGACTCGACCGTCGGCGAAGACGATGTCGTCGACCGCGGCCTGGAACAGGGTGAGGTTGGGCTGGGTCTCCACCGCGCGGCGGATGAAGGCGCGATACAGCGCGCGATCGGCCTGGCAGCGGGTGGCGCGCACGGCCGGGCCCTTGCTCGCATTGAGCCGGCGCCACTGGATGCCGGCCGCATCGGCGGCGCGCGCCATGATGCCGCCCAGCGCATCAATTTCCTTGACCAGGTGGCCTTTGCCGATGCCGCCGATGGCCGGGTTGCAGCTCATCGCACCCACGGTCTCCACCGAATGCGTCAGCAGCAGCGTGCGTGCGCCGGCGCGGGCAGACGCAAGCGCGGCTTCGGTGCCGGCATGGCCGCCGCCGATCACGATCACGTCGTACTGGTAGAAGTTCTGGCTCATCGGGTCCTGGGGATATTCGCTCGCGCGCAGGGGCTTCGCGCCGCTGGCGAATTTTAGGCCACGCGGGTTTGCCCTGCCGGTCAGTCTGAATGCCACGTGAAACTTGGCACGGTTCCTGCTTTGTATCTATTGCACCCAGCGGGGCAGGCGCTCATCGCCGGCCGGATTTGGAACAGGGGCTGGCCAAGCGCTCGCGGGGGAAGCCGGGGGGCCGAATGTCGGGGGACGTTCGGCCCCCTTTTTTATGGCTGCGCCTATAAAAAACCCAAAGTTTGCTGCGCAAACCTTGGGCCCCGGGGCTGAGCTTCCAATCCCTGCGGCTGCCGCCGCGCCCCCTTACCTAAGGGGGCTACCGGTTCTGGAAATCTTCCGGGCGGCTTCGCCGCGGCTGGCTCATTTCCGGAAATGCCCTTCTCAAACGTCGCGACCCCGCCTGGGCGGGGTCTAGAGGGACTTTGCGCTTGTTTCGACGTGCCCGCGCGTGGCGCGCTGGGCCGGAATGGGCGCCGACGCCCGACGGGGACGGAACAGGGGGGATCCGTGGTTCCTCGCCGGGCGCCGACATGGAAGCTGGGCTGCTTTGCGATTTACGTCCAAAAGCGACGCAATCGGTCAATAGGCGCAGATTGCCGTCAGTTGCGGCGCGACGCAAGCGGAAAAATGTGAATTGCGGCCAGCTTGCGCAACCCCGTCACGGCTCGAGTTGCCGAACGCGTCCGCGTCCATCCGACGGACGGCGTGGTTTGTCGTTTCGAGGCGTCGGCCGCGGCTCGTTGCTCGCATTCGGCCCCGGCGGACGCACCGACCCGGGGCGTCCGCCCACTTGCCCACCCGGTCGCGGACCGGGCTGCACGCCCGGCTGCGGCGTCGGCACCTGGCCGCTCCAGCCGGGCCGGCTCGGGTAGTTGCCGTTGTTGTAGCCATGACCGTCGTGGCCATGACCGTGCCCATGACCGCCGTCGTGACCCCTGTAGCGCGGGTAGTTGTAGTACGGGGCCCGGTATCCCGGGTAACCGTACGGGCCGTAGCCATGGCGGTACGGGTAGGCGTAGCGATAGGGGTAGCCATAACCATACCCATAGCCGTAGCGGTACGGATAGGCATACGGGTAGTACCCGCCCCAGCCGCCGTAGTAGCCGCCATAGCCGCCGCCGTACCCACCGTAATAGCGGTACTCGACGCTCGGACGACCGTAGTAGTAATCGCCCGCGCCACCGTAACCGCGATAGCCGTAGTCGGTGATGCAACCCGCCAGCAGCGTCGCGGCGAGTGCAGGTATCAGTAGTTTGCGGATCATGGTGCGGAACCCCCCGGGTCAGGCCGTCAGCATCAGGCCGTGGAATTGAACTCGGCCTTAATTTTTTGGCTCTTCGCCAGCTGTGGGTTAACCGAAGCAGGTTGGAGGCAAACGAAGCCAGCGCATCGACGTGCCGAAGCGTCGTCCGCCGGGCCGGGGATTGCTCCGCAGCGGGACATGGATGTCCCGCGCCCCGCCTTCGGACAGGAT